>NZ_JBHURV010000029.1:58126-99482 GCF_042673865.1 Streptomyces sp. NPDC056987
CTACACTCGGTTTTGCCCTATCCCCGCCCCGGCCCCGGACCCGACATTTTGGGCAAGCCCCGCTCCGCCCTCCCGCCGGGCGGCCGCCGCGTCGGCGGCCCCCGCGACCACCGCGCGGCAGATCCGGGCGATGTCCTCATCACCCGTCACATACGGCGGCATGGTGTACACTAGATCGCGGAACGGCCGCAGCCAGACGCCCTCGCGCACCGCCGCGCGGGTCGCCGCGGCCAGGTCCACCTCGTGGTCGAGCTGGACGACCCCGATCGCGCCCAGCACCCGTACCTCCCGTACCCCCGGCAGCTCCGCGGCCTCCGCCAGCCCCTGGCGCAGTCCCGCCTCGACGCGCCCGACCTCGCGCGCCCAGTCCTGGCCGAGCAGCAGGTCGATCGAGGCGTTGGCGACGGCCGCCGCCAGCGGATTGCCCATGAAGGTCGGCCCGTGCGCCAGCACCGGGACCTCGCCGCGGGCGATGCCCTCGGCCACCCGCTCGGTGCACAGCGTCGCGGCCATCGTCAGATAGCCGCCGGTCAACGCCTTGCCGACACACATCACATCGGGGGACACGCCGCCTTGTTCCGCGGCGAAAAGGGTCCCCGTACGGCCGAAGCCGGTGGCGATCTCGTCCAGGACGAACAGCACGTCGTGCGCGTCGCACGCCTCCCGCAGGACCCGCAGATAGGCGGGGGAGTGGAAGCGCATCCCGCCCGCGCCCTGCACCACCGGCTCGACGATCACGGCGGCGAGTTCGTCCGCGTGGCGGGCGATGAGCGCGCGCAGCCCGTCGGCGTACGTCTCGTCGTACGCGGCCGGCGGCGCGTCCGCGAAGATCTGCCGGGGCAGGACCCCCGACCAGAGCCCGTGCATCCCGCCGTCGGGGTCGCACACCGACATCGGCTGCCAGGTGTCGCCGTGGTAGCCGCCGCGCCAGGTCAGCAGCCGGTGCTTGGCCGGGCGGCCGGCCGAACGCCAGTACTGGAGGCACATCTTGACGGCGACCTCGACCGAGACGGAGCCCGAGTCCGCGAGGAAGACATGGCGCAGCGGCTCGGGCGTGATCTCGACCAGCCGGGCCGCGAGCCGGACGGCGGGCTCGTGGGTGAGCCCGCCGAACATCACATGGCTCATCCGGTCGAGCTGGCCGCGCGCCGCCTCGTTGAGCACGGGGTGGTTGTAGCCGTGGATCGCCGACCACCAGGACGACATGCCGTCGACCAGCTCCCGCCGGCCGTACGCGGCCTCGGCGAGCCGGAGCCGTACCCCGGAGGCGGACTCCACGACCAGCGGATCCGTCCGGCCCGGCATCGGCCCGTACGGGTGCCAGACATGGGCGCGGTCCAGGGCGAGCAGCGCGTCGGCGGTGAGCGGTCCGGGGGTGAGCGGTCCGGCGGGGGAAGACACCTCAGGCATTGGGCGCCAGGTCCGTACCGGCGCCCCTGCGCCGTACGGAGACCAGGTCCGTACGGAGTCCCGGCGGAGCCTGCTCCGCTTCCCCGGCGGCCGGTGGGGTCTTCCCGCTCTTCGCGGCCTCCGCGGCCTTCTCGGTCTTCGCGGCCTCCGCGGGCTCGCCGGATCCGCCGCAGGTGCCGCCGCTGCCGCCGTCACCGCAGGGTGCGCAGCCGCCGGTGCCGGTACGGTGCTCCGGCAGCGTGGCCGCCCCCGCGCCCTCCACCTCGAAGCCCGCGTCGGCGATCATGTCCAGGTCCGCCTGGCCCGCCTGGCCCTCACTGGTCAGGTAGTCGCCGAGGAAGATCGAGTTGACCAGGTGCAGGGCGAGCGGCTGCAGCGTCCGCAGATGCACCTCGCGCCCGCCCGCGAGCCGGACCTCCACATCCGGGCAGACGAACCGGGCCAGCGCCAGGATCCGCAGACAGCGCTGCGGGGTGAGGTGCCACTCCCGCTCCAGCGGGGTCCCCTCCATCGGGATCAGGAAGTTGACCGGCACCGAGTCCGGGTCGAGCGCGCGCAGCGAGAAAAGGACGTCGACCAGGTCCTCGTCGCTCTCGCCCATGCCGGCGATCAGACCGGAGCAGGCGGAGAGACCGGCGGCCTGCGCCCGCTCCACGGTGTCCACCCGGTCGGCGTAGGTGTGGGTGGTGGTGATGTCGCCGTACGTCGCCTCGGACGTATTGAGGTTGTGGTTGTACGCGTCGGCGCCCGCGGCCCGCAGCCGCTCACCCTGCCCGGCGGAGAGCAGCCCGAGGCAGGCGCACACCTCGACGTCCCCGTTCTCCTCCTTGATCGCCTCGATGCTCCGCGAGACCCGGTCGATGTCCCGGTCCGTCGGCCCCCGGCCGCTGGCGACCAGACAGACCCGCTTGGCGCCGCCCGCCACCCCGGCGGCGGCGACCTTGGTCACCTCGTCCGGTTTGAGCCAGGTGTACTTGAGGATCTCCGCCTTGGACCCGAGCCGCTGGGAACAGTAGGAGCAGTCCTCCGGGCACAGGCCGGACTTCAGGTTGATCAGATAGTTCAGCTTCACCCGCCGCCCGAACCATTGACGGCGCACCTTGCCGGCCGCCGCGACCACGTCGAGCAGCTCGTCGTCGGAGGTCGCCAGCACGGCGAGCGCTTCTTCGCGGGTCGGCAGCTCGCGCCGCAGGCCCTTCTCCACCAGCGTGTTCAGCAGATCCATGGTGCCGATCCTGGCGCACGGGGCGCGTCCTGGCCACGGAGGAACCCCACAACACCGCCGGAGCGAGGTGTGTGTATAGCCACACTAAAAATGGGTTCGACGACGGCTAGGGTCTGTGAGCTGCCTACAAAAGGACGGGACCGATGGAGCAGGATCCTCTCGACCGGACCGGCCTCCCGCACCCGGCCGACCCCTTCGACTGGACCGACGGCGAGGCGCGCCGCCGCGAGCGGGCCGGGCTGGTCCGGGCGCTCCGGCCGCGCCCGGCCGACTCGCCCCTGCTGGACCTGGCGAGCAACGACTACCTCGGGCTGGCCCGGCACCCCGGCGTGACCGGCGCCGCCGCGGCGGCCGCCCGCCGCTGGGGCGCGGGCGCCACGGGGTCCCGGCTGGTCACCGGCAGCACCGAACTCCACGCCGAACTCGAACGGGAGCTGGCCGACTTCTGCGGTTTCGAGGCCGCGCTGGTCCTCTCGTCCGGGTACGCGGCCAACCTCGCCGCGCTCACCGCGCTCACCGCCCGCGACGGACTCCTCGTCTCCGACGCCGGCAACCACGCCTCGATCGTGGACGGCTGCCGGCTCTCCCGCGCCGAGACCGTCGTCGTACCGCACGCGGCCCCCGAGGCCGTCGCCAAGGCACTCGACGCGCACCCGGGGCGGCGCGCGCTGGTGGTGAGCGACGCGGTCTTCTCGGTGGACGGTGACGCCGCGCCGCTCGCCGGGCTCGCGGCGGTCTGCCACGGCCGGGGCGCGGCCCTCCTCGTCGACGACGCGCACGGGCTGGGCGTGCTCGGTACGGGCGGCCGGGGCACCCTCGACGCGGCGGGGCTCGCGGGGGCCCCCGGGGTGGTGGCGACGCTCACCCTCTCCAAGTCCCTGGGCAGCCAGGGCGGCGCCGTCCTCGGCCCGGCCAGGGTGATCGACCATCTCGTCAACGCCGCGCGGACGTTCATCTTCGACACGGGACTGGCCCCCGCGGCCGCGGGCGCCGCCCTGGAGGGTCTGCGGCTGCTGCGGCGGGAGCCCGAACGCGCCGAGCGGGCCAGGGAGGTCGCCCGTACGCTGCACCGGCTGCTGACCGGGGCGGGGCTGACGGCCGTACGGCCCGACGCCGCCGTGGTCTCCGTACAGGCGCCGTCGCCCGAGGCGGCCGTGGACTGGGCGGCCGGGTGCCGGGCGGCGGGGCTGGCCGTGGGCTGCTTCCGCCCGCCCTCGGTCCCGGACGGCATCTCCCGGATCAGGCTGACCGCCCGCGCCGACCTGACGGAGGAACAGATCGGCGCGGCGGTACGGACGATCGTCGCCCTCGCGCCCGGGACCGCGGCACCGCGCCCGGACGCGCACTAGCGGACTTCGCCCTACGACCCGGTCCGCCGTCCGTCCAGCGCGCGGACGAAGGACGTCCACGCGCCGGGCGAGAAGGCCAGCTGGGGCAGGGCGAGGTTTTTGGAGTCCCGTACGGCCAGCGCGCCCGCGTCGTTCCGGGCGCACTCCACGCAGTTGTTGGCGCCGACGCTGTGACTGCTGCGGCGCCAGCTCAGCGGGGGTGAAAAGGGTACGGGATGTGGGGTGGGGGGCTGTGCGAGGCAAGCGGACATGATGCTCCCTACGCGCCGTCACTGATCCCGGCGATGAGATCCAATGAATCCTCTGTCGAGAGGGCGTGCGCCCGCATCGCGTCGAAGGCGACGCGGTACGCCTCAAGGTCCTCTTTCCGCTCCAGATAGAGGCTATTCGTTAAATGGTCGAGAATGACTAAATCCAGATCGGTAATGTTCGGAAAAGAGAAGATGACGAAAGGTCCCGTCAACCCGGCATAGCCGCCGGCGGTGAACGGCAGCACCTGGAGACAAATCTGCGGAAGCCGGGCGAGGCGGGTGAGCCGCCGCAGCTGATCGCGCATCACCCCGGGACCGCCCACCTCTCTCCGTAACACCGCCTCGTCGATCACGGCGTGCAGACGCAGCGGACTCTCGTCGCGCGTCAGCACCTCCTGACGGGTGAGCCGCACATCGACCAGTGAGTCCACCGTCCCGTCCGGCTTCCCCGTCAGCGCCGCCCTGGTCACGGCGCGGGCGTAGGACGAGGTCTGGAGCAGCCCGGGCACCACGGAGGTCTCCAGCGTGTGCGCGGTGCTCGCCTGGGTCTCCAGGGCGATGAAGTCCCGGTACGTGGGCGGGATGACCGAGCTGTACGCCGTCCACCACCCCGGCGTCCCGTCCGCCGTGCCCGCGAGGGCCCGCAGCAGCGAGCGCAGCCGCTGGTCCTCGATCCCCAGCGCGTCGAGGAGCGCCGCCAGATCCCCGTCCCGCACCCCGCTGACGCCGGTTTCGATCCTGCTCACTTTCGACTGGTGCCAGCCGAGCAGCCGCGCCGTCTGACCGCTGGTGAGCCCCGCACTCCGGCGCAGCCTGCGCAATTCCTCGCCGAGCCGCTGCCGACGTACCACCGGAATATGCCGCATGGCCGAATCCCCTCTCCGCGTACTTCTCCGTCACGCCGAACGGCGTCAAGGCGGAGAAGTTATCTTTCCGGCGCCCAAATACGGTCTCGCGTTGCAGAGTTCACCGCTTTGAGCGACAGATATATGCAGATCTCGGTGGATCGGAGGTGCGGATGGTGCGATCAGTGGCAGGCTGTCGCGCAGCACGGTCCGAGGCCGTCCGCGCAGTCATCAGCTGTGCCGGAGTCCGGTCCGGCGGGAAAGGGACAGCGTCGCCATGGCCGACCACCAGGAAGCATCCATCACCCTGCCGAGCGAGCCCGCCTCGGTGCCCACCGCCCGACGATATGTGGCGGACCTCCTGACCGGCTGGGGGCTGCCGGAGGAGGCGGCCACGGCGGACACGGTCCGGCTGATCGTCTCGGAGCTGGCGACCAACGCCGTGCAGCACACCTTCGGCCGGTCGCCCACGTTCACCGTGGAGGTACGGCTCGACCGCGAGGAACGGCTGCGCATCGGGGTGACCGACAGTCATCCGCGCTGGCCCCAGCGGCTGCCCGCGGCCGTGCAGCAGGACAACGGCCGCGGGATGGTCATCATCCGCTCGCTGACGGCCGAGGCCGGCGGGCGGCTGTCGGTCACCCCGACCGAGGAGGGCGGCAAGACCGTCTGGATCGCCCTGCCCTGGGCGGTTCCGCTGTCGCCGGCCGCACCGGTCCCGTAGCGCCCCCGCCGAGGTCGCCCCCGCCGAGGGCGCCGAGCGGCCGGCGACCGTGCTCACCTCACCCGGCCGTACAGGACGCTCCTGGACCAGATCCTCTCCAGCCGGACCAGCGAGCCGGTCTTCGGCGAGTGCCAGATCCTTCCGTTGCCCGCGTAGATCCCGACGTGGTACACGTACCGCCCGGAATGGAAGAACACCAGGTCGCCCTTGCGCCGCGAGGAGGGCGAGACGTGCTGGGTCTGGTTGTACTGCGCCTGTGCCGTACGGGCGAGCTTCTTGCCGGCTTTCTTGAACGAGTAGAGCGTCAGCCCCGAGCAGTCGAAGCGGTGCGGCCCCGTGGCGCCGTACATGTACGGGGACCCCTTCTTCGACTCCGCGATCTTCAGAGCCCTGACACTGAGCGTGGCGGCCTCGGCCTCTGACGCCGCGCCAGGTGCCAGCATCGTGCCGGCGACCGTGGCGAGCGTGAGGGCCGATACGGCCCCAGCCCGGGACAGCAGAGACGGGACATGTGTCTGCGCGGTCATGCGCAACCCTTCGTCAGCCGCCTGTGAAGGATGACCTGTCGGGTTCGGGCTGGCGAAGTTGCCCGGCCGCGTGAACGGCTTCACCCCGAGGAACGACCACGACGGGCGTCGTCCCGTACTGCCTGGGTCCTCCACTCCTGCCGATCCACTCCTGTCGACCCGTCATCCGGAACGGCGGCAGGACTCGGCGTCCGCCCGGACCGCCTCGCCAGGGCTGGCGGGGGCTTGTCGTCCCAGGGATCTTGACCCAGAAACCTCTCGATTTCCCTGCTGAAACGACGATATGTGAAGTTAGTCACCCTTGGTCCGTGTGGGTGGCGACGGGGGATTCCGCCGCTGGGTCGCGCGCGGCGATGAGGGCTGTACCTGCGGCGTAACGATCACGCGCGGCGATGCCCCGGCCGGATCGCGCAACTCGCCTCGCCGATTCCGTCCGGTCATTTCATACGCCGAATGTGCGAGTTCTTCTCGTATGGGCGCGGCCATACGGGAACGGCGCGCACCCTCAAGTCGGCTGTTCGGGCGGCAGGGTGACCCGCCCGGCCCGCCGCTCCCCGTCGAGCGTCCGCAACGCCCTGGCCAGCGTCGTCGCGTACAGCTCGCGCTCGCCCCGCTGGTGCATGGCCGTCAGGGCGTCCCGCAGCCCGGCCACTTGGGCGGGCAGGGCCTGCGCCGCGCGCAGTGCGGCGTAGGTGTCCGTGCCGCGCGCCGGGTTGATCCGGCCCAGCAGGTCCACGATCCGCAGATAGTGGTCGACGACCTCGCACTCGGCCCGGGTGAGGGCGGGCAGCGGCGGCAGTTCGGGTGGCAGCACCGGCCCTCACCGCCCGCCGGGGGAGGCCGTGCGGTTCTGGACGACATGGTCGATCAGCCCGTACGACCGGGCCCCGGGCGCGTCGAGGATCGTGTCCCGGTCGATGTCGTCCGCGATCCGCTCCGCACTCCGCCCCGTGTGGCGCGCCAGCGTCCCGGTGACCAGGCTCCGCAGCCGCAGCAACTCCTCCGCGTGGATCAGCAGATCGGACGGCTGCCCGCGCATCGGCTCCTCGACGGCGGGCTGCTGGAGGACGATCCGGGCGCCGGGCAGCGCCATCCGCTTGCCGGGAGCCCCGGCCGCCAGGAGTACGGCGGCGGTCGAGGCGGCCTGGCCGAGGCAGACGGTCTCCACGTCGCAGGTGATGATCTGCATCGTGTCGTAGATCGCCGCCATGGCGCTGATCGGGCCGCCCGGCGAGTTGACGTAGAGGCTGATGTCCCGGTCGGGGGCGGCGTACTCGAGGTGGATGAACTGCGCGATCACGTCGTTCGCGGCGGTGTCGTCGACTGCGGTCCCCAGGAAGACGATCCGGTCCTCCAGGAGCCGGGAGTACGGATCGAGGGTGCGGGTTCCGTAACTCGTCCGCTCGGTGAACTCGGGCAGGACGTATCGGGTCGAAGGGCGCTGCATGGCGTACCTCTCCTCAGGGGCGGGTCGCGGGGTCCGCGCGGCTTCTCCGCACGGTGAACCCGCACGACTCTCTGTAAAAAATGTACAGGACGTACAGGCCGTTAGAATGGGAGCATGACCTATGAGATTCCGGTGACGCAAGCCCGGGCAGAGCTCGCCGATCTGATCAACCGCGTCGTCTACGGCGGCGAGCGCGTGGTCGTGACCCGTCACGGGAAGCCGCTGGTCGCGCTCGTCTCCGCCGCTGACCTGGAGCGGCTGGAGAGTGAGCCGGCGGAGACGGAGGAGCGGGTGATCAGCTCGGTCTCCTCGGTCCGCCCCCTCTCCTCCGCTCCGGGCGACCGGGGCCGGTTCGGCATCGCCGCCGAGCACCGCCCCGACCGCCGTCCGGAAGGGGGTGGACGGTCTCCGGGGGCCGGCCGGTGAGTCCGTACGGGGCGCGGGGCGGACGGTGCGCCGTATACGGCCCGGCGCTTCCGGGGGCTTTTCCGGCCACGCGTTAACGCGCCCGAAAAACTTCCGTCCTACGGTGCGATGCCAGGGGTGGGGAGTATCCCGACCACCGTTCAACAAACTGTTGATGTTGGCTAGGATCGCGCTGCGCCCGGCTCTCCCCGGGCCCCGGACGATGAGGTGGAAGCGTGCAACTGACCCCGCACGAGCAGGAGCGCCTGCTCATCCATGTGGCGGCGGACGTCGCCGGCAAGCGCCGCGCGCGCGGACTGCGGCTGAACCACCCCGAGGCGATCGCGCTGATCACCTCGCACATCCTCGAAGGCGCCAGGGACGGCCGCACCGTCGCCGAACTGATGGCGTCGGGGCGTCAGGTCCTCGGCCGCGACGACGTCATGGAGGGCATCCCCGAGATGATCCACGACGTCCAGGTGGAGGCCACGTTCCCCGACGGAACCAAGCTCGTCACCGTCCACGACCCGATCGTCTGACGGGGGAGCGCCGATGATCCCCGGGGAGATCCTGTACGCCGACGAGCCCGTGGCCCTCAACGAGGGGCGCGAGGTCACCCGGCTCACCGTCGTCAACACCGCCGACCGGCCCGTCCAGGTCGGCTCCCACTACCACTTCGCCGAGGCCAACCCCGGCCTGGAGTTCGACCGGGCCGCCGCCCGGGGCAAGCGGCTCCACATCGCCGCGGGCACCGCCGTCCGCTTCGAACCCGGCATCCCCGTCGCTGTCGCACTCGTCCCCCTCGCCGGTCTGCGCGTCGTGCCGGGACTGCGCGGGGAGACCGGAGGTCCCCTCGATGACTGAGCTGTCCCGCGCCACGTACGCCGACCTCTTCGGCCCCACCACCGGCGACCGGATCCGGCTCGCCGACACCGATCTGCTCGTCGAGATCGAGGAGGACCGCTGCGGCGGCCCCGGACGCGCCGGGGACGAGGCGGTGTTCGGCGGCGGCAAGGTGATCCGCGAGTCGATGGGCCAGGCCCGTACGACCCGGGCGGAGGGCGCGCCCGACACCGTGATCACCGGCGCCGTCGTCATCGACCACTGGGGCGTCGTCAAGGCCGACATCGGCATCCGGGACGGCCTGATCACCGGCATCGGGAAGGCCGGCAACCCCGACACCATGGACGGGGTCCACCCCGACCTGGTCATCGGCCCCGAGACCGAGATCATCGCGGGCAACGGGCGGATCGTCACCGCCGGGGCGATCGACGCGCACGTCCACTTCATCTCACCGACCGTCGTGGACCAGGCGCTCTCGTCCGGAATCACCACCCTCGTCGGCGGCGGCACGGGACCCGCCGAGGGCACCAAGGCCACCACCGTCACCCCGGGCGCCTGGCACCTCGCCCGGATGTTCGAGGCGCTGGAGACCTTCCCCGTCAACATCGGGCTGCTCGGCAAGGGCAACACGATGTCCCGCGCGGCGATGCGCGCCCAACTGCGCGGCGGAGCACTCGGGTTCAAGATCCATGAGGACTGGGGCGCCACCCCCGCCGTCATCGACGCCTGCCTCGGCGTCTGCGAGGAGAGCGGCGCCCAGCTCGCCATCCACACCGACACCCTGAACGAGGCGGGCTTCGTCGGCGACACCCTCGCCGCCATCGCCGGACGCACCATCCACGCCTACCACACCGAGGGCGCGGGCGGCGGGCACGCGCCCGACATCATCACCGTCGTCTCCGAGCCGTACGTCCTGCCCAGCTCCACCAACCCGACCCGGCCGCACACCGTCAACACCATCGAGGAACACCTCGACATGCTGATGGTCTGCCACCACCTCAACCCGGCCGTGCCCGAGGACCTCGCCTTCGCCGAGTCCCGGATCCGGCCCTCCACCATCGCGGCCGAGGACATCCTCCACGACCTCGGGGCCATCTCGATCATCTCCTCCGACTCCCAGGCCATGGGACGCGTGGGGGAGGTCGTCCTGCGGACGTGGCAGACCGCCCACGTGATGAAGAAGCGCCGCGGCGCCCTGCCCGGCGACGGCCGCGCCGACAACCACCGGGTCCGCCGCTACGTCGCCAAATACACCATCAACCCGGCGGTCGCGCAGGGCCTCGACGGGCGCGTCGGCTCCGTCGAGACCGGCAAGCTCGCCGACCTGGTGCTCTGGGACCCGGCGTTCTTCGGGGTGAAGCCGCAACTCGTCATCAAGGGCGGCCAGATCGCGTACGCGCAGATGGGCGACGCCAACGCCTCCATCCCCACCCCGCAGCCGGTGCTGCCCCGCCCGATGTTCGGCGCCCTGGGACGGGCCGCGGCGGCCACCTCCGTCAACTTCGTCGCGGAGGCGGCGATCGAGGACGGACTGCCCGAACGCCTCGGCCTGACCAAGGAGTTCGCGCCGATCCGCAGCACCCGGCGGGTCACCAAGGCCGACATGCGGGAGAACGACGCGCTGCCGCGCGTGGAGGTCGACGCCGACACGTTCACGGTACGCATCGACGGCGAGCCGGTCGAACCCGCACCCGCCGCCGAACTCCCCCTGGCCCAGCGTTACTTCCTCTTCTGATGGGCGCCCCGATGCCGAGGAGCGCGCGATGAGCCGGGCCGCCCTGCTCGTCCTCGCCGACGGCCGGTTCCCCGCCGGCGGCCACGCCCACTCCGGCGGCGCGGAACCGGCCGTCAAGGCGGGCCGGATCCTCGACGCCGGAGACCTGGCCGCCTTCTGCCGGGGACGGCTCACCACCACCGGGCTCACCGCGGCGGCGCTCGCCGCCGCGGCGGCCCGGGGCGTGGACCCGCTGGAACTGGACGAGGCCGCCGACGCCCGTACGCCCGCCCCCGCCCTGCGCGCCGCCGCCCGCAGGCTCGGCCGCCAGCTCCTGCGCGCCGCCCGCGCCACCTGGCCGGGCCCGGAACTGGACGCGCTCGCCGCCGCCCGCCCGCGCGGCGCGCACCAGCCCGTCGTGCTCGGCCTGACCGCGCGCTCGGCCGGCCTCACCCCCGTGGACGCGGCGTACTGCGCGGCGTACGAGAGCGTCAGCGGCCCCACTACCGCGGTGGTACGGCTGCTGGGGCTCGACCCCTTCGAGGCCACCGCCGTCCTCGCCCGGCTCGCGCCCGCCCTCGACGACATCGCGGAACAGGCCGCGGCCCACGCCGAACGGGCCGCGGCCGAGGGGACCGGCGCGCTCCCCGCCGCCTCCGGGCCGCTGCTCGACGTCATGGCGCAGGCCCACGCGGCCTGGCCGGTCCGGCTGTTCGCCTCATGAGCCGTGGGTCGTGAGCCATGAGCCATGGAGCCATGGAGCCATGAGCCACGAGTCGTGAGCCCGTGAGCCACGAGTCGTGAGCCCGTGAGCCACGAGTCGTGAGACCGTCACCCCGCCCACCCCGAACTCCTCGCCCCCTCACCCACCGGAGCCGCACCATGCACCTCGACCACGGCCACACCGACCGGGCGGCTGCCGTCTCCGCCGACGCCGTACGCCCCGACGGACGGCGCCGCGCCCTGCGCATCGGCCTCGGCGGGCCCGTCGGCTCCGGCAAGACGGCGACCGTCGCCGCGCTCTGCCGCACCCTGCGCGACCGGTTCTCCCTCGCCGTCGTCACCAACGACATCTACACCCGCGAGGACGCCGAGTTCCTCCTGCGCCACGCCGTCCTGCCGCCCGAGCGCATCCAGGCCGTCGAGACCGGCGCCTGCCCGCACACCGCGATCCGCGACGACATCTCCGCCAACCTCGAAGCCGTCGAGGAACTGGAGGACACCGTGGGGCCGCTCGACCTGATCCTGGTCGAATCCGGTGGTGACAACCTCACCGCCACCTTTTCCAAGGGGCTCGTGGACGCCCAGATCTTCGTCATCGACGTGGCGGGCGGCGACGACATCCCGCGCAAGGGCGGCCCCGGTGTCACCACCGCCGACCTCCTGGTCGTCAACAAGACCGACCTCGCCCCGTACGTCGGCTCCGACCTCGGCCGGATGGCCCGCGACGCCAAGGAACAGCGCGGCGAACTCCCTGTCGCCTTCACCTCGTTGAAGAGTGAGGACGGCGTCGGGCCCGTCACCGACTGGGTGCTCGGCCGGCTCGCCGACTGGACCGCATGAGCGTCCGCGCCACCGCCAGGATCGTCGCCACCCGCGCCGGACTGCCCGTACTGACCGGCGAGGGGCCCCTCGCGCCGCGCCGTACCCGCGCCACCGGCCCCGGCAGCCGCGTCACCGTCGTCGGCGCCATGAGCGGCCCCCTCGGCGGCGACCGGCTCACCGTCGAGGCCGAGGTACGGGACGGCGCCACGCTGACCGTCGACAGCGCCGCCGCGACCGTCGCCCTGCCCGGCGCCGTGCCCGGACCCGCCCACTACGACGTGCGGCTGACCGTCGGGGACGGGGCGGAGCTGCGCTGGCTGCCCGAGCAGCTCATCTCGGCGTACGGCAGCGAGCTGCGCATGCGGACCCGGGTCGAACTGGCCCCCACCGCCGTCCTGGTGCTCCGCGAGGAGCAGGTACTCGGCCGCCACGGCGAGACCCCCGGCACCCTCTTCAGCCGGCTCACGGTACGTCGCGCGGGCCGGGCGCTCCTCGACCAGGAACTCGCCTGCGGCCCCGGCGCACCGGCCGGCTGGGACGGCCCCGCGGTCCTGGCCGGCCACCGGGCGGTCGGGCAACTCCTCGTCGTGGCACCCGGGTTCGAAGAGCGGCCGGTACCGCCGCGGCTGCTGGGCGACACCGCCGTACGCACCCCGCTCGCCGGTCCCGGCGCGCTCGTCACCGCCCTCGCACCGGACGCGCTGCTGCTGCGCCGGCTCCTCGACGAGGCGCTGGACGAACTGCTCGACGGCCTGCCCGGCGGCCCGCTAGGCGGCCCGGGAGCCGGACCGCCCGGCGGCGTGCCGCGCAACACCGCCGCTACCGTGTACCGCTGAGCGGAACTCCACTCACCGGTTATTGGTTGGGTAAAGAAATCCCCGTCCGGCCTGTTCTCGGCAAGCTCACAGGCGAAAGGATCCGGGGAGCTCGCACGTAACAGCGCCGCGCGGGCGGCGCGACAAGAGGGGGAGGTACCACGTGAGACGCACCGCAGCGCTCGGCTCGGCAGGCACACTGCTGGCCGGCACGCTCATAGCGGGCGCCATGGCGGCTCCGGCGGCGACCGCCGACGGACGGAACCAGAGCGACCCGGCGGCCAAGGGCGTGCAGATCGCCGCCGAGCGGGCCGCGAAGAAGGGCATCGACTGGCAGGACTGCCCGGCCGACTGGGCGCTGGAGAAGCCCATCCGGTGCGGCTACGTCAGCGTTCCGCTCGACTACGCCCACCCCGGCGGCAGGCAGATCAGGATCGCCGTCGACCGGATCGGTTCCACCGGCACCCCGAGCGAACGCCAGGGCGCCCTGATCTACAACCCCGGAGGCCCCGGCGGCTCCGGTCTGGCCTTCCCCCGGCGCGTCGTCACCAAGAACGCCATCTGGGCCGATGCCGCCAAGGCGTACGACTTCGTCGGCTTCGACCCGCGGGGTGTGGGCCGCTCGACGCCCATCTCCTGCGTCGACCCGCAGGAGTTCGTCAAGGCCCCCAAGGCCGACCCCGTCCCGGACAGCGAGGCCGACAAGCGTGCCCAGCGCAAGCTGGCGGCCGAGTACGCGGACGGCTGCAAGGAGCGCAGCGGCTGGATGCTGCCGCACATGACGACCCCCAACACCGCACGTGACCTGGATGTCGTCCGGGCCGCCCTGGGCGAGAAGAAGCTCAACTACCTGGGCGTCTCCTACGGTACGTACCTCGGCGCGGTCTACGGCACGCTCTTCCCGACCCATGTGCGCCGCATGGTCGTCGACAGTGTGGTCAACCCGTCGAAGGAGAAGATCTGGTACCAGGCCAACCTGGACCAGGACGTCGCCTTCGAGACCCGCTTCACGGACTGGCTGGAGTGGGTCGCCAAGAACGACGCGACCTTCCACATCGGTGACACCACGGCCAAGGTGCGTAAGCAGTGGGACACGCTGCGCGCCGCCGCCAAGAAGAGCCCGCTCGGCGGTGTGGTCGGACCCGCCGAACTGCTCGGTGTGTTCCAGAGCGCCCCGTACTACGACTCCTCCTGGGTGCCCACCGCCACCCTCTGGAGCGAGTACGTCGCCGGGAACCCGCAGCCGCTCATCGACGCCGGCTCGCCCGACCTCTCCGACACCGTGGGCAACGCCAAGTCGGAGAACGGCAACGCGGTCTACACCGCCGTCGAGTGCACCGACGCCAAGTGGCCCACCAGTTGGCAGAGGTGGGACCGGGACACCACCCGGCTCCACCGCGACCACCCGTTCCTCACCTGGTCCAACACCTGGATGAACCTGCCGTGCGCCACCTGGGGCGTCAAGCAGCAGACCCCGGTGGAGGTGAAGACCGGTAAGGGGCTGCCGCCGGTGCTGATCACCCAGTCCACCCGGGACGCCGCCACCCCGTACGGCGGCGCCGTCGAACTGCACAAGCGGTTCAAGGGCTCGCGTCTGATCACCGAGCGCGACGCCGGTTCGCACGGCATCACCAACCTGGTGAACCCATGCATCAACGACCGGGTGAAGTCCTACCTCCTGACGGGCGCGCTGGACCGCGCGGACGTGACGTGCGCCCCGCACGCCACACCCAAACCGTAGGGCGTACGCGGTGAAGGGGGCGGCCGGACAGGACCGGCCGCCCTCGTCCCGTACCCGCTTCCTGTACCCGCGGCGCCGGCCACCGCTCTCAGCGACGCGGCCGCCGGAACGTCCTGGCCGGTGCGGCCTTCGCCTGCTCCGCCTTCACCTCGGCGGCGTACCGGTCCACGTACTCCTGGCCGGAGAGCCCGAGGATCGCGTACATGATCTCGTCCGTGACCGCGCGGACCGCCGCCTTCTGGTTCTCCAGCCCGGCGTAGCGCGAGAAGTCGAGGGGCTCGCCGAACCTGATCGTGACCTGCTTGATCCTCGGCAGGACCTGCCCGGGCGGCTGGATCTCGAAGGTCCCGACCATGGCGCACGGGACCACCGGCACCCCCGCCCTGATCGCCATCACCGCGACCCCGACCTTGCCCTTGTAGAGCCGGCCGTCGTGCGAGCGGGTCCCCTCCGGATAGATTCCCAGCAACTCGTCCCCGGCCAGCACCCCCAGCCCCTCCCTGATGGCCGCCTGCCCCGCCTCCTTGCCCGAGCGGTCCACCGGGATCTGCCCCGCGCTGCGGAAGAAGAAGGCCGTCAGCCGCCCCTTGACCCCGGGGCCCGTGAAGTACTCCGCCTTGGCGAGAAAGGTGATGCGCCGTTTGATGATCGCGGGCATCAGGAAGTGGTCGGAGAACGAGAGATGGTTGCCGGCGACGATCGCCGCGCCCTCGGCCGGGATGTGCTCCAGACCCTCGATCCTGGGCCGGAACAGCAGCCGCAGCAGCGGTCCGAGCAGCACGTATTTCAGGACGTAGTAGAACAAGGAGAGCGCTCCTCACTGGCCCGACCGGCCACAGGACGGCATTGTCCCAGGTCAACGGGGATTCCGGAGGACGCCAGTGTAGGCAGCGCGGAGGGCGGCCGGAAGGCGGGACGAGGGTCCGTGCCGTTGGGCCGCACCCCGAGGCCACCGACGACCGGTTCACCGACGTCGGCCTGCCGGTCCGGCAGGCCGTGACATGGGCGTCGACCTGGTCAACGCGGTGCCGGCGTGAGCGCGTACGGAGGCCCGGCCCGCCCGGGCCCCGCCGCCGTCACCCCGTGACGGGGTCTCCGTACACGGCCGCGTTGATCGCCTCGGCCACCGCGGCCACGTACGGCTGCCGGACCACGCCGTAGTGCGTGGTGTCGAGCGGTTGCCAGGAACGGAGCTCCGGGAGGTACGGCCGCCACAGCGCCCGCTGTTCCTCCGGCGACCCCGCCGAGGGCATCCCCGTCACCGGCCGCCCCGCCGGCCACAACCGGGTGGGGGTGGCCGCGAGCCGTCGTACCTCGTGCCCGGCCATGCTGCGCAGATTGGCCCGGCAGCACGCGGCGAGCCGCTCGGCGTAGGCCTGCGCGGGCGCACCCGTCGACGAGCTGCCGCTGTGGCCGAGTTCGGCCGCGAAGACCGTTTCGAGCTGGGGCTCGTCGTACGCCTGGAAGCCCGCGCCGGCGCCCGGGGGCGGCGGGTCGAGCAGGTCGAGCGTGGCCACCGGCCGGCCCGCCGCCTCCGCCTCGGCGGCCATCTCCGCCGCCACCCACGCGCCGAAGGACCAGCCGGCCAGGCCGATCCGCCACTCCTCGGCGGGGAAGCGCGCGAGGAGCGCGGCGCGGTAGCGCCGGGCCCGTTCGGCCAGGGGCCACGCCGGCCCGCCGGGGCGGCGCAGCGCCGGGTCGGCGATGAGGCAGACGGTCAGCCGCGGGTCGAGGGCCGAGACCAGCGACCGGTAGGCCTGGATGTCACCACCGACCGGGTGCACCAGGCACAGCACCTCGCGCCCGGGGACACCTCGGTCGGTGCCCTCCTGCCAGACCTCCAGCTGCACGTCGACGTCCACGTCCATGTCCACGTCGACGTCGACGTCGCCGGACCCGGACACCGGGGCGAGCGGTGACCCTTCCTCCAGTCGCGTCAGGATCTCGTTGAGCGAGACCCGGTGGCTGAGCCAGGACAGTTCGAGTTCGACCCCGAAGTGCCGTTTGACCTCGCTGATCAGGTCCAGCATCGTCAGCGAGTCGGCACCCAGGTCGTAGAGCGGGAGGTCAGGGTCGAGCCGGTCCAACCCCATCCACTCGCACAGCCGCTCGGTGAGCAGCCCCACCGCGACCTCGGTGGGTGTGGTCGCCTCCTCCTCCTCGGCCGCGGTCCCCGGTCCTGTCGCCGGAGCCTCGTAGAACACCCGGGAGGCGTCGAGATCCGTGGTGGAGACGAGGAGTTGCGGCAGCCGCAGCGCCACGGCCCGCCCGAACAGCCGCTTGCCCTCCGCCACCGTCAGACCGACCGCGAGGTGCGCCTGATGGCGGGCGTCCGGGTGCGGGACGCGCAGGGCCATGCCCGCCTCGCGCCACACGTCCCAGTTGACGGTGAGCCGCGTGGTGTTCCCGCTGTCGCCGGAGCGGTGGTGGGCGAAGCCGTCGAGCAGCGCGTTGGCCGCCGCGTAGTCGAACTGGCCGACGCCGCCGAGCAGCGCCGACATCGAGGAGCAGTAGACCGCGAGCCCCGGCGCGTACCGCTCGACCAGCCGCTCCGTCAGCAGCGCGCCCCCCGCCTTCGCCGCCGTCGCGTCGCGCGTCGCGGTCGCGTCACGCCGTACGATCAGGCCGCCCGCTCCCGCTCCGGCGGCGTGGATCACACTGTCGAGCCGCTCGGTCCGCGCCCCGATCCGGGCCATGGTCGCCGCGGACGCCGCCTCGGCGAGATCCGCCGCGATCAGCTCGACCCGGTCGGCCCAGGGTGCCAACTCCGCGGGGAGTACGGGGTTCCTGGCCAGCAGGAGGACCCGGCCCTCGGTACGTTCCAGCAGCCAGGCCGCGACGGCGCCGCCGATGCCGCCCGTGCCGCCCAGGACGAGGTGGACGCTCTCGGCGCCCGCCGCGACGTCCTCGCCGAGGGGGTCGGCCGGGCCGGCCTCGTCCGCCCGCACCGGCAGGGTGGTCCGCTCCCACCAGAAGCCCTGCCGCAGCGCGAGCTGTCCGGGCGTCCGGGGCGCGGCGCCGTCACCGGGACGGGTCCCCGCGCGGTCGGTGGCGGCCAGCAACGCGGCCACGTGCGGTGCCCAGTCGGCCGGTTCCGGGCTCGGCAGGTCCAGCCAGTGCCCGGCCGCCGCGCCCTCCTGCGGGGCCACCTCGACGGCGCCGGCCAGCAGATTCGACTCCGGCCGCCGTACGGGACCGTCCACCGGCCGGGCCCCGTACGACAGCCACCAGGGGCGCAGCCGTGCGGTGCCGGGACCGTCCGCCACCGCCCGCAGCAGCGCGGCCGGTGTGTCGAGGCAGGCCCAGTGGGCGCGCTCCAGTGTGTCCGCGCCGACCGGTCCGGCGAGCCCCAGCGGCAGGGCGTGGAGCCACTCGACGGCGATGCCTTCGTCGTCCCCGCCGCCCCCGCCGCTCTCTTCCGTCAGTGTGTCGAGGAGGGTGCGCAGGGACGCCGGATCGGCCGGGTCGACCTCGAATCCGCCGTCGGCCCGCCGGGCGAAACCAGCGGCGGCGGCGACCCGTACCACCCGGGCGTGGACCGTCTCGAACGCGCGGACCGCCTCCGGCGGTACCGGACCGTCCGTCAGGACCACCACGAGCCGGGAGGTGCGCGCCGCGGTCGTGGTGGCGGCGTGGCGCAGCCGCACCCACTGGGGCTGGTGCAGCCACGCGGTCTCCGGGAGCCGTCGGGGCGTCTCCACGGCTCCGGTCCCGGCCGACGGCGTGGCGGCCTCTGCGGCCACCTCTCCGGCCGGGGCGGCCGGCGGCGCGGCGCGCGCGAAGTCGTACTCCTCCGTCGCGAAGGCGGGCGGCGGGAAGTCCCACGGCGCCTGCGCGGGTCCTTCGGGCCAGTCGATCGCCTGCCCGGCCGTCCACGCCGCAGCCAGCTCCGCCGCCGTCCGGCCGGTCGCCGGGATCGCCGCACCGGCCCGGACCTCGTCGGCCGAGGACGCCGCGTCCGCGGGCACGGCGTCCTCGGCAACGGTACGCAGCCACTCCACGGCGCCGGCCGCGTCCGGGCAGACCGCCGCGAGCCGCCGGCGACGGGCCGGCCGGCCCGCCTGCACATGGCGCAGGACCTGGCCGTACGTCTCGGGCCGTGCCGTCAGGTAGTCGGCGATCCGGGCGGCGTCGGCGCGCAGCGCGCGCTCGCTGCCGGCCGACAGCGTCAGACAGGGCGCGATGGTGATCGGCACGACCGGTGCGACGGAGGGGACGAACGCGACGGATGCGTCGGACGCGACCGACGAGAGGGGAGGTACTGTCGCGCCGGGCGCGAACGAGCCCGTCCGCGCGGTCCCTTCGACGATGACATGGGCGTTGGTGCCGCCGATGCCGAAGCTGCTGACCGCCGCCACCCGGTCCCGGCCGGCGGGCCAGGGCCGTGCCTCGGTCGGGATGTAGAAGGGCGTCGGGTCCGGGCCGATCCGCGGATTGAGGGCGCGGAAGTCGGAGTGCGGCGGGATGAGACCGTGGTGCACGGCGAGGGTGGCCCGGATCAAGCCGACCACACCCGCCGCCGCCCCCAGATGCCCGATCTGGCTCTTGACCGAACTCAGGGCACAGCGGCCGGACTCCGTCAGGTCGAACGCCTGGCGCAGCGCGCCGACCTCGACAGGATCGCCCAGGGTGGTCCCGGTGCCGTGTGCCTCGACATAGCCGAGGTCCGCCCCGCTCCGGCCGCCGCGGCGCAGGGCGGCGCGGATCACCTCGCGCTGGCCGGCGAGGGAGGGCGCGCTGTAACTGAGCTTGTCGGAACCGTCGTTGTTGAGGGCCGAGCCGGTGATCACCGAGTAGACCGTGTCGCCGTCGCGCTCGGCGAGGCTCAGCGGCTTGAGCACCACCACACCGACACCGCTGGCGCCGACGGTGCCGCTCGCGTCGTCGCTGAAGGGCCGGCAGTGGCCGTCCACCGAGAAGATGTGCTGCGGCCGGTAGCGGTAGCCGCCGGTCAGTTCCATGTCGATCAGAACGCCGCCGGCCAGCATCACCTCCGCGTCGCCCTGGCGGAGCAGTCCGGCGGCGAGATGGACGGCGACCAGCGAACTGGCGCAGGCGGCCTGGGCGGTGAAGGCGGGACCGGTCAGCCCCAGGTGGAAGGCGGCCTTGGTGGCGAGGAAGTCCTTCTCGTGGTGCAGGGCGAGCTGGAAACCGTCGGGCAGGAGAGCGGGGTCGGCCTCGCGCAGCATGGCCTGGAAGTACGTGTTCTCCCCGGCACCGGCGACCAGACCCACGCGCAGCGCGGACGGATCGGCGATCCCCGCGTGCGCCAGCGCGTCCGCGCAGCTCATCAGCAGATGACGCTGCTGGGGGTCCATCAGCCTGGCCTCCTGCGGGCTGAGGGAGAAGTGGCCGGGGTCGAAGGCGAGCGGACCGTCCAGCTGACTGCGTGCCCCGACGACACCCTCGGGCGCGTCGAAGTACGTGATGCCGCTGCCGCCCGACCTCACCATCTCCCAGAAGGCGCCCAGGTCCGGGGCGCCCGGCAGCCGTACCGCCATGCCGATCACGGCGATGGGCTCCGAGGCCGGTACAGCGGGTCGGCCCATGGCGAACGGCGACGGGGACGGGGAGATGGGTGTTGACGCGTGGGTGGATGTGGGCGTTGACGTGGGTGTGGGACTGGGGCCGGGCTCCTGGACGTCGCCGTCGAGGAAGCGGGCCAGCGCGCGCAGGGTGACATGCTCGAACAGGTCGGCGACGCCGAAGCTCAGGCCCAGTTCGGTGGTGCAGCGCAGATGGAAACGCATCAGGCCGAGGCTCGACGCACCGGCGTCGAAGAAGGTCTGCTCCGGGCCGATGGGCGAGCCGGTCGCCGTCTCGAAGGCCGCGGCAAGCCGTGCCTCCAGCCGTGCCTCCGGACGCGCGGTCAGAGGGAACGCCTCGGTGTCGCGGGGCAGGTCCCTACCGGGGGCTCGCAGGGCGCCGTCGCGGTCGAGTTTGCCGCTGGGGGTGCGCGGGAGGGAGTCCAGCAGCCGGAACCGGTCGATCCGTACATGGGCCGGCAGCAGCGTCGCGAGATGGGCCGTGAGTTCCCGGACGGTCGGCGTCCCGTCCGCCGGTGTCCGCGACGGGGCCGTTCCCGCCGTGGGTGCCTGACCGCCGCGGAACTGGAGGCAGGCCACCAGGTGTTCGCCGTCGTGTACCACCACGGCCTGGACGATCTCCGGGTGGCGCAGCAGGGCCGCTTCCACCTCGCCCAGTTCCAGCCGGTGGCCGCTCAGCTTGATCTGCTGGTCGTCCCGGCCCCGGTAGTGCAGCAGGCCCTCCCGGTCGAAGGAGGCGCGGTCACCGGTGCGGTAGAAGAGGCCGAGGCCGGGCACCTCCACGAACCGCGTCTCGTTGAGCGCCGGGTCGCCGAGGTAGCAGCGGTCGGCCATGGTGCCGCCGATCAGCAGATCGCCGGTGCACCCGGGCGGGACCGGCTCGCCCGCCTCGTCCACCACGCGCAGCACGGCGCCCGCGACCGGCCGCCCGACGGCGGGACGGTCCGGCCAGCGCGCCGGGTCGCCGTCGAGGCGGAGCGCGCTCACCACATGCGTCTCGGTGGGGCCGTAATGGTTGAAGAGCCGAGCGCCCGGCATACCCGCGAACCAGCGGCGGATCGCGTCGGTGCACACGAGCTGCTCGCCCGCGGTCACCACTTCGCGCAGCCGCGCCGGGTACCGGCCCAGGTGCACCGCGTGCTCGGCGAGGAGTTGCAGCGCGACGTACGGCATGAACACACGCTCCGCGCCGGCCGACTCCAGTTGGGCGAGGAACGCCGGCGGGTCCTGCCGCCAGGCCGGCCGTACGAGATGCAGGCACCCGCCGCCGCACAGGGTGCCGAAGATCTCCTGGAAGGAGACGTCGAAGGAGAGCATGGAGAACTGCTGGGTGGCGGCGGGCCCCGCGAGACCGCCGGACTCGGCCTGCCACTGGAGCAGATTGCACAGCGTACGGTCGGAGACCCGCACCCCCTTGGGGACGCCGGTGGAGCCCGAGGTGAACAGGGTGTACAGCGGCCGGGCGCCGTCGTGCGGTGGTACGGGCGGGGCGGCGGCCGTCGAGAGTGTGACGGTGTGACGTGCGATGCCACCCGGGTCCACGGCGTCGAACGCCGCCTCGCCGCCGGGGGCGAGCAGCACGCAGAGCGGGTCCACCCGCTCCAGGATCCGCCGCAGCAGGGCGGGCGGGTACGACGGGTCGAGCGGTACGACGGTCAGGTTGAGCCGCGCCAGGGCCAGCAGCGCGACCACGTGCTCGACCGAGGGTCCGAGGTGGAGCGCGACATGGCAGGGGCGGCCGTCGTCCTCCGGCAGCGGATGGGCGGCGAGCAGTTCGGCGGCGAGGGCTCCCGCGTAGGCGTCGAGTTCGGCGTAGCCGACGGTGCCGTCGGCGCCGCTCAGTGCGGGGGCGCCGGGCGTCCTGGCGACCTGGCGGGCGAACCCTTCCGCCACGGTGGTCCAGGCCAGGGACGCCGCCGTGCCGCGCCCCGGATCGGGCAGTGCCCGGCGGTACGGGGCCGCCAGCTCGGCCGGTGTCGTGGTCACCCCGTCCGCGAGCAGATCGAGACCGCGCGTGAACAGGTCGGCCAGCGCGGCCACTTCGGCCGCCGTGAAGTGGTCGTCGGCGTACTCCCACAGGCAGTCGAGGCCGTCCCCGCGCTCGACGACGGAGAGGGTCAGCGGGCACTTGGCCTCGGCGGGCGGCCACCACAGCGGCCGGGTGGCGCACCGGGGCAGGGCGAGCGCGCCGAAGTCAGTGTTCTCCAGGACGAACAGGAAGTCGAACGGCGACGAACCGGCGCCCGTGGCCCGGTCGGCGAGGACATCGGCCAGGGCCACGTCCTGGAGCTCCAGCACCGCACGCGCCCCGGCGCCCAGGCGGGCCACCTGGCCGCGCAGGTCGGCGCGCGGCTCGACGGCCGACGGCAGCAGAACCGTGTTGGCGAACATCCCGACGCTGTCCTCGAACTCCCGCACCGGCCGGTTGGCCACGGGGCCGGCGAGGCGCGGCCGGGTCCTGCCGGTCACTCCGTACAACGAGCAGGCGAAGACGCCGAGCAGCAACTCGAAGCGGGTCAGACCGAGTTCGGCACAGAGCCGGTCCACGGAGGCGCGGCGCGCGGCGTCGAGCGAGGTGCCCAGCAGCCGCCCGGGGGAGAAGCCACCGGCGTTCCCCGGCACGGCCTGCTGCTCCGCCGCCGCGCCGAGGCCCGCGTAGTGGTCGCGCAGCGCGCGGCGCTGCTCCTCGTAGGCGGGGCCGGCGAACCAGTCGCGCTGCCAGACGGCGTAGTCGAGCGGCGTCGGCGCCTCGGACAGCGACAGGGACGGGGGCAGGGACGGGGGCTCCGTCGGTGGTGGTGCGTCCGGGGTCCGGGGGGCGGCCGTGTCGCGGAGCGCGGTCGCGTATCCGGCCGACAGATCGGCCAGCAGGACATTGAGGGACCAGCCGTCGACCGCGATGTGGTGCAGGTGCAGGAACAGCACACCGCCGCCACTCAGCGGCAGCCAGCTCGCGCGGAGCATCCGGGGCTCGGCCAGATCGAAGGGCCGGCCGAAGAACGCGTCGGCGAAGGCCCGTACAGGGCTGTCCTCGTCGGCCATGTCGTCATCGGCCGCGTGCGGGCCGGGTGTGTGCGGGCCGGGCGCATCCGAGCAGGGCGTCTCCGTACCGGCCGTATCCGGAACGGGCGCGCTCCAGGGGTCGTACGGTTCGCCCACCACCTGGCGCAGCCCCTCGGGCGCCGCCTCGAAGCCGGTGCGCAGCGCCGGGTGACGGGCGACCAGTCCGCGCAGGGCCCGGCGCAGCGCGACCATGTCGACCGTTCCGTCCACCCGGAACGCCTGGCCCACGTGGTAGGCCCGGGACCCCGAGGAACGCTGTTGCAGGAACCACAGGCGCTGCTGCTCGCTCGTGGCGGGCGCGGTCCAGGCCCCGGAGGGGGCGGCGGGCACCGGGTACGTCTGTGTGGCCTGTGTGGTCTGCGCGAGCTGTGTGGGGTGCGGGTCGCCGATCGCGTCGGCGATCCCGGCGAGGCTCCCGTCGAGTACCGCCGTCTGGGGCAGCTCGCGGCCCCAGCGCCGCCGTACCTCGAAGCGGAGCCGCAGGGCCTTGAGCGAGTCCCCGCCGAGGGCGATCCAGCGGTCGTCGAGCCGTGCGTCGGGTACGCCGAGGATCCCCGCCGCCAGGTCGAGCACCGCTCGCTGCCGCGTGGTGACGGCCCCGGGCTCCGCACCGCCGTGCGGGCGCCAGGGCGGGGTGTCGAGGCCCAGCAGCGCGGCCTGGTCGACCTTGCCGTTGGTGGTACGGGGAAGGGCGTCGACGCGGTGGAGGCGGTGCGGGCGCATGTAGCCGGGCAGCCCGGCCGCGAGATGGCGGTCGAACTCCGCGAAGGACACCTCCCGCCCGAACACCACGTACGCCAGCAGCTCGTTGGGCCCGTGCTCCCCGTCACGGCGGGTGCACACGTAGGCCTGGCGGACCGCGGGGTGCGCCACGATCCGCCGCTCCACCTCGCCCGGCTCGATCCGGAAGCCGCGTACCTTCACCTGGCGGTCGGCGCGCCCGACGTACTCGATCACACCGTCGGCGTCCGCGCGCACGAGGTCGCCGGTGCGGTAGTACCGCGTACGGCCGCCGTCGTGCCATGGGAGCCGGACGAAGCGGCGCGCCGTCTCCTCGGGGAGGCCCCGGTACCCGGCCGCCAGGCCCGCACCGGAGAGCAGGAGTTCGGCCGTTTCGCCGGGCGCGGCCGTCCGCTCCGTACCGGGCACCACCAGCAGGGTCCCGGTCTCCGGCAGCGCCCGCCCGATCGGTATGCGGTCCCCCTCGACCTCCCGCGGGATGGGGTGGCACAGCGCGAACGTGGTCGCCTCGGTCGGCCCGTAGACGTTGTGGAGCCGGGTCGCGCTCGACGCGTTGTGGGCGTACCAGCGGCGTACCACGGCCGCGTTGAGCTGCTCGCCGCCCACCAGGAGCTGACCGACCCCGGCGAAGCAGTCGGGCACCGTGTCGACCACGGCGTTGAACAGCGCCGTCGTGACGAACGCTGTGTCGATGCGCTCCCGCACCAGCGCCGCCGCCAGTTCGTGCGGGGTACGGACGGCCTCGTCGCCGAGGATCACACAGCGGCCGCCGGTCAGCAGCGGCACCCACACCTCGAAACTCAGGGCGTCGAAGGCCGGGTTGGCGAGGCAGGCGTAGCGCGCGCCCTCGGCCGGGGGCTTGAGGTAACCGGGCCGGGGGAGCGCGAGGCGCAGGATGCCGGAGTCCCCCAGCTCGACACCCTTGGGAACGCCGGTCGTTCCCGAGGTGTAGAAGACGAAGGAGACCGGTGGGTCGGTGAACGGCGGCCCGGGCTCGTCCTGTTGTGTGAACTCGCCCGGCTCCGTGGCGAGAAGCCCGGCGACCGGCAACGGCCGTACGGAGTCCGGGAGGCCGTCCGGGGGCGTCCCGCCGTGGAGCACCACCACACTGGCCGAGTCGGTGAGGATGTGGCGGCGCCGCTCCGGAGGGCTCTGCAGGTCGAGGGGGACGACCCGGGCGCCGAGGCGCAGGGCGCCGAGCATGGCGCAGACCTGCTGCCAGGAGCGGGGCAGGGCGAGGGCCACCGCCTGGCCGGGACGCACCCCGGCGCGGCCCAGCCCCCGGGCCACCGCCTCGCCCGCCGCGGCGAGTTCCGTGTAGTCGAGCCGCCGCTCCCCGTCGCTCACGGCGATGGCCCGCGGGGTACGCAGGGCCTGCGCGTACACCGCCCGCGCCAGTCCGGTCGCCGGTCTCATCGCACCTCCAGCGTGGTGGACGCGAGCCGGGTCAGCTCCGCGGTGATCAGCTCCGCCACCCGTGGCACCGCGTCGCTCTCCAGCATGTCCCAGTGGCCGCATGCCACCGGTTCGGTCAACAGCCCTTGCCCGGCCCGTCGTTGCCAGAACTCCCGTACGCGGGACCCGTCCTCGCGATCGGTGGCGTCCGCACCGTCCGGGGTGGCCTGGACGAACACCAGCCGGGCCGCCGACGGTGGCGGGAGATAGTCCCGGGCGGTCATCCGGTTGTGGTTGTAGACCTGGAAGTACCGGTCGATCTGGTCGTCCTCGATACCCGGGTACATGCCGTTGAACCGGACCAGTTTCTCCCGGAACTCGGCCGCGTCCACCGGTTCGATCGCCGCGCGTTCCACCGCGTCCTCCGTTCCGTGGGTGTCGAGCAGGACCACACTGAGCCGCCGGTGCCCGGCGGCCGCCAGCCGCCGCCCCATCTCGTGGGCGACCAGCCCGCCGTACGAGAGCCCGCACAGGACCAGGGACTCGCCGGGCAGCGGATCGACGCGTTTCAGATACTCCTCCGCTATGGCCTCGACGCTCGGCAGCGGCAGCTCGCCCGCGTTGATGCCGGGGGACTGGATGCCCTGGACGCCGACGCTCGCGGGCAGCGCGGCGGCCAGCGGCAGATAGCAGAACGCGGTGCCGCCGGCCGGATGGACACAGACCACCCGCCGCTCCCCGTCACCGGCGCGGAACTCGACGAGGTGATCGTCCCGGCTGCCCGGCCCCGGCCGCCCCGGGCCCCCCTTCCGCAGCCGCTCGGCCAGCGCCTCGACCGTCGGGTGCAGGAGGATGTCCCGGATCGGCAGCTCCTCGCCGAACTCCTCGTGGACGGCGTGGGCCACCTTGATCGCGGAGATCGATGTACCGCCCAGGTCGAAGAAGTTGTCGGTGATGCCGATACGGGGATGGAGCAGCAGCCGGCTCCAGATCCGGTGGAGCGCCATCTCGACACGGTCCCGCGGGGTGGCCGTGTTGACCTGGGACGGCGGCGTGGCGCGGGAGCGCTCCAGGAGTTCCGTACGGTCCAGCTTGCCGCTCCGGTTCTGCGGCAGCCGCGGGAACTCGACGAAGACCGACGGGATCATGTAGTCGGGCAGCCGCTCCGCCAGCGCCGCCCGCCACTCGTGCGCGGGCCGGGGTTCCCGCGGCGGCCCGGCGGCGGTGTCGCCCCGGCCGATGCCCGCCACCAGGCGCGGCTCACCCGGGCCGGCGCGGTCGGCGAGGACGGCCGCCTCCCGCACCCCGGGCAGGGCCAGCAGTGCCGCCTCCACCTCGCCGGGTTCGATCCGGAAGCCGCGCAGCTTGATCTGGTCGTCGACGCGTCCCGCGTACACGGCGTTGCCGTCCGGCAGCCACCGGGCCAGATCGCCCGTACGGTACATCCGCTGCCCGGGCACGAACGGGTCGGGCACGAAGCGCTCCGCCGTCAGCTCCGGGCGGTGCGCGTACCCCCGGGCCAGGCTCGCGCCCGCGACGAAGACCTCGCCCGCCACCCCGGGCGGCACCGGCCGCAGCCCCTCGTCCAGCAGATAGAGCCGGGTGCCCGGCAGGGGCCTGCCGATCGGGCAGGGCCGCTCCAGCGGCCGGAAGTCGGTGTACGCCGTGGTGTACAGCGTCGCCTCGGTCGGCCCGTAGCCGAAACAGACGCGGAGCCCGGGCAGCACCTGCCCCATCCGGTACAGCGCCGCCTCGGGCAGGGACTCCACCCCCGTCAGCAACTGCCGCAGGGCGAGCCCCGCCAGGCGTTCCGCCGGATCCTCGTCGATCCACTTGACGTAGGCCGGGGGCAGGAACGCCTGCGTGACACGGTGCTCCCGCAGCCAGCCCATCAGCGCCCGAGGGTCGCCGCGCAGCTCGTCGGGGACCAGATGCAGTACGGCGCCGGTCGTCAGCGGCAGGAGGAGCTCGTGCACCGAGCCGTCGAAGCCGATGCTCGACCAGGCCGACGCCGCCTCGCCGGGAGTCTCCCCGAACCGCGCCAGCCACTGGTCGAACAGGTTGGTCACGGACCCGTGCGTGACCACGACACCCTTGGGCCGCCCGGTCGAGCCGGAGGTGTAGATGACGTACGCGGGATCCGACGGGCGGACCGCGCCCCGGGGAGCGCCGTCGTGCCCGCCCCCGCCGTGCCCGCCCTCGCTGTCCGCGGCTTCGGCCTCGACCGTGGTCAGGGACCACCAGGAGGCCGGCGGCGCGGCGAGATCGCTCAGCACCAGCGCGGGTACGGCGTCCTCCACCATGGCGGCCAGCCGCCCGGCGGGCTGGCCGGGGTCGAGCGGCAGATAGGCGGCGCCCGCCGTGAGGATGCCGAGGACCCCCACCACCAGCTCCGCCGACCGCCCGGCGTGCAGACCCACCACCTGGCCGGGGCCGACCCCACGGGCCGTCAAGGCGCGGGCCAGCCGGTCGACGCGCCGCCCCAGCGCGGCGTAGTCGAGCCGGGTCCCCTCGTCCACCACCGCGGCCCCGGCGGGGCGGCGGCGTACCTGGGCCTCGAAGCGCTCGACCAGGGAGGGCGACGGAGAGTCCGGGGAGACCGCCGCCGGTGGCCAACTGCCGTCGGCCGTACTCCAGTTCGCCAGCAGCTCCCGCTGCTCCCGCGCGTCCATGAGCGTGAGGTCCGCCATCTCCCGGTCGGGCCGCTCGGCCAGCCCCGCCAGCACGCGGGGCAGGTAGCGCGCGTACCGCTCGACCGTCTCCCGGTCGAAGAGGGCGCTCGCGTAGTCCAGATCACCGACGATCCGGCCGTCCTCCTCCGTCAGCGCCAGCACCAGGTCGAACTTGGCCGGCGCGTACGGGATGTCCAGCGGTTCCGCCGTCACACCGGGCAGCTCCAGGAGCCCGCGCAGCGACGGCACCCAGGCGAACATGGTCTGGAAGAGCGGCGAGTACGCGGGACTCCGTGGCGGGTTGACGAGTTCCACCACGCGCTCGAACGGCAGATCGCTGTGGCGCAGGGCCCCGCGGAGCGCGCCGCGCACGCGGTGCAGCAGGGCCGCGCCCGTCGGCGATCCCGAGAGATCGATCCGGAGCGCCAGGGTGTTGACGAAGAAGCCCATCAGACCGGCGACATCGCCGCGCCGGCGGTTTGCCGTCGGTGCGCCGACAACGATGTCGGACTGCCGGGTCAGCTGCCCGAGCACCACGGACCAGCCGGTCAGCAGCGTCGAGTACAGGGTGACGCCGTGCCGCCGCGCGAGGTCCTTCAGCGCCGCGGTCAGCTCAGCGTCGATGCTGACCCGTACCCGGCCGCCCCGGTAGTCCTGCTCCGGCGGGCGGGGCCGGTCGGTCGGCAGCTCCAGCAGCGGCGGGGCACCGGCCAGCGTCCCGGTCCAGTAGGTGCTCTGCGCGGCCAGCTCCGACCGGGCGGCGGGCTCCTCGCCGGACAGCCACTCCCGCTGCCAGGCGGCGTGGTCGGAGTACTGCCAGGTCAACGGCGGCAGTACGGCGGCGTCCCGCGCGTCCGGTGCGTCGCGCGTGTCCTTCTCGGCGAGTTCGGCGGACGCGGCGTACGGGGGCCGCTCGCCGCGTACGAACGCGGTGTAGAGCAGGCCCAGTTCACGCAGCATGATGTCCCGGGACGCCCCGTCGAAGACGATGTGATGCACCGTGACGAGCAGGACATGGTGGTCCGCGCCCAGCACCAGCAGCCGGCCACGGGCCAGCGGCCCCCTGGCGAAGTCGAAGGGCGCGGCGGCCTCCTCGTACCGCCGGGCGGTGAGCCGCTCCTCCGCGTCCGGACGCCCCGTCAGATCCTCCACCACGAGGGCGAAGCCCGTGCCGGGCGGGTCGATCCGCTGGTACGCCTCGCCCTCCCCGGGCACGATCCTGGTACGCAGCGACTCGTGCCGGGCGACCAGTGCGTCGAGCGCCCGGCGCAGCACCGTACGGTCCAGCGGCCCCCGCAGGGAGAAGGCCACCGGCTCGTTGTACGCCTCGCCGGCCCCCTCCAGTTGCCCCAGCATCCACAACCGCTGCTGCGCCGCCGACAGGGGAGCCCGCGTCCCTCGCCCGGGGTCCGGCTCGTCGCCGCCGGGCGGCAGGACGGCGTGGGGCGGCGGCGCGGTCGAGGTGCGGGAGGTGTGCGGGGTGTGCGGGGTGTGAGAGGAGCTGCGTATCGCCGACATGACCAGCCCTTTCCCCTGGGAGAGGCTCAGTGGGGGATGAGATCGCGCGGGTGGGTGGTGCGGGGACGCGCCGCGGACGCCGTCGTCACGCGGAGTGTGGACCGCGCCCGCCTCGGTGTGTCGAGGCACCGCCGGTCGTTCTCTGTGAGGAGTGTCGATGGGGAGCGGTGTCGATGTCGGTGTCGTCAGTGCGGGTGTGCGTGTGCTGTGCGTGCGCGCGTGCATGTCGCCGACCGGACGCCGGGCCACCGACGGCCCTTCGGCGTCACTGGCTCGATGATGATTGGACAGGATTCTGATCATGTCAATGGTTGCCCGGGGCGGGGAAACACCTCGCCCCACCGGGGTTTCGGACGGCAATCGGTCGTGCGGCAGCGGCAGTTGACCCGACCGAACAGCCTCATACGGAGGTGACGGGTCCGCGTGGCCGCCCCGCTCCGGCCGGCCGGGAGGCCCGGAGGCTACCCCGTGGTGCCCGTACGTTCCCACCACCCTGCCCTTCCGGGCAGATGCGGGGCGCCGGGCGGGGCGGAACCGGGGCGGCCGGGTTTGGCGGCGCCACACATGGGCAAGGAGCGCGCCTTACCCGCCCGCCGCGTGCCGCTCTGGTGTGCTGGGCCCATGACGCCGACCACCGCAGCGGGGCCGCTGCGCCGGATGACCGCGCGCAGCCGTACCGAGGCGCACCGCACCGCGACCCCGCTGGAACTCTTCTTCGACCTGTGCTTCGTCGTGGCGGTCGCCCAGGCCGGGGCGCAGCTCGTGCACGCCCTCGCGGAGGGGCATCCGGGCGCCGGGATCACCGGCTACCTCTTCGTGTTCTGGGGCGTGTGGTGGGCCTGGATGAACTTCACCTGGTTCGCCTCCGCCTACGACTGCGACGACGTACCGTACCGGATCGCGGTGCTCCTCCAGATCTGCGGGGTGCTCGTCTACGCCGCGGGCGTGCCCCGGGCCTTCGTCGACAACGACTGGAGTGTCACGCTCCTCGGCTATGTGATGATGCGGGTGCCCCTGACCGCGCAGTGGCTCCGGGCGGCCCTGTCGGAGCCCGCGGGGCCGGCCCGGCGTACCGCCGTGCGCTACGCGGCCGGCGTGGCGCTCTGCCAGGTCGCCTGGGCGGCGCTGCTGATCGCGCCGGCGTACCTGAGGCACTGGCTGTTCCTGGTCCTGGCCGCGGCCGAACTGCTGGTGCCGGTCATCGCGGAGCGGCACCACCGGACGCCCTGGCACCCGCACCACATCGAGGAGCGCTACGGTCTGTTCACCCTGATCGTGCTGGGCGAGACGATGTCCGCCGCGACCGTCGCCGTCCAGGAGGCCCTGGACGAGAGCGAGGCGCTCGGGGAGCTGCTGCCCATCGCCGCCGGGGGTGTTCTCATCGTGTTCGCCGCGTGGTGGGTCTACTTCGCGGTCCCCGCGCACGAGCGGCTGACCGGCAACCGGCAGGCGTTCCAGTGGGGATACGGGCACTTCGTCATCTTCGGGTCGGCCGCCGCCATCGGCGCCGGGCTGGAGGTGGCCGTGGAACACGCGGTGGGCAAGGCCCCGATCTCCGCGCTCGCCGCCTCCGCCGCCGTGACCGTACCGGCGGCGCTCTTCCCGTTCACCGTCTGGCTGCTGCACGCACGCCACTTCAAGACCGGTCCGGCGCAGCAACTGGTCCTGCCGGTCGCGGCCTTGGCGACGGCGGCCTGTACGTTCGCGGGCACCTGGGCGGTACTCGCCGCCGGTCTGGTGGCGGCGGCGAGTGTCGCGGTCGGGGTGACGCTGGCCGAGCGCCCCGGGCGGGCCGCCCGGGGCGCCGTGCGGCCGGGGTGACCCGAGCCGGCGGGTGACGTGGTCAGCTCTCCGTTCCCGCAGCCCAGTGCACCGTGTCGCCGGACCTGATCACCACATTTCCGTCGGCCTGGAACACGACGACCGGGCCTACAGCCGCCCCGCCTCGACGATCCGGCGCAGGAACCGCCGCGTACGGTCCTGTCGAGGGGCGCCGAAGACCTCCTCCGGGGTGCCGCGCTCCAGCACCACTCCCGCGTCCAGGAAGCACACCTGGTCCGCGACCTCGCGGGCGAATCCCATCTCGTGGGTGGCCAGCACCATCGTCATGCCGTCGCTCTTGAGCTCCCGTACGACCGACAGCACCTCACCGACCAGTTCGGGATCGAGCGCCGCCGTGATCTCGTCGAGGAGCAGCAGCCGCGGGCGCACCGCGAGGGCGCGGACGATGGCGGCGCGCTGCTGCTGCCCGCCGCTGAGCCGGTCCGGGTACTCCTCCGCCTTGTCGCCGAGCCCGAGCCGTGCCAGCAGTTCACGGGCGCCCGCCTCGGCCTCCTCGCGGGGGACGCCGAGGACCCGGCGTGGCGCGAGGGTGATGTTCCGGAGGACCGTCATGTGCGGGAAGAGGTTGTACGACTGGAACACGACGCCGATCCGGCGGCGCACCGCGTCGGCGTCGGCCCGCGGATCGGTGATCTCCTCCCCGTCGAGGAAGATCGCCCCGTCGTCGATCTCCTCCAGCAGGTTCGCGCACCGCAGCAGGGTCGACTTGCCGGAGCCGGAGGCCCCGATCAGCGCGGTCACGGTGTGCGGGGCCACGTCCAGGGTGACGTCGCGCAGGACGACCCGGTCGCGCCCGAAGCTCTTGCGTACGGATTCGAGGCGCAGGACGGGGGTGGCGCCGCCGCCGGTCCCGGGCGTGCCCGGCGCGGGTACCGGCGTGACGTCCGGGGCGTCGGCGGTCATACGGTGCCTCCTTGCGCGCGGCGGCGGTCCATCCGGGCGGTGACCCAGTCCGTGAACCGGGTCATCGGGATCGTCAGCGCGACGAAGACGAGCCCCGCGACCACGTACGGCGTGTAGTTGAAGTACTTTCCGGCGATGATCTGCGCCGCGTACACGGCGTCCACGGCCCCCGCGATCGAGACGAGACCGGTGTCCTTCTGGAGCGACACCAGATCGTTGAGGAGCGGCGGCACCACCCGCCGTACCGCCTGCGGAAGCACCACGTACCGCAGCGTCCTGGCCCGCGACAGCCCCAGGGAACGGGCCGCCGCCCGCTGGGAGGGGTGTACGGACTCGATGCCGGCCCGGAAGACCTCGGCGACATAGGCGGAGTACGTCAGGACGAGCGCGGTGCCGCCGAGCAGCACCGGATCGGTGGTGACGCCCTGCAGCCGCAGCGCCGGTACGCCGAAGACGACCATCAACAGGCAGATGATCAGCGGCAGTCCGCGGAAGAAGTCGGTGTACGCGGTGGCCAGCACCCGGACCGGGAAGAAGACCGGGCCGCGCAGGGTGCGGGCGACGGCCAGCAGCAGCCCGAGGACGAGGACACAGACACCGCAGACCGCCAGCAGCCGGAGGTTGAGCAGCAGCCCGTCGAGGACCCGGGGCAGCGCCATCCGGGCGTACTCGGCGCTGAAGAAGGTCTCGCGGGTACGCTGCCAGCCCGGCGAGCCGGTGATGACCACGAAGAGGACGGCGCCCGTGACCAGGGTGGAGAGCGCGGCGACGGCGGTGGCGCGGCGGGCCCGGGCGCGCTTGTACCGCTCGCGCTCGATCCGCCGCGCCGACGGTGTGTACGGATCCTCCGCGCCCGGCTCCCCGCTGCCGGCGCGCTCGCCGCAGCCATCCGCGCCGTCCCCGTCGGGGGACTTCCCCACGCGCAGGCCCTCGCCGGTCACTTGAGCACCGGCACGTCGACGGCGTCGGAGAGCCACCGCTTCTCCAGCGCCGCGAGGGTGCCGTCCGCACGGAGCGTGTCGACCGCCCGGGTGACGCAGGAGGTCAGCGCGCTGCCCTTGTCGAGGACCAGCCCGAACTGCTCGGCGTCGCCGGAGGAGCCGGCGAACTGCCCGACGACCTTCGCGTCGGTCACTTCGGCCGAGGTGATGTAGAAGGCGGTCGGCAGATCGACGACGATCGCGTCGACCTGGCCGTTGCGCAGCGCCGACTTGGCGAAGTCGTTCTTCTGGAAGACCGCGGGCTGCCGTGACGGCTTGATGATCTCGTCGATCGTGTCGAGGCTGGTGGTGCCGACCTGGGCGCCGAGCTTGGCGCCCTTCAGCGCCGCGGCGTTCTTCGCGCCCGCGAACGGCGACGACTTCAGCGCGACGACGGCCTGACGGACGTCGTAGTAGCCGGAGGAGAAGTCGACGGCCCGCTCGCGTTCGTCACTGATGGAGACCTGGTTGATGTCGAAGTCGAAGCTCTTGGAGCCCGGCGCGAAGGAGTTGTTGAACGGTACGGTCTGCCACACCACCTGGTCCGCCCCGTAGCCGAGGGCCTTGGCGACGGCGTACGCGACGGCGGACTCGAAGCCCTTGCCGCTCGCCGGGTCGTCGTCCTCGAACCAGGGGGCGTAGGCGGGTTTGTCCGTTCCGACCGTCAGTTTCCCCCTGGTCTCCGTGGCGAGCCCGCCCGCGGCACAGCCGGACGCGGACGCCGGCCCGGATGTGCCCGCCGGCGTACCGGCGGCCGGCGGATCGTCCTGCGGGGCGCACCCCGTGGCGGCGACCGTGAGGGCGAGGACGGCGGGGAGGAAGCTCCTGGCAGTGAGGCTCCTGGCAGTGAGACGCATGGCGGGAGAGTGCCATCGTGCGGGGGCGTCTGTCGAGATCAGGGCATTGCGGCCGGGTGAATTCCGCCGCGGCTCACCGGCCCCCGGCGTGGGGTGACGCCCGGCGGCTCGTAAAAGCGTTTGCCCGGTGATCGCGGACGCTGGCAGGCTCCGCGGGTGACGACTGCCCGAGCCGGTCTGCTGACCCGCCAACTGGACCTGACCTGGTCCCTGTTCGAGTACTACCTGCGGGATCTGGACGACGCCGCCTGCCTCTGGGAACCGGCGCCGGACTGCTGGACCGTGCGCCCCGACGGCCGGGGCGGCTGGGCGGCCGACTGGGAGACGGCGGAACCGGACCCCGCCCCGGCCACCTCGATCGGCTGGCTCACCTGGCACATCGGGTACTGGTGGACGACCACCCTCGCCCACTGCTTCGGGCCGGGCGCGCCCCCGCGCGAGGAGATCACCTGGCCGGGCGGCGCCGACGCGGCCGCGGAGTGGCTGCGTGGGCTGAAGGACGAGTGGCGCGCGGCGCTGCTCCCGCTCACCGACGCCGAACTCGACTCCACCGACCGGACCGCCGGGCTGCCCTGGGGGCAGGAGACGGCCCTGGTCGACATCGCGGGCTGGGTCAACTTCGAACTGGCCAAGAACGTCGCCGAGATCGGCCTGACCCAGCGCTTCCACGCGCGGGCCGGGACGGCGGACCGCTAGTCCGAAGCGCAGGACTGGCGTACCGCAGGACTGCCGTACCGCGTTGCGCCGTCGCGTTCGCATACCGACCTGTTGAGGAGGCTTTCCGCCGGTGTGACCGCACACCGGCGGAAAGCCTTTTCTTCTGAGCGGCAGATCTTTTGACGGATGATGAGAAAGTTCCAGAGATTCGTACCGAACCTCTGGACAGCTCCCACCCGGCGTCCTAATGTCTCGGCCCACCGGACAAGTGTTTCGACGCGGTAACACCGCAGCCGCCCGGCGTTCACACGAACGCCCTTCACCACATGAGTCTTTCCACGTCTCTCCCCCCACGGTCGGGCCCGGCCCTGTCCGGCCCCGTCCCGAGGCGCTGCGCGCCCGCCGCCCAGGCGGTCGCACGCTCACTCACTGTGCAGCACCCCCCGTCGGCGTACGGGGGTCTCGGCCGCGCGAACGCCGCGGCCGTCACCGCAGCGGAAGGGATACGACATGAAGGTACGCACGTTCATCGCCACGGCCTCGCTGGTGGCCTCCGGAGGGCTCGTCGCCTTCGCCGGCTCCGCACAGGCGGCGCTCTACACCACCTGTGTCGGGGACGGCGGCGCCGTCACCGTCAACGGCGATCTGGTCGTACCGGCCGGGAAGTCCTGCACCCTGACCGGCACGAAGGTCAAGGGCACCGTGACCGTCGAGGACGGTGCCGACCTCGTCGCCGCCGGAGCCACCTTCAACGGCGCCGTCAACGTGGGCGGGAACGCCTATCTCGACCTCACCGACACCACCGTCAAGGGCACGCTGACCACCAGCGCGGCGTTCGGCGCCCACCTCCAGGACAGCACCGTCAAGTCCGGCATCGCCGCCACCGAGGGCTTCGTGTACGCCGTCGACTCCTCCCTCGGCGGGACCGTCAGAGCCGAGTCCGGCGAGCTGTACGTGTCGGGCAGCACCCTCGGCGGGGCGCTGACCGGGGACCGCAACCAGTACACCGACGTGTACGACAGCACCGTCAAAGGCGCCCTCACGGTGAGCGGGAACACCCTCGGCGGCGTCCTCTGCGCCAGCGAGGTCCAGGGCAACACCGTGTACAAGGACAACGCCGACGCCCTCCAGCTCGGCGGCGAAGGACTGCTCGGCCCCTGCCGGGGCGCCACGTACCTCGGGGGCGACCTCGCCGTCACCGGCAACACGGCCGAGGCCGTACTCGACAACACCATCGTCCGGGGCGCGCTCACCGCCACCGGGAACACCCCCGCGCTCAAGGTCGGTGACCTGGCCCGGGTCCGCGGCGGCATCACCGGCGAGACCGCCCCCGCGGCCTCCTCCGCCCGCTCCGCCAAGCTCGCCGCGCGGGACCGCGGCGACGAACTCGCCGAGAAGGCCGCGGAGCGCGCCGCCGAGGCGCGGGCCGACGCCCACGCCGCGGGCGACTCCCGGCTGAAGTGAGCCCCGGCTGAGGTGACCCCCGGCCGCTCCTGACGGGACACCGTCCGGCGCGCCGCCCGTCCCGCACCCCGGGTACGCCGGCCGACGCGTCGTTCCGTACGCCCCCAGGAGGTCCCGCCTCCGCCACCGTGCACACCACTGCCCCCTCCGTCATCCCCGACGGCTCCGTCCACACCCCGGCACCCCCACACGCCCACGCCGCCACCTCGCCGTGACGACACCCCCGCCCATCCCTCAGGAGTGACCATGGGCCACCTGCACAAGTCCTTCGACCGCAGGGACTTCCTGCGCGCCACCGCCGGCACCACCGTGGCGCTCGCCGCCGCCTCCGTCACCGGGGCGGCGGCCACCTCCGCCACCGCCGCCCCGAGCACCGCCGCCAACCGCGGGCTCACCATCCCCAAGGACCGCATCGGCATCCAGCTCTACAGCATCCGCGACAAGGTCGCCGCGCTCGGCTTCGCCGCCGTCTTCGCGGAGCTGTCCCGGATCGGCTACCGCGAGGTCGAGTTCGCCGGGTACACCCAGAACACGGACATCCTGGGCCGCCAGATCACCGTCCCGGAGATCCGCCGGCTCCTCGACGACAACGGGCTCACCGCGGTCGGCAGCCATGTCGCCATCGGCAACCTGCGCACCAACCTCCAGGCCGAGCTGGACGCGGCGCAGATCCTCGGCATGCCGCACGTCGGGACGGCCAACGCGCCCTCGAACCTCAACACCGTCGCGGGCTACCGTGCCGCCGCCGAAGAGTTCAACACGTGGGGCGCGGCGGCCACCGCGCGCGGCCTCAAGCTCTACCAGCACAACCACGCGGGCGAGTTCGCCTTCGCCACGGACAAGCCGTCCGTACGCCTCTACGACGTGTTCCTCAAGAACACCGACCCGCGCCACGTCTACCTGGAGCTGGACATCTACTGGGCGTACGTCGGCCAGTACCGCTACCCCGGGTTCGACCCGGCCGCGTACGTCCGTAACCAGCCCTACCGCTACCCGCTGTTCCACATGAAGGACGGTGACGCCAACCCGTCCAACGTGAACGGCTTCGACATCGTCGAGTTCGGTGCCGGGGACCTGCCGTACGAGCGCTTCATCCGCGACATCGGTCCGCGCGCCGCCCACATCGGCATCTGGGAGCAGGACACGGCCCCCAACACCCAGCCCAACCCGCCGGGTTCGCTCGGTGCCGCCGAACGCAGCTTCGCGGCGCTGCACGGACTCCTCAGCTGAGGCCCGCCCCCCACCCGCCAGCGACCGAGGAGACGTATTCACCGTGCACCGTTCCCTGAGACGCCTGATGGCAGGGGTCCTGCTGACCGCCCTGCCCGCGCTGGGTCTGGCGGGCCTCGCCCCCGCCGCCCAGGCGCACGAGAACCACGAACACGCCCTGGACTGGGGCAACTACGAGAAGACCACCCTGACCAAGGACACCGGCGAGCCCATCGACCTCGCCGTGCTGCCCGACAGCCGGGTGCTGCACACCGCCCGCAACGGCGATCTGCGGCTCACCGACCCCGGCACCGGGGTGACCAAGGTCGTCAACCACATCAACGTGTACCAGAACTCCGAGAACGGGCTGCAAACAGTCACCCTGGACCCGGACTTCGAGACCAACAAGTGGGTCTACCTCTACTACTCCCCGCCGCTCGACACACCGGCGGGCTCCGCCCCGCTCCAGCTGCCCGCCGGGCAGACCGACGCGTACTGGAAGCAGTGGGAGGGGTACGACACCCTCACCCGGTTCAAGTGGACGGGCGACGAGCTGGACCTGTCCACCGCCCAGGAGATCATCCGCGTCGACGCCAACCGCGGCCAGTGCTGCCATGTCGCCGGTGACGTGGACTTCGACGCGGACGGCAACCTCTACCTCTCCACCGGCGGCAACACACCGGCGTCGGGCCCCAACGTCAACGGGTACACACCGATCAACGACGCGGCCGGCTACAACCCTGGTCTCGACGAGCGCCGCGGCGCGGGCAGCACCAACGACCTGCGCGGCAAGATCCTCCGCATCAACGTGAAGGAGGACGGGAGTTACACCGTCCCCGAGGGCAACCTCTTCGCGCCCGGCACCCCGAAGACCCGCCCCGAGATCTTCGTGATGGGGCTGCGCAACCCCTTCCGTCTGACGGTGGACCGGGCGACCGGCGCCGTGATGTGGGGCGACTACGGCCCCGACGCGGGCACCGCCGACCCGAACCGCGGCCCCATGGGGTACGTCGAGTGGCAGACCACCACCAAGCCCATGAACGGCGGCTGGCCGTACTGCACGGGTGACAACTCCCACCCGTACCGGGACTTCGACTTCGCCACCCTCACCCCGGGCCCGGCCTTCGACTGCGCCGCGCCGGTCAACGACTCGCGCTGGAACACCGGCGCCTCCGTGCTGCCCCCGGCCACCCCGGCCACCCTCTGGTACGGGGACAAGGACAGCGACCAGCCCTGGCCCGAGCTGACCGCGTTCCGCGGTCCCGGCGGCCCCGGCGGCCAGGCCCCGATGGCGGGGCCGGTCTACCACTACGACGCGGACAACCCGGCCCCGGGCAAGTTCCCCGCGTACTGGGACGGCAAGGCGTTCTTCGGGGAGTTCTCCCAGGACTACGTCGCCGCCTTCACCCTCGAAGGCCCCGACGGCCCGGTCAGCAAGCTGGAGAACGTCCTCCCCAACAGCGAGCGGTCCGCGACCGGCAACCCGCCCTGGGACAACCCGATGGACCTGGAGTTCGGCCCCGACGGCGCGCTCTACGTCCTCGACTACGGCGACGGTTTCTTCCGCCAGAACCCCGACGCGGGCCTCTACCGGATCGACTACGCCGAGGGCAACAAGGCGCCCACCGCCGTGATCAAGGCCGACGTCACCTCCGGACAGGCCCCCCTCACGGTCAACTTCAGCGCCACCGGCTCCACCGACCCGGAGAACGGCGCCCTCACCTACCAGTGGGACCTGGACGGCGACGGCACCTTCGACGCCACCGGCCCCACGGTGAGCCGGACCTACCCGGAGAACGGACAGTTCCAGGCCCGCCTGAAGGTCACCGACCCGCAGGGCAAGAACGGACTGACGAGCCGTCAGATCACCGTTGGCAACACCGCGCCCACCGTGAAGATCACCTCGCCGCCGGACGGGGGCTTCTTCAACTGGGGTGACGCCGTGCCGTACGGGATCTCCGTCGACGACCCGGAGGACGGCGCCACCCCGGACTGCGCCAAGGCCGCCTGGACCTTCGGCCTCGGACACAACCAGCACGGCCACCCGGTCAACAGCGGCACCGGCTGCTCGGGCGCCGTCGTCACACCGTCCGACGCCGGGCACGGTGACACCGAGAACGTCTTCGGTGTCCTCGGCATCACTTACACGGACAAGGGCGCGAACGGTGTCCCGCCGGCCACCGGCGACGCCCAGGTGGTCCTCAACCCGGCCCTCATGCAGGCCGAGCACTACGACTCCGCGGACGGGGTCACCATCACCGACGACACCACCGCGTCGGGGCAGCGCAAGGTGACCTCCTTCGACGCGGGGGACTGGATCGCCTACGACCCGGTCTCCTTCGCCGGCATCACCGGGGTGCAGACCCGCGCCTCCGGCGCCGGAAAGCTGGAGCTGCGCTGGAACGCCGCGGACGCCGCGCCGTTCGCCACCGTCACGGTGCCGGCGGGCGACGGCTGGCAGACCGTCACCACCAAGCTGCCGGACGCCCCTTCGGGCAGCGGACAGCTCTACGTCACCACCTCCGGCGGCGTCGACCTCGACTCCCTGACCTTCCAGGGCGCGGGAGTCGCCGACAGGACCCCGCCGAAGGTCGCCGCCACCCTCGACCCGCCGCGGCCGAACGGCGCCAACGGCTGGTACACCGGCAACGTGTCGCTGAACGTCACCGCCACCGACAACGGCACCGTCAGCAGCCGCCAGTACTCGGTCGACGGCGGTACGACCTGGCTGTCGGCGAACGCCGCCGTCACCCTGTCGACGGAGGGCACCACCACCGTCCGCTACCGGGCCACCGACAGCGGCGGCAACGTCTCCGAGACCGGCACCCTGACCGTACGGATCGACCGCACCGGCCCCGCCGTCACGGTCACCGGCCTCGACGCCGACGGCGTGTACGGGGACTCCCAGCGCCCGAAGCCCGTGGTCACCGCCACCGACGCGGTCTCCGGCGGGGTCACCGCGACCACCACCCTGGACGGCGCCCCGATCACCCCGGGGCAGCCGCTCGACCTGTGGCGGCTGCCGCTCGGCGGCCACGACCTCACGGTGAAGGCCGTCGACCGGGCGGGCAACACCACGACGAAGACGGTGCGCTTCACCACCCGCGCCTCCTTCGACGACCTGGCCGCGCTGATCCCGCGCCTGAGCGCCGACAAGCTCGTCACCGATCAGGGCGAGCAGCGCCTGACCGTCCGGCTCGACCAGGCGCGCGGGCACGCCGAGGCGGGCAGGATCAGCCAGGCCCGCGCGGTCCTGGACTCCTTCGCCGCCTCCGCCGAGGACACCAGACTGGTGCCGGACGCGGCGGCGGGCGCGGCCCTCGCCCGGGACGCCAAGGCCGTGAAGGGAGGGCTGACCGGCTGACGGCCGAGCTGCACCACCGAGCTGCCCCGCCCCCCTCCGGCGGGGCAGCTCTGTGCGGGTTTCGTAGAGGTGTACGCAACTTTTGCCAGGGTGTGAAAAAGTGACGGTCGGAGGAAGTGAGCCTGTGAGCATTCAGTACCGCGTTCTGTCCCTGCTACGGGACAACGGCCCACTGTCCCGTGCCCAGTTGGCGGGCCGGCTGGAGGTGCCGCGTCCACGGTTCCTCGCCGAGCTCGACCGTATGCTCGCCGCCGGCACGGTGCTGGAGGCGGGCCCGGCGGCGTCGCGCGGCGGCCGCCGCTAC
>NZ_JBHURV010000029.1:99578-126231 GCF_042673865.1 Streptomyces sp. NPDC056987
GTGCCGCGTCCACGGTTCCTCGCCGAGCTCGACCGTATGCTCGCCGCCGGCACGGTGCTGGAGGCGGGCCCGGCGGCGTCGCGCGGCGGCCGCCGCTCCACGCTGGTGCAGCTCGACCCCGGACTCCGGTTCGCCGCCGTGGACCTGGGCGCCAGCTCGCTCGACATCGAGATCACCAACGGCGAACTGGAACCGGTGGCCTCCTACTCCGAGGCCGCCGACATCCGCTCGGGCCCGGTCGCCGTGCTGAACCGGATCAGCGAACTCCTGCACAAGCTGGCCGCGCAGGGCCACTGCGACCGGCTCGACGCCATCGGCATCGGCCTCCCGGGACCGGTCAGCTTCCGGGAGGGCGTCCCCGTCTCCCCGCCGATCATGGTGGGCTGGAACCGCTTCCCCGTACGCGACACCCTCGCCCGCGAGCACGGCTGCCCCGTGGTCGTCGACAACGACGTCAACGTGATGGCCCTCGGGGAGCGGCACAGCGGGGTCGCCCGGTCCGTCGACCATCTGCTCTTCGTCAAGATCGGCAGCGGGATCGGCTCGGGGCTGCAGCACCACGGCCGTATCTACCGGGGCGCCGAGGGGTGCGCGGGCGACATCGGCCACATCCAGGTCGAGGCGGAAGGCCCCGTCTGCACCTGCGGCAACACCGGCTGCCTGGAGGCGTACTTCGGCGGGGTCGCGCTCGCCAGGGACGCCACCGAGGCCGCCCGCTCCGGTCAGTCCCCGGCCCTCGCCGAACGGCTCGCGGCCCAGGGGACGCTGACCGCCGTCGACGTCGCGGAGTGCGCCGTCGGCGGGGACAACGCCTGCGTCAACCTCATCAGGACCGGCGGCCACCGCGTCGGACAGGTCCTCGCCACCCTCGTCAGCTTCATGAACCCGTCGATGATCGTCATCGGCGGCGGGCTCTCCGGGCTCGGCTATCTGCTGCTCGCGGAGATCCGCAGCGTCGTCTACCAGCGCTCACTGCCGCTGGCCACCGGCAATCTGCCGATCGTCATGTCCGAACTCGGCCCGCGCGCCGGGGTCGTCGGCGCGGCCCTCCTGGCGAGCGAACTCGCCTACGGCGGCGACTCCTGAGCGTGGCGCCGGCGTAACGGCCCCGACGCCGCCTTAACGGTCCCCGGCGCCCGACCGGCCCGGCTCAGACCGCGCCCCGCACCCCCGCCAGCGACCGGTACAGCTCGACATGGAGCCGCGCCGCCTCCCGCCACGTGTGGCGCGCGGCCAGCTCGCGGCCCGCCGCGCGCCGGGCCGGATCCGGCTCGGTGAGCGCGCGCCCCAGCTCCGCGGCGAGCTCCTCCGGGGTGCCCGCGAAGCGCGCCGCCGAGTCGAACACCTCGCGCAGCACCGGGAGATCGCGTACGACGAGGGGGACCCCCGCGGCCAGCGCCTCCATCGCGGCGAGTCCGAACCCCTCCTTCACCGACGGAAAGGCGAAGGCGTCGGCGGCGGCCACCAGCGCGGGCAGTTCGTCGTCGGGGACCGCGCCGAGGACGACGGGCTCGACCCCCAGCTCCGCCGCGCGCGCCTCCCAGCGGGCCCGGTAGTCCCGGTAGTCGAAGAGCGTCTCGCCGCCGGCGATCACCAGTTTCACCCCGGGGTGCCGGGCGCGCAGCGTCCCGTACGCCTCCAGCAGGTCCAGCGACCCCTTGCGCGGCTCGATGCCGCCGACGGTCAGCACGTACCGGCCGAGCCGGTTCTTCCAGCGGTCCCGCGCCGCCGGCTCCGTGCCCGCGAAGCGCTCGTACGCGACGCCGTTCGCGATGACCCGCGCGGGGAGGGACCAGCCGTCCGCGAGCTCGTCGGCGACCGTCCGCGAGACGCAGACGTGCGCGTACGGTTCGACCAGGGCACGCTCGTGGCAGGCGGCCAGCTCGGGCGTGGTGAAGTGGTCGATGTGGTGGACCGTCCGCACACACCGGCCGACCGCGTTGGCGCTGATGCAGTCCTGCGCGTGCACGATGTCGTACGCCCCGGCGCCCGTCGCCGCGAAGGCGGCCCCCAGCGTCTCGATCGAACGCAGCACGCGGGCGCCGACGCTCTCGCCGGGCGGCCCGTCGGGGAACGGCACGATCCGCACCCGGACGGACGGGTCCACCGGGCGGAAGAACCCGGAGTCGCCACCGCGCCCCAGCGACCAGACGGTGACGTCCTCCCCGGCGGCGGCCAGCGCCTCCGCCAGCGCCAGGGTGTGCACGACGCCGCCGCGCGGCTTGGTCGAGTAGCTGAGCAGGGCGATCTTCACGGGGCGGTCTCCCGGTAGGCGTCGGGGCGCCGTTCGCCGAGGTGGTGCAGGACCCGGCGGGCGCGGTCGAGTTCGGCGGCGAGGTCGGTCTCGGCGATGGCCAGCCCCGCCTTGGACCAGGTACGGGCGAGCACGTCGCCGCCCGGTCCCACCACCTTCGCCTGGCCGAGGAAGCGCATGCCGCCCATGGCGCCGGTCTGGTTGGAGGAGGCGAGGACGACCTGGTTCTCGGCCGCCCGCGCCTGGTCGTACAGGTCGAAGAGCTTCGCCTGCCGGTCGTGGGTCATGCGCGGCGCGCTGTTGGTGAGGCTGGTGGGCCACGCCGACAGACAGGCCAGGACCTGTGCGCCGTCCAGCGCCAGCGACCGCGCGGACTCGGGGAAGGTCTTGTCGTAGTCGATGAGCATGCCGATCCGGCCGACCGGCGTGTCGAACGCGTCGAACCGGTCGCCGGGAAGGTATGCGGTGACCTCGCCGGCCGGCAGATGCACCTTGCGGTGGCGGCCGAGCACCCCGTCCCCGCTGACGCAGACGGCTGCGTTGTACCGGCCGGCGCCGCCGGCGTCCTCGCAGTAGCCGACACAGACCACCATCTCGGCGGCGAGCGCGGCGACCCGGTGGATCAGCGGGTCGTCGGGGTCGAGCGCGGGCGGCAGCGCGCCCGGGTCGGGATCGCGCAGATCGGCGAGATAGCCGCCGAGCGCGGCGTCGGGCAGCACCAGCAGCCCGGCGCCCTCCTTGCGGGCCTTCTTGATCAGCGTGGCGATGCGCGCGAGGTCGAACTCCAGGTCGCGGCCGAAATGGGCGGCCACTGCCGCGATCCTGATGGTGCTCATGGTTCTCTCATCGTTCTTCGTCCGCGCCGCGGACGGCCTTCGGGTTCCACCGTCACGTTCTGCCGGTCCCCAGACTGTACGGATATGTCTCCGGCCGCCGGTCACGCAGGTGCCCCATGGAGCGGCGGGCGACCTCCAGCGCGCGGGCCACATCGAGCTCCGCCACCGCCAGGCCGGCCGTCACCCCGGTGTCGGCGACGATCTCGCCGCCCGGGTCCACGACCTTGGCGCTGGCGACGAAACGCAGCGAGCCGAAGGTGCCCGACTGGTTGGCGGAGAGCCACACGATCTGGTTCTCCAGCGCACGGGCCCGGTCGAAGAGGTCGAACCGGCGCTTCCAGCGGTCCTGGGCGAGATCCGTCGCGGCCTGCGTGCGCGCCCCCGGCCAGGCGGAGACACAGACGGCGATCTCGGCGCCGTCCAGCGCCAGGGTGCGCGCCGACTCCGGGAACGCCTTGTCGTAACAGATCATCATGCCGATCCGGCCGACCGGGGTGTCGAAGGCGTGGAACCGGCCGCCGGAGGAGTAGCTGGCGTCCTCGTTGAGCGGCTGGTGCACCTTGCGGTGGTTGCCGAGCACCCCGTCGCCGCTGACGCAGACCACACTGTTGTAGCGCTGCTCCCCGTCGGTCTCGCAGTAGCCCGCGACGACGGTCATCTCCCCGGCGAGCGAGGCGAGCCGGCGGATCTCGGGGCCGTCGAGCGCCAGGGCCGGCGGTCCCGGATCGTCCTCGGCCCCTTCGGCGGCCCCGTCGGCGGCGCCGTCCCCGTCCAGGCTGAGCAGATAGCCGCCGAGGCACGCCTCGGGCAGCGCGAGCAGCCGTACGCCCTCGCTCCGCGCCTCCTTGATCAGCCGCTCGGCGATCCGGAAGTCCTCCTCCAGGTCCCGGCCGAACGCCGCCGCCGCGGCGGCCATCCGCAGCGGGCCGCCGCCCCGCGAGCCGGCGGCTCCGGTACGCGTACGGTGCGTGCCCCGCAGGTCCGTCTCCGCGCGGTACGGGCTCGCGCGGTGCGCGCCCGGGGTGTCCGGGCCCACGCCGTCCGGACCGCCGTCCGTTCTCATCCGGTGTGTACTCGCGTAGTCCGTGGTCATGCGGTCCCCAATCCGGTCACCGAACCGGCGACCGCCTCCGTTATCTCTCCGTCGGGCCAGCGCAGTCCGACACCTTGTCCCGCTGTCAGCTCCCCGCACACCGCGCCCGTCGCGGGACCGGCGGAGAGCGGCGGCGCTCCCGGGGCGTCCGCGGTGAGCATCGCGAAGCCGGGGAAGCAGGTCAGCCAGTCACCGGCCGTGGCGCCGGCGGGGCGCGGCACGGCCGCCACGTCGAGCACGGCCCCGCAGCCGCTCGCCTCCGCGAGCATGCCGAGCGTCCCGGCGATCCCCGCCATCGACACGTCCTTGGCGGCGGCGGGGCGCGCGGCGGCCACCGCGCGGAGCATCGCGCGCAGCTCGTGCGGGCGCCGGCGCGTCGTCGAGTCCCACTGCCCGCCCGCGTATCCGGGCCGCCAGCCGCCGCCGAGGTCCACCGTCAGCCGTACGGCGTGGCCGGGGCGCCCGCCACCGCCCGGGACGGGCCGGTCCGTCACCCCGAGCGCCGTCACCGACAGCGCCGCGGGCACCCCGAGCTGGGTGTGCCCACCGAGCACCGGCACACCGTACGCGTCGGCCGCCCGCCGCAGTCCCGAGATCACCCGGGCGGCGTGCGCCGCGTCCCGCGCGCCCAGCGCGTCGAGCAGCCCGACCGGGGTGGCACCCATCGCGGCGAGGTCGTTCAGGTTGACCAGCACCGCGCACCAGCCGGCCCACTCCGGGTCACGCTCCACCATGGACGGCACGATCGCGTCACAGGCGGCGATCGTCTCCGTACCCGGCACCGGCGCGCCGTCGTCGCCGACGAAGCCCGCGCCGCCGGGCAGTACCCCGGCGAGCAGCGGGCCGAGCACGGCCTTGGTGGCCGCCGTGCGCGCGGCGATCCGGCCGATCGGCCACCGCATCAGCACATGCGGCGCCCCGGCGACCGTGGCGGAGCGCACCCGCCGCCAGCCGAGCCGCCCGAACAGCGGCTCGTTGCGGGTCTGCACGGTCGCCTCGAACCGCAGCGCGCCCTCCGCCTCGGCGCGCGCGCACGCCGCCCGGACCAGCGCGGCGCCGATCCCCAGCGGACCGCGGGCGCCACGGGCGACCACCAGCCGGCCGCCAGCCCACCAGCCCAGGTCGGGTCCGTCGGAGGCGGGACCGAGCCGGACCCCGCCGAGCACCGTGCCGGTCTCCCGGTCCCGCGCCACGAGGACGAGGGTGCGGGGATCGTCGTCGCGGCCGTCCAGGTCATGGCCGTCGAAGAGGCCCTGCTCATGGACGAAGGCGGCCCGGCGCAGCCGCCGGTACGCCGCCAGCTCGGGCGCCGCCACGGCCTGTTCGATGTGGAACCCGGGCTGTTTGGCCAGGGTGGAGCGGTCGCCGAGCAGCGCGAGGATGTCCTGCGGGAGGCCGTCGGCCGCCGCGATCCCCCCGCCGAGTACGTCCGAGGTGTCCGCCCCGCTCCGGCCGCTTCCGCCGTCGAGGCTGTACCCCTCGGAGAGCACGCCGCTCATCCGCCCGCCGTACGGAGCACGCTGCACGCCCCGCAGGCCGCGCACCCCGCCCCCTGGTCGGCGCCGGTCATGCCCGCGGCGCGCAGCTTCGCCGCGACGCCCTCGGTGACCCGGCGCAGCAGCTCGGCGTCGGGCGCGGCGACCCCGTCCCGCGCGGCGAGCGTGCCGCTCATCGGACGGAAGGGGACCACGAACGGGTAGACGCCCCGCTCGATCAGCGACCCCGCGCCCGCGATGAGTTCGTCGGGGTCCTCGCCCAGACCGACCAGCAGGTACGTGGAGACCCGGTTGCGCCCGAAGACCCGGACCGCCTCGTCCCAGGCCGCCTCGTACTCCGCCATCGGCACGGTCGACTTGCCGGGCATCCAGCGCCGCCGGACCTCGTCGTCAAGCGACTCGACGTGGATGCCGATGGCGGTCGCCCCCGCGTCGTGCAGCGCGCGGATCCAGCCCAGGTCGGCGGGCGGCTCGCACTGCACCTGGATGGGCAGATCCGGGACCGCCGCCAGCACGGCGCGGACCGACCGGACCAGGACGCGGGCGCCGCGGTCGGGGCCCGTGGTGGTGCCGGTGGTCATGACCATCTGCCGGATCCCGTCGAGCCGTACCGCGGCCTCGGCGACCTCGGCGAGCTGCGCCGGGGTCTTGGCGGCGACGGTCGCGTCCGCGCGCAGCGACTCCTCGATGGTGCAGAAGCGGCAGCGGTCGGACTCGGCGTAGCGGATACAGGTCTGCACGACGGTCGTCGCGAGGACGTCCGCGCCGTGCAGCCGCGCTATCCGCTCGTACGACACGCCGTCGGCCGTCGTCAGATCGTAGAACCGGGGCCGCTGGACGGGTGTCAGCGTCAGCCCGGTGTCGGTGAGTTCTCCGTTCTCGTCGCCGAGCCATACCCGGCCGTCGCGCACGGTGTAGGGGCTGTCGGGGTTGCGCGGCAGCGCTGCGCCGGCACCGTCGACGGGGCCTTGCCCGATCAGGAAGTGACCGTCGTCGCTTGGTCCCGCGCCGTCCGGCCGCCGCACCGGCGCCTCCAACGACACACCTTGCAGGGCGAGTTCGGCACGAGTCATGATCCGTACATCAACCGCCGTCGATTCGGTGCCAACGCTCATGGCGCGCCTCTCAGAGCTGGTAGGTGGAGTTGATGATGGCGCCCTTGCGGGCGTAGTGGATCAGGGCGTCCTGGACATCCAGCGGATGGGTGGGGATCACACCTTCGATCAGGTCCTCCTCACGAGCGCCGTGGAGCGAGAGACCGAAGCGGCAGCAGTACGCCTTGCCGCCCTCGGCGATGAACGTCTTGAGCTGGTTGTTGATGTTGTGCTCGCCGGGGAAGGCGGAGTTGCCGACCGTCGGGAAGCCGCGCGTGGCCAGACAGTTGAGCGAGCCGGGCCCGTAGAAGTAGATCGCGGTCTCGAAGCCCTTGCGCAGCGCGCGGGTGGCCTGGAGGACGGCGACGAACGACACCGAGGACTCGTGGGCGATGCCGTGGACGAGCGTGAAGTACGACTCGCCGTTCTCCGCCCGGTAGTCGGGGAACACCTTCGTGGAACCGTAGATGCTGGACCCCTCGGGGAGGGAGGGGTGCGGTATCTCCGACAGCGACTTCTGCTCGACGTCGGTCAGTTCGGCGGTGGACTCGGACATGAGGGTCTCCTTCGGCAGGTACGGAGGTTGAGCGCGTAAAGGCTGGGGCAGGGATGGGGAGGGAGCTGCGGGCAGGTGGAGGGGCGGGGGATCGGTGGACGCTCCCGCGGCTGTCGGGCCGTCGGAGGCGGGTCGGTACGCGTGGGCCGTCACCTCGGCACGCGGGCCGGTGTGCCGGTCGGCGTGGAGCCCGCCGTGCGGTACGGCGGGCAGGTTTGCGGGCGGGTCGGCGGGCGGCGCGCCGCGCCGCCGGAACACACCGAACAGCACGGTCGAGACATCAGCCAATCGGCGGGTCAGCCCCATAGCGGCTTCACCACATCACATCCTCAATCTCAGTCTTAGAGTGCGGCCTCAGTCGTAGAGCGCGGCGAACGTGTCCCGGAAGACCAGCCCGCCCAGTTCGCCGTCGCCCGCGGCGGCGGCCAGCCGGGCGTGTTCGCCCGCGAAGTCGCCCCACGGCTGGTCACTGGCGAAGAGCACCCGGTCGTGGCCGATGCCGCGGTGCTCGATCTCCCGGACCAGCCACAGCGGTGCGAAGCCGATGGCCCAGGAGAGGTCGGTGTAGACGCGCTTGCCGGCGGCGATCCAGTCGAAGAAGCGCGAGCCGACCAGCTTGATGTGGCCGCTCATGCCGCCGCCGAAGTGCACCAGGTGGACCGGCACCCGGTCGGCGTACCACTCGACGAGATGGCCGACCTCGTCGATGTCGGAGGCCGCGCCCGGCGAGGTGTGGACATGGACCACCAGACCGTGGCGCTCCGCCTCGTGGAAGATCCGGTCCAGCATCGGCCGGCACGCGGGATCGGTGGCGCGCCCGCCGAGCAGGAAGCTGAGCTTGAGCGCCCGCACCCCGTCCTCCCCGGCCAGCGCCAGGGCGCGCGTGGTGCGCTCCTCGTCCTCCGGGCGGGGCGAGACCCACAGCCCGGCCCGGATCCGGTCGTCGCTCTGCGCGGCCTCGATCACCAACTCGTTGAAGGAGAAGGCGACATCGGGATCCGGCACCCCGTAGTTGGGAAGGACCAGGGCCCGTTCCGTACCCTCGGCGTCGAGATCGGCGAGGAGCTGCTTGACCGTGGTACGGGCCGTGGTGTCGGGGTTGACGGGGGGCCCGCCGTAGAAGGGGTACGGGGGGAGCACACCGAGATGACGGTGTGCGTCGTGCAGCATGATCCGGTGACCTTCCTTGCTCCGGTGGTCTTCGCTCAGCCCACGGGAAGCGCGGCGGTGAGCGTGGTGGGCGCGCCGGTGATGGTGCCGCACACATCGGCGAGCCGGCGGCTCGCCTCGATGTGGTCCGCGAGGAACTCCGCGTCCCTGCCCACCGATTCGAACCGTCCCGATCCCCAGGTGAACTGCCAGGGCAGCCCCAGGAAGTACAGGCCGGGGGAGTTGGTGACACCGCGCCGGTGCATCGGGTAGCCGCGCCCGTCGAAGACCGGGGTCTCGATCCACCGGTGGTCCCGGGAGAAGCCGGTGGACCACACCACCGAGGTGATCCCGGCCGCCGCCGGATCGAGGGAGGCGGGCTGCTCGGCGGGCTCCCACACCGGTGCGTAGCGCTCCTCGACCGGCGCGTCGATGCCCCGGGCCGCGATGTGCGCGTCGATGGAGTCCTTGATGGAGTCGGCCACGGAGTCGGCCCGGTCGAGATTGACCTTCAGGTCGTCCGCGAAGTCGAGCACCGTCCCCCGCACGCCGGTGAGCCGCCCGTACAGCCGCATCCCGTCCCGCGCGAAGGCCCGCAGATCGATGTCGCGCCCGCCGTCGCGGCCGGTCACGTAGTGGTTGACCCGCATCCGTACGGAGGCCGCGTCGTCGAAGTCGTCGATGGTCCTGGAGTAGTGCCCCATGTCGTCCAGCCACGCCACGCAGTCCCTGCCCCGGTAGAAGCGGGCGACGCGCGGGGCGCTGCCGACGGAGAGATGGACTTGCCGCCCCGCCAGATGCAGATCCTCCGCGATCTGGCAGCCGGACTGCCCGGTGCCCACCACCAGCACACCGCCGTCGGGCAGTTGCCCGGGGTTGCGGTACTGCGAGGAGTGGATCCGGTGCATCGCGGCCGGCAGCCGCTCGGCCATCCGCGGCACCGATGTGGTGTGATACGGACCGGTGGCCACGACGACCTGGTCGGCCGTCAGGATACCTGCGGTCGTGGTGAGTTCGAATATCCCGGCCTTGGTGCGCCGCAGCCGGGTGACCTTCACCCCCTCCACCAGGGGCGGGCGGAAGAAGGCGACGTACTCCTCCAGGTACTGCACTATCTCGTCCCGGCTCATGAAGCCGTCCGGGTCGGACCCCTGGTACGGGTAATCCGGCAGCTTGCACTGCCAGTTGGGGGTCACGAGACAGAACGTGTCCCAGCGCCGCGCACGCCATTCGTTGCCCACGCGGTGCGACTCGATCACTATGTGGTCGATCTCGCGCTCGCGCAGGCAGTAGCTGACCGAGAGCCCCGCCTGGCCGCCGCCTATGACCGCCACCGGATAGTGCGCGCCGTCCACCTCCGGGGTCACCGCTCACTCCCGTCGGCGTTCAGCAGCGCCTCCACGGTGACCAGGGCCGGTGGTTCGGCGCGGTACGTGGCGGCGATGCCCTCGATCCTGGCGAGTTCGGCCGCGGCGGCGGTGCACGCGAAGCCGAACTTCTCCCGTACCCGGTCGCTCGCGATACCCAGAGCCGTCCGGCTCCGCTCGACGAAGTCGGGGACGGTGTACGTGGCCCCCGCCGCGAAGTACTCCTCCACGACGGTGGAAGGGGAGTAACAGCGCTGGATTTCACCGTCCGGCCAGCGCACCCGGACGTACATCTCAGGCAAGGGGTCCTCCAGGCGAGGCGCCGAGGTCTTGTCACCTCGCCGCTGCTTGCGAACCCCCATTCAACCAGAGGGAGTTACCGAAATGAATCATCCGGAATAAAGGCGTGTTACGGAATCCTCACAGCCTGTTTGTCTCTCAGGCAAAACCGAGGTCGTCGCCGGTCGGCCCCGGTCGCGACGCCGACCGGGCGCGCGGAACGCCGAGTTGGGGGACCGGCACCGTCAGGCCGGGCGGCGGGGAAGGCCAGTTGACCGAGGGGGACGGCCGGTCGGGCGGGGGAGATGGCCAGTTGGCCCGGCGGAGGTGGCCGGTCGGCCGGGAGAGATGGCCGGTCGGGCGAGGGAAATGGCCGGTCGGCCGACGCGCGGCGGCCGGGCCCGCCCCTAACGTCGGTGCCAGACCCGGTCGCGGAGCACCGCGGCCTCCCGGCCACCGGTCCGCACCGCCGGCCGCCGGCCACCGCACCCGAGGGGATCCCTTCCGATGACAGAGCAGCCGACGCCCGCCGTACCCGACGCCGCCGCCCACCCCACGGAGTTCGAGGCCGACGTCATCGACCTGCTCACGGAGACCGTGCGCGAGGCCACCAAGTGCGAGAGCCGGACCGTCGGCACCGAGCACCTGGTCCACATACTCGTCATGGGCGACACGCCGGCGGGCGAGGCGGTCGCCACCAACTGGCGCCACGCCGGGGGGCTCGGCGGCATCATCGGGGCGCTCACCTCCCCCGACAACCCCCGGCCCTGGGTGCACGACGACACGGCCGCCGGCTCCGATCCCCTGCCGCCCCATCCCGGTGACGAGGCCGAGGCCGACGCCGTATGGCGCGAGGCCACCTGGCTCGCCACGCACAAGTCCGGGCGCGGCACCGCCCCCGAGGCCGACGCCCTCCCGCCCGAGCCGTCCGGGGCGCTGCGCGCCTGCCTCCTGCGCGCCCTGCGGCTGGCCCGCCGCGAGGGAACGCCCAGCGTCCGCTGCCGGCACATCGCCCGCGCCCTGTTCGAACTCACCGACAGCCGGGCGCTGGAGGCCATGACGCTGGAGCGGATCGACAAGGCCGCCGTCTCCGCCGCACTGGACGCCCTGGACGCGGGCGCCGCCAAGGAACCGGACTTCCCGGAGCCCCGGAGTGTCAAGGGGATGCGCGGTACGGGCGTGCTGGGCGAGAGCGGCGGGCTCTCCCGCGTCCTCCTGTCCTGGATGTTCCGTATGGGCCCGGACGGCGACGGGATGATCACCTCGGTGTTCGGGGAGGCCGAGCGCCAGACTGTACGGCGCGGACACGGCGTGATCGAGCCGGTGGACCTGCTGCTGGCCGTCATGGCGCTGGACCGGGCGCTCACCCTCACCGGCCGCTCGTTCCCGGAGGCGACCGCCGCCGTCAACGCGGGCGCGGAGCTGCTCCGTACGCACGGTGTCCGGCCGGTCTCCCTGCTCGGCGCGGCACGGGCGGCCGTCCCCGCCCCGGCCCCCGGCCCCTTCCCCGCCCCCACCGACGTGCCGCGCTCGCCCGCCATCGAACGCGTCCGGTCCGTCACCCAGCTCACGGTGGCCGAGCGCGGCGAAGCCACGGCCGGAACCGTCCACCTCCTGGCCGCCCTCCTCGCCGACGACGAGGGGGAGGCTGCCCGGCTGCTGCGCGCGGACGGGGTCGACGTGGCCGGACTGAAGGCCCGGCTGAGCCCGAGCCCCGGCGCGTGAGGGCGGGAACCCGCCGTCCCCCGGCCGGTCCGGCGGACGCTACGGTCCCGGGGAGAAGCATGACGAGGAGCGAGGCAAGGGTGCCGGTGACACGGATACGGGAGCGTGCCCGGCGGGGCGTGCGGAAGGTGTGGAAGGGCGTCCGGCGCGAGGCGGTGGAGTGCGCGACGGACCTCCGCGCCGCCCCGCGCCGTACCGTCGTCACCGAGGCGCTGGCCTGCGTCCTGGTCGCCGCCCTCGCGCTGATTCCCCTGACCTACCTGCCCGAGGAACTGGTCGAGGACCGGCCGGTCTTCGCCGCCCTGGAAGGGCTGTGGACGGTCGTGCTGGTGCTCGGCCGGCACCGCCACCCCGCGCTCGCCGTGGCCGCCACGGCGCCGCTGCTCGTCGGCTCCAGCGTGTGGATCCTGGCGGCGGTGCCCCTGATCGTGGTGTCCGCCACCCGCCGCGTCGCCCCGCGCCGCGCCTGGCAGGCCGCGGGCGTGGCCTCCGCGCTGGCCGCCGTCCTGCCCGTGGCGGTGGTGCTGGTGACCGGCGGCCGGACGGCCGACGACCCGATGACCGAGTCCCTGACGTGGCCCGAGATCGTGGCGGGCAACGCACTCTCCGTGGCGCTGCTGCTGGTCCTCCCCACACTGGCCGGCACCCTGCTCGGGCAGCGGCGGCCGCTCGTCAGCCTGCTGCGGGAACGCAACGCCTATCTGGAGCAGGCCCGTTCACTGACGGCGGTGGCGGCGCGGATGGAGGAGCGGAACCGGATCGCCGGGGAGATGCACGATCTGCTCGGCCACAAGCTGAGCCTGATCTCGGTGCACGCGGGAGCACTCGAACTGGCCGCGGCGCGGCAGGCGCCGCCACTGGCCGGACAGGCCGAACTGCTGCGCACCACCGCGGGCACGGCGATGGAGGAGCTGCGCGAGATCCTCGGGGTGCTGCGGCGCGAGGAACTCCAGGACCCCACCGTGGAACCCGGCGGCAGCCGGGGCACCCACGACGACATCGCCGCCGTCGTGGCCGAGTCCGCGCAGGCGGGCATGGCGGTCACCCTCGACTGGTCGGGCGCCGACACGGCCGACGCGGCCCCGCGGACCCGCCAGGCGGTGCACCGCCTGGTGCGCGAGTCGCTGACCAACGCGCTCAAGCACGCCTCCGGGGCGCCCACCCGGGTGGAGGTACGGCACGCCGACGGCCGGATCGCGGTCTCCGTGACGAACGAGGCGCCCCGGGTGCCCCGCGCGCCCCGGCCGGGAAACCGCAGCGGCCTGGTCGGCCTTGAGGAACGGATCTCGCTCCTCGGCGGCTCGTTCGGCGCGGGCCCCCTCGCCTTCGGCGGGTTCCGGGTCGAGGCCCTGCTGCCCACGCAGCCGGAACAGTCCGTACGCCCGGAACAGCCCGTACGCCCGGAACAGCCCGTACACCCGGAACAGCCCGTACGTACGGACCGGTCCGGGCGTACGGCGGACGCCCGGGATGGAGCCGGGGACCGGAGCGCGGCCGGGGCGTACCCTCCGCTCCCCGCCGCGGTGCTGACCTGGCCGCGGGTGCTGGGCGCCGGCTGCGCGGCGGCGGTGGTCATCCTGCCCACCGTGGCCTTCCTCGTGATCCTGCTGGTGGTGGCGGCCCTAAGATGAGGCGATGATCCGAGTTCTCATCGCCGACGACGAGACCCTGATGCGCGCCGGCATCCGGCTGATCCTGGCGAACGCGGAGGACGTCGAGGTGGCCGCGGAGGCCGCCGACGGACATGAGGCGGTCGCCGCGTGCCGGGGCCAGGACATCGACGTGGCCCTCCTCGACATCCAGATGCCCGGCAAGGACGGCATCACCGCCGCCGAGGAGATCGCCAGGACCTCGCCCCGTACCCACGTGGTGATGCTGACGGCCTTCGGCGAGGAGCGGAGTGTCACCCGCGCCCTGCGGGTCGGCGCGACCGGCTTCCTGCTCAAGGACACGGGCCCGGCCGAGCTGATCCGTTCGGTACGGCTCGCCGCGGACGGCGAGCCCGTACTGGCGCCCCGGATCACCCGCCAACTGCTGGAACGGCACGTACGGTCCGGCCATGAGGCCGAGGCGGCCCTGCGCAGGACCGACGGGCTGACCGCCGCGGAGCGCGAGGTCCTGGGGCTGCTCGGCACCGGCCTCTCGAACGGCGAGATCGCCGACCGGCTCCATCTGAGCGCGAGCACGGTCAAGGCCCACATCAGCCGCATCCTGACCCGCACCGGCTGCGCCAACCGCGTCCAGGCCGCCGTCCTCGCCCATGACGCGGGACTGCTCACCGAGGGCTGACACGGACGCCGCCGAAGGTGCGAAATGCCGGGCCGGCGGTCCGGTGTCAGTAGAACTCGACGGTGTTCACGCGGTTGAGCAGTTCCCGCCCGTCCAGGAGCCGGGTGGCGTTGGCCGCGAAGAGTTCGGCGATGAGCCGGTCCTCCGCGGGGTCGAGCGCGGCGGTGTGCGGGCTCACCAGCACCCGCTCGTGGTCCCAGAGCGGACTGTGGCCCGGCAGCGGCTCCGTCTCGAAGACGTCCAGCGCGGCGAAACCCACCCGGCCGGAGTCGAGCGCGGCGACCAGGGCCGCCTCGTCGACGACGCTTCCCCGGCCGACGCTGACGACGGTGGCCCCGGGGCGCAGGGCGTCGAAGAACCGCGCGCCGAGGAGGTGTTCGGTCGCCGGGGTGCCGGGGAGTGTGTTCACGACGGCGTCCACCACCGGTGCCACCTCGACGATACGGTCGGGACGCACCACGGTGGTGACACCGGTGACACCGGCGACATCGGTGCCATCGGTACCGGCGTTGACTTCGGCGCACCTCCTGCTCGTGCCGATGACGGTCGCGCCCAGCGCGTGCAGTTTCGCCGCGACGGCCCGGCCGATCCCCCCGAGGCCGAGCACGAGCACCGTCTGCCCGCTCACCTGCCGCATCGTCCAGCGGCCGCTCCACTCGTGGCGGCGCTGCTGGCGGGCCAGGCGGGGCAGGTCCTTGGCGCCCGCGAGCACCCCGAGGACGGCGAACTCGGCGAGCGGCCCGCCGTGCACACCGGCCGAGGTGGTGAACCGGACCCGGTCGAGCTCGTCGTCGCCGAGCCCGGCGGCCCTGACCTGGCTCCCGCCGCCCGCGGCCATCGTGTGCACCCAGCGCAGCCGCGGGTTGGCGCGGACCGTTCGGGCCAGGGCGGACGGGGACACGTCGGGGATGCCGTAGAGGGCGTCCGCCGAGTCGACGGCCGCCTCGTAGGAACGCTGCTGCGCGGGGGTGCGCCGCCACGACGGATCACCGGCGAAGTCGGCGGGCCAGCGCATCGGGGGCAGGAGCGTGTGGTCGACGACGAGGTCGATCCGCGGCTCCAGCTCCCGGACGCGCGCGCAGTTCTCCTCGGACAGCGGTGCGGCGACCACGACCCTGAGCCGGTCCTCCGCCCGGTCCTCCGCCCGGCCCTCCGCTCCGTCCTCCGCCCGCTGTCGTGCCGTACTCACGCGAGCCTGCTCCGCGTCTCCGCGACCTCGGCGTCCAGCGCGGCCTCACGGGCGACGATCTCCTCGACCGCCGTGAGCGCCTCGTCGGCGCGGTGCGGCGGGATGACGATGACGCCGTCCTCGTCGGCGGCGACGATGTCCCCGGGATGCACCACGACGCCACCGATCGCGACCGCTTCGCCGATCGTGCCCGGCCCGTTCTTGAACGGGCCGGCGGGGGTGAGCCCGCGCGCGAAGACCGGGACGCCGAGCTTCTCGATGATCGCGCCGTCGCGCACATAGCCGTCGACGACCGCGCCGACGGCGCCGTAGAGCGCGAACCGCTGGGCGAGGTTGTCGCCGACGATGGCGCGGCCGTCGTAACCGAAGGCGTTGACGACCACCATGTCACCGGGGCGGATGTGTTCCAGGGCGGCGATCACGGCCTTGTTGTCGCCCGCGACGGTGAGCACCGGGAGCGCGGTGCCCACGGCCCTGGCGCCGGTCCAGATCGGTGTGATGCCCCCGTCGGCGATGTTCAGCCGGTCGAGGGCGTCACCCAGGTTGGCCACGGAATGCTCGCGGAACCGGTCGAGCACAGCGGGGTCGACGCGGTCCCACGCGGTGTGTACGCGCACGTTGTCCTGGGGCATCACGGTCTCCTTCGGATGCGGATGGTGGGGAGGTGAGGGGAGGCGGGGCAGTACGGGAGCTGGATGTCGTCCGTGCCGGTGCGCGCCCCGGCGCCCGGGCACGGCCCTGGGGCCGTCGGGTATCCCGTCAGGTCCATGAAGTGCGAAACCTTTCGCGTTTCGCCGGGGACAGTCTGCATCCATCCGTGTCACGAGGCAAGGGTCGAAGGGAGGTGTCCCCCCGGGTCGGGTGGTGCTTCGGTGGGACCGTGCGGCCGACGGTGCGGCCGGCGGCCCGTCGGAAAATCCGCGACGGTGCCGGAAGATCCCCTGGTGGCCGGGGTGGGAGTCCGCCGGAAACGCAAGGTTGACAAGGGGGTAACGCAAGTCCTTGACCGCTCCCGGAATGCGAATCTATTCTCATTCGCGATTCGAGTCGCAACTTGGCTCCGGCACTTCTCCACGGCCCCGCGCCCTGAACCTCTCCCCCCAACCCCAGCCGGTGAACGGGTCCCCGGAGGGGGCCGAGCCGCACCACTCCGCCGAGACACCGTCGTCGCCTTCCCGTGAGGACCCACGAAGACCCACGAGAACGCGCAACGCCGGTCGTACGCCTCGGCGCAGGGGCGACTGCCGACTGCGACCACGTTCAGCGCACGATTCTCAGGACACCGTTCCAGGAGTCCGCGACACCGAAAGTGAACGTATGACAACGTCAGATCGGCTCGACATGACGTCAGACCGGCACGGGACCATGTCGGTTCACTCCGCCCCGGCAGAGGCCGACGTCGTCACCGCGAACGGCAAGGTCGTCCGCAAGGCCACGGTCGCCGGCGCGGTCGGCTCCTTCGTGGAGTGGTACGACTACGGCATCTACGGCCTGCTCGTCACCTATCTCGCGATCAACATCATGGGCGAGGCCGAGGCCGGAGGGCTCTTCCTCACCAACGTCGGCTTCCTGGTCAGCTTCATCGCGCGTCCCTTCGGCAGCGTCATCTGCGGATACCTCGGGGACAGGATCGGCCGCAAATCCCTGCTGGCCACCCTCCTGGTGCTCATCTCCGCCGCGACGGCGGCCATCGGCCTCATCCCCTCCTCCGCCGTCATCGGTGTCTTCGCGCCCGTCCTCCTGGTCCTGCTCCGGGTGCTCCAGGGCTTCTCGGCGGGCGGCGAGGTGGCCGGCGCGATGTCCTTCGTCGGCGAGTACGCGCCGGACGCGCGCCGCAACTACATGATGAGCTTCATCGCCGTCGGCTCGTTCGTCGCCCTCATGTTCGGCAGCGCCTTCTCCGCCGTACTCATCACGACACTCGGCGACGACGCGATGACCTCCTGGGCCTGGCGGGTTCCGTTCCTCCTCGCCGTCCCGCTCGGCTACATCGGCTTCTACATCCGCCGCCAGCTGGAGGAGACCCCGCACTTCACGGCGCTGCGCGAACAGAACACCGTCGTACGCAACCCGCTGAAGTCGGCGCTCACCAACCCGCGGCACCTGAAGGCGATCGCGCTCACGATCTTCCTCCCCGCGCTCAACGGACCCGGCTACTACCTGCTGTTCGTGTACATGCCGACGTACCTGAAGACCTCCCTCGGCGCGCACAACTTCCCGATGCTGCGGGCGCTCATGGTCACCGCGGTCAGTCTGATCGCCATCGTGATCTGTATCCCGCTCATGGCCCGGCTGTCGGACCGTATCGGCCGCAAACCGGTGCTCACCCTCTCCGCGGTCGCGACGGCCGTGGTCTCCTACCCGATGTTCCTGCTCATCACGACCGGCGAGTTCGGCCTCGCGTGCATCGGCACCACCGTGCTCGCGATCGCGTTCTCCGGCCACGCGGCGGTGGTGCACACCGTGCTCGCCGAGCTGTTCCCGACCACCGTGCGCTACTCCGCGTACAGCATCGGGTTCAGCATCTCGACGATCATCTTCGGCGGCAGCGCCCCGCTCCTGATGACCACACTGATCGAGTCGACCGGATCCAACCTGATCCCCGCGTTCGCCGCCATCGTCACCGCCCTGATCACCCTGGTCACCCTCGCGTTCCTGCGCGAGACCAAGGGCCGACCGCTCGCGTCCCACTGAACCGCACCAACTCCGGGAGACACCATGGGAATCAACTCGGTAGCCGTCGTCGCCGACCTCGGCGAGAGCTTCGGCAACTACACGATCGGCGCCGACGACGCGCTGCTCGGCCTCGTCACCTCGTCCAACATCGCCTGCGGCTTCCACGCCGGTGACCCGCGTGTCATCGACCGTACGGTCGCCGCGTGCGTGGCCCGCGGCATCGAACTCGGCGCCCACCCCGGCTACCCCGACCTCGTCGGGTTCGGCCGCCGGCTCATCGAGGCGTCGGAGGAGGAGATCCGTACCGACGTCCTCTACCAGCTCGGGGCGCTCGACGCCTTCGCGCGGGTCCACGGCGGCACGATCAGCCATGTCGCCCCGCACGGCCGCATGGGCTCGATCGCGCAGACCGACGCCAAACACGCCCGCGCCATCACGGACGCGGTCGCCGCGTACAACCCCGACTACCTCGTCATCTGTCAGCGCGGCCTGCTCGCCGAGGAGTCGCGCAAGCGGGACCTGAAGGTCGGCTACGTGTTCCTGGCCGACCGCGGGTACGGCGACGACGGCATGCCCGTGGCGCGCTCGCACGAGCAGGGTCTGGTCCACGACCCCGCGCTCATCGGCGAGCGGGCCGTCCAGGTCGTACGGGAGGGCACCGTACGCTCCGTCAACGGCAACGTCGTGCCGCTCGGCCACGACGCCGATGTGCTGTTGCTGCACGGCGACCACCCCACAGTGCTGGAGAACGGCACCGCGCTGCGTGCCGCACTCGACGCGGACGGCATCCGTGCCACGGGACTGCGGGACGTCCTGGCCGAGAAGGCCGGGGCCGCGCTCACCCGTTGAGGGGTGAGGGCGCGATCTCCATGGACACCGCACAGTTCGCCACCGTCGCGATCACCGTCGAACCCTTCGGGGACTCGGCGGTGATGGTGACCGTTCCCGAGGCCGACCCGGCGGTCCGCAGGGCCGCCGTCACCGCCTTCCGCGACCGGTTCCTCGCCGACCGCCCACACGGAGTGCTCGACGTCGTCTCCGGACTGGAGTCGCTGCTCATCGAGTTCGACCCGCTGGAGACGGCGTTCCAGCACATCGCGTACGCGGCCCGGCTCCTGGCGGAACGGATACCGGCCGGCGATCCGGCCCGGCCGCGTCCGGTCCACCGGTTCGCCGTCCCGGTCGTCTTCGACGAGGAGGCCGGACCCGATCTGGCGTCCGTCGCCGAGGAGGTGGGCCTGGCCCCGGCCCAAGTGGTCGCAGCCATCGTGGAGTCCACGTTCACGATCTCCCTCCTCGGCGCGGCGATGGCTCCGATGATGGACGGGCTCCAGGTGCCGGGGCCGGTACGCCGGCGCGCCGAGCCGCGTACGGATGTCGCGCCCGGAGCGATCATGATCGCGGGCACCAACGCGATCATCCAGCCGTTCCCGGGCCCGACCGGCTGGCGGGTGGTCGGGCGCACCCCGCACACCATCGTCGACATCTCCCGCCCGGACCCGGTCTCGTTCGGCACCGGGGACCTCGTCCGGTTCGTCCCCGTCACCCGGGACGAGGCGGCGGCGCTGGACGCGGGGTTCCTGCTGCCGGTGGAGGTACGGACATGACGGCCGTGGGCCTCGGCATCACCGGTACGGGGTGGGTCACGACGTTCCAGGACCTCGGCCGCCGGGACACCGAGCGCCGCGGTGTGCCCACCGGCGGGGCGGCCGACCAGCACTCCGCGGCGGTCGCCAACATCCTCGTGGGCAACGCGCGCGGCGCGACGCTGATCGAGAACCTCGGCGGCGAACTGGCGCTCGTGCCCGACGGGGACGTCCTGGTCGCGGTGACCGGCGCGCCCGCCCGGGTGACCGTCGGCGACATACCGGTCGACAGCTGGACGCCGCTGGTGGTGCCGGCCGGGCACGAGATCAGGGTCCGCTGCGACCTCGCCCGGGGAGCCCGCGCCTATCTGGCCGTGAACGGCGTGATCGCCGCGCCGGTCTTCCTCGGCAGCGCCGCCCCGGACGCGCGGATGGGGTTCGGGCAGCTCCTCGGCAGAGGGACGGACGTACTGCTGGAGACGGAGTTCCGGGGTTTCGGCCGCGGGGTCTTCCGGCCGCCGCTGTTCCGGCTCCCCGTTCCGGTCCTGCGCTGCCCGGAGGGGCCCTGGAACATCGATGTCGTCGAGAGCGGCGGGATCCACACCATCCCCGGGGTCCGCGAGGTGATCGAGGCGTCGCCTTATGTCGTCACCGCCCGCTCCAACCACGTCGGCCTGCGGCTCGACGGGCCGGTGCGCCACCCCGACACCGACACCGAGATCGTGTCCCACGGGGTACCGGTCGGGGCCCTCCAGATCCCGCACGCGGACGAGCTCATCGTCCTCGGCCGATACCGGAGCCTGACGGCCGGTTACCCGATCGTGGGCGTCGCCTCGCGGGCCTCGCTCCCGCTGCTGGGGCAGGCAGGACCGGGCCGGGAGCTCCGCTTCCGCTGGGTCGACCGCGAAACCTCGCTCCGTGCCCACGCGGAACGGGAGGCCGAGGTACGGGCGCTGGAGCGCGCGGTGGCCCGGGCGCTCGGGGCCCTCGGCTTCGCGGCGCCCTTGTCCGCCACCAGGTGAGAAGCTATTCTCATTTGATATTCACATCTCATATCGCGCATCTCATGTCTTCTGTGGAGGAGGAACGGTGACGTCGACCGGCAGGACCGCGCTCATCACAGGAGCCGGCAGCGGAATGGGGCGGGAGACCGCCCGGCTTCTCGCCCGGGACGGCATCACCGTCGTCCTCGTCGGCCGCCGGCAGGAGGCGCTCGACGACGTCCGGGACACGATCCACACCGAGGGCGGAACCGCCCACGCGATCGCGGCGGACATCACGCGCGCGGACGACGTGGCGCGCCTCGTCGACCGCGTCCACGCCGAACTCGGCCCGGTCGACGTGCTGATCAACAACGCGGGAAGTTCCTCGTCCGTGCTCAACCCGCAGTGGCTGCCGCACGACGAGTGGCGCCACGTCCTCGACGTGAACCTCACGGCGGTCTTCCAGCTCACCCAGGCCGTGCTCCCGGACATGCTCGGCCGCGGCACCGGGACGATCGTCACGGTCTCCTCGCTCGCCGCCGTCAACCCCAACCTGCTCGGCGGGGCCGCCTACGGCGCGGCCAAGGCCGGTGTCCGCAACTTCATGACCTTCCTGCACAACACCTTCCGCAACCAGGGGCTGCGGGCCGTCACCGTACTGCCCGGCGAGGCCGACACCCCCATCCTCGATCACCGGGCCCGGCCGCCGGCCGCCGAGGAACGCGCCCACATGCTGCGCCCCGAGGACGTGGCGGAGGCCGTCCGCCTCGCGGTCACGCTGCCCCAGCGGGTCGTGCTCCAGGAGATCGTCGTGGCCCCCACCCGGCAGCGCGACACCTCCGCCGACCTTGAGATCAGCCGCTGGGCGGGGGCTCCCGCCGGCGCCGCACCCCACGCCTGACCCTCTCCCGCCTCCAGGAGGAGCGCATGCCGTCCACCACCGCCACCCCGCTGCCCGCCTTCACGCCCGCCGGAGCCGTCGCCCGGATCGCCGCCGCCTCCCGCCGGACCCAGCAGCCGCAGTCCGGCGGCGATCTCGTCTCCCTCGCCATGGGCGAGCCCGACTTCGACACCCCCGAGCAGGTGGTCGAGGCGGCCCACGCCGCGATCCGCGCCGGACGCACCCACTACTCGCCGCTGCTCGGCGAGCCGGCGTTGCGCGAGGCGCTCGCCGAGAAGCTCGCGGGCATCGCCGGGGCGCCGGTCTCCGCCGCCGACATCCTGATCACCCAGGGCGGAACCGCCGGTCTCGCCGCGTCGATCCTCGGGATCGTCGACCCCGGCGACAAGGTGGTCGTACCCGACCCCACGTACTCCCTCTACGCCGACCTGGTGCACATGGCCGGAGGCGTCGTCGTCCCCGTCCCGCTCGCGCCGGACCTGCACTGGGACCTCGACCGGCTGGCCGACGCCCTCGCGGGCGCGAAGCTCTTCGTGTTCTGCAACCCGGTCAACCCGACCGGGATCGTGCACGGCCGCGAGGAACTCGACGCGCTCGCCGGCCTGCTCGCGGGCACGGACACGATCGTCATCTCGGACGAGGCCTACGCCGACCTCGACCACACCGGCCGGCCCTTCACCTCCACGGTCTCGGTCGACGGCCTGCGCGACCGTACGGTCTACTGCCAGACGTTCTCCAAGAGTTACGCGATGACCGGCTGGCGGGTCGGCTACCTCTGGGGCCCCTCGCCGCTCATCCAGGCGTCCGCGCGGATCCACAACACCTTCAACGGGTCGGTGAACACGGTCGTCCAGGACGCCGCCCTCGTCGCGGTGCGGACCTGCGACGACGACATCGCCAGGATGCGCGCCGCGTACGAACGCCGCGGCGAGCTGATGCGCGCGGAACTGGCCGCGGTCCCCGGCCTCACCCTGAGCGCGCCGGAGGGGGCGTTCTACCAGTTCCCGCGGTACGACCTCGACCTGCCCTCGGCGCACGTCGTCGCCGAGCTGCGCGCGCACGGCGTCGCCGTCCGGCCGGGAAGCGAGTTCGGCGCCCGGGGCGAGGGGCACCTCCGGCTGTCGTACGCTGCCAGCCCGGAGTCCATCACCGAGGGCGTCCGCCGGCTGGCCCGTGGCCTCTCCGCCCTCCGGTGAACCCGCCGTCCCACACGCAACGGGGGAGTCGTCCCATGCGCAGCGACACCGAGCGCAACCGCAGGCACCTCATCAAGGCCGCCGCGCTGCTGTTCGAGAACTCGCCGACACCGGTCAGTCTGGCCGAGATCGCCAAGCACGCGGAGGTGTCCACCGCGACCGCCTACCGGCACTTCTCCTCCGTCGAGGAGATCCTGCACGCCTTCCGTGCCCAAGTCGGTTCCGAGCTGCGCGACTTCAGCGCGCGCCAGACCAGCAGGGGCATGGCCAGGCTGGAGGAGGTGTCCCGCTACTGGGTGTCGCTCGTCCTCGAACACGGCGGCGCCATGGCGCAGATGCGCTCGCACCGCGGCTATCTCGAACGGCTGCGTGAGGGCACCGGCTATCTCGCGCCCCAGGCCGAGGCGCTGGCCGAGCCGCTGCGGCAGACCACCGAGGAACTCGGGCTCGGGGACCTCGGGGACGAGGCCCTGTTCCTGTGGAACGCCCTGTTCGACCCACGGGACATTCTCGACCTCATCAAGAGCGGACACCCCGAGGAGGAGGCCGCGACCCGGCTGGTGGCGGCCCTGCGCGGCGCCCTGATCGGCTGGTCCACGGCGGCGCGAGATCACTGAGCGTCTAAGCTCTGGACCAAGGCTTCAGTTTGGGACGGGACCGGTACCGGTACGCGCGCCCCGGCGTCGCGCCGGCCGCGCTACCTGGGAGGAGCGAAGATGGCACCGCAGAACTCTCCAGAAGATCGTTTCAACACCGGGGAGGCGCACTCCGCGCGCGTGTACGACTACATCCTGGGCGGCAAGGACAACTACCAGGTCGACCAGGAGGCCGGCGACTCGATGTGCCGGGAGTGGCCCGCGCTCCCCATCCACATGCGGGCCAACCGGGAGTTCATGCACCGCGCGGCCCGTCACCTGGCCGAGGAGAAGGGCATCAGGCAGTTCCTGGACATCGGTACGGGCCTGCCCACCCAGCCCAACATGCACGAGGTCGTCCAGACGGTCGCGCCCGACTCCCGGGTCGTCTACGTCGACAACGACCCGATCGTCCTCGCGCACGCCCGCGCCCTGCTGACCAGTGCTCCCGAGGGCCGTACGGCCTACATCGACGCCGACATGCGGGACCCGGACGCGATCATCGGCTCGCCCCAGTTCCAGGAACTGCTGAACCTGCGCGAGCCGGTCGGTCTCATGATCATCGGGATCCTGCACTTCATCCTGGCGGACGACGACGACCACGGCCTCGTCCAGCGCCTCCTCGACCCGCTGCCCTCCGGCAGCTACCTGGCGATGACCATCGGCACCGCCGACTTCGCCCCGGTGGAGGTAGGTCATGTGGCCGAGGAGTATGCGAAGCGCGGCATGCCCATGCAACTCCGTACGCTGGCCGAGGCCACCGCGTTCTTCGACGGTCTGGAGCTGATCGAGCCGGGCGTGACCCAGGTCCACAAGTGGCGTCCGGACGTCGGTCAAGTGGCCAGGGACGACCGTGACATCGCGATGTACGGCGCCATCGCCCGCAAGAGCTGACCCGCCGCGCCTCGCGCCATGGCCAACTGCCCAGCCGAACGGGCGCGTTGCGGCGGCCGGCCTTCACCCCGGCCCTGGACGGCGAGGGCGGGGGAGAGCCGCTCCTGCCGAATCTCCCCAGATTCTCCCCAGGGCTGATCGAGACCGACTTCCTGTTCCTATGTCGACATGGCATCGGTCGTTGATTGCAAGGCGACCGGCTTGGAATGCTTGGGAAAGTTTCGTCAACGCTTGCTGTGACTCGCCCTATCGCAACCTTGCGTGAGGGCGGTCTGCTCCTGGGGATGGTCGAGGGCGACGGTCTCGGCACCTACGAAGTAGAGTTCAGCGGCCGACGATTGCCGACCGGAAGAACTTGACAGACCATGAACGTGGCATCGAACCCTCCGATCTATGACCAGCTTCTCCGCGAGCACGGGGACGTCGTCAGCGAAGCCCGCGAGGCGGCCCACCAGACGACCCGGCAGGCGGAACACGTGCTGGACTGGAGCGGGCTGCACCGGCGGTTCCCCACCGAGCCGGCGCGCCGCGACTGAGCCGTCACGACCGGGTCGCGTCACGACCGGCCCCGTCACGAACGGGGCGTGTGACGGGCCCGCCGCCGCACCACCGAGCCGCCCCGCGCCACCGCGCGGGGCGGCTCGGGCGCGTCGCCCCGGGGGCGTACCGGCCTGACGGTGCCCCGACGCTCCCCGGAGTACTGTGAAGATATCGAGGGTATGTCGCCGTCGGCCGCTTCGCCGGGGGCGTTCTCGATGAAGTACGAGGTCGGAGGCGCGGCCTCCAGGAGGCGTGGTCGGCATGATCGCGGCAACGACGTATGTCCGTGGCGGATGACTTCTCACAGAGCCCGGTCGGGGCCATCGGCAGGGTCACCGTCCCGATCCCGCCGAACGGCCCCGGCGAGGTGCTGGTGGCCGTACGGGGCGGCTCCGAGGCCTACGCGGCCTGGGCGGACGGTCCGATCGGCAAGGACCGCCGGGTGATCGTCGTCGAGTCGATCTCGGCCCGCTCGGTGATCGTGGAACTCCTCCCCTCCTGAAGGACGCACTCCACCACGGCGGAAGCCGTACGCGCGGCGGCACCACAGCGGTACCGGCGTACACGCAGTACGACAGGAGCACACCATGCTGTTCTGGCATGTTCCCGCGCCCAACGAGGCGATGCTCATCTCCGGCTCCAAACGGCAGGCGCAGGACACTCAGTTCCGGATCGTCACGGGACACGGCAGTTTCGTGATGCCGGTCAAGCACAAGGTACGGATGCTCTCCCTGGCGCTCCGCGAGGCGGAGATCGTCGAGGACTGCGTCACCCAGCAGGGAATCCGGCTCAACGTCCGTGCGGTGGCCGTGTTCAAGGTGGGTGACGACACCGTGTCGATCGCCAACGCGGCCCGGCGCTTCCTGGCGGAACAGGACCGGATGGAGGAGCTGGTGGGCCGGATCTTCGCCGGTCACCTCCGCTCCATCGTCGGCGGACTGACGGTGGAACAGATCATCCGCGAGCGCGACCGGGTCGCCCAGGAGGTCAAGCAGGGCAGCCACAGTGAGATGGAGAAGCTCGGCATCGTCGTCGACGCCCTCCAGATCCAGGAGATCGACGACGCCACCGGCTACATCGAGAACCTGGCCGCCCCGCACGCGGCGGCCGTCGCAGGCCAGGCGCGGATCGCCCGGGCCAAGTCGGATCAGGAGGCGAGCGAGCGCGAGCAGCAGGCCGCCGCGCTGAAGGCCGAGTACGAACGGGACACCGCGATCAAGCGGGCCGGTTTCCATGCCGAGACGGAGCAGGTCAACGCCCGCGCCGCGCAGGCGGGACCGCTGGCCGAGGCGCGGGCCTCGCAGGAGACCATCGAGCAGCAGACGGCCCTGGCGCAGCGTCAGGCCGAGCTGGCCGCGCAGCGGCTGGAGGCCGAGATTCGGCGCCCGGCGGACGCCGAGGCGTACCGTCAGCGCACCCTGGCGGAGGCCGCCAGGGACCGGGTGAAGTTCGAGGCGGACGCCTCCGCGTACAGCGAGCGCACCCTCGCCCAGGCCCAGGCCGACGCGAACACCGCGCGCGCCGAGTCGCTGAAGGACGGCAACCAGGAGCTCATCGCCGCCAACCGCACCGTCGAGAACCTGCCGGCGCTGGCCGACGCGGCGGCCCGGGGCATGGCGGGTGCCCACCTGACGGTCCTCAACGGCACCGGCGGCGTCAACGACCTGGCGGCCGGACTGGTCGGGCAGGGCATGGCCATCCTCGACTCGCTGAAGGGCGCGTCCAAGGACGGCAAGGACGCCCGGACCCCGGGCGCGGCCCCGGGCCCGAGCGGGAAGCCCACGCTCCGGGTCACCGAGACCCGGCGCGAGGAGCCCCGGCACCGGAGCGGGAGCGCGTGACGGGCCCGCGCCCCTGACGGAGACGGCGGCCGGAGCCTGACGCCCCGCAGCACGTGCACACCGTACGGGTGCTG
>NZ_JBHURV010000030.1:0-117818 GCF_042673865.1 Streptomyces sp. NPDC056987
GTCATGGGTTCGCATGACAGACGTCATGCGAACCCATGACAGACCGCACTGCCGTCCGCCGCGTACCGCCGGGAGTGTGGAGGGCATGAACACCGTCATTGAAGCCGTCGGACTGAGGCGGAGCTACCGGGGTTTCGACGCCGTACGCGGCATCGACTTCACGGTCGCCCGCGGAGAACTCTTCGCGCTGCTGGGAACCAACGGAGCCGGCAAGACCTCGACACTCGAAATCCTGGAGGGCCAGGCCGCCCCCACCGGCGGGACCGTCCGGGTCCTGGGCCGGGACCCGTTCCGCGAGCGGGCGGCCGTGCGACCGCGCACCGGGGTGATGCTCCAGGAGGGCGGATTCCCTCCGGAGCTGACGGTCCTGGAGACCGCGCGGATGTGGGCGGGCTGCACCAGCCACGCCCGTCCCGTGGACGAGGTTCTGGACCTGACCGGCCTCGGCGAGCGCCGTACGGTGCGGGTCAAGCAGCTCTCCGGCGGTGAACGCCGCCGCCTCGATCTCGCGCTCGCCCTGCTGGGGCGCCCCGAGGTGCTGTTCCTCGACGAGCCGACGACCGGCCTCGACGCGCAGTCCCGCCGCGACACCTGGGAGCTGATCCGCGAACTGAAGGCCCAGGGCACGACCGTGCTGCTCACCACCCACTACCTGGACGAGGCGGAACAACTGGCCGACCGGCTGGCGATCATGCACCAGGGGCTGATCGCCACCACCGGGCGGGTGGCCGACGTGGTGGCCGAACGGCCCTCCCGGATCAGCTTCGAGCTCCCCCAGGACTGCTTCCTGGGGGAACTGCCGCCGCTCGCGCCGATGGGCGTGACCCGTCACGAGACCGTGGGCCGGACCGTGCGTCTGGAGACCCGGGACCTGCAGCGCACCGCCACCGAACTGCTCGTCTGGGCGCACCGCGCCGGGATCGCGCTGCACGCCCTGGACGCCCGGTCCGCATCGCTGGAGGAGGCGTTCATGGAGATCGCCAAGAACCTGGACACCGAGGAGACACGATGACGTCGACCGCCCCTGCCCGACCGGCCGCCGCCGCACGCGTACGATCCGGTGCCGCGTCCCGCATGGCCGCCCTCGGCCGCGCGGAGCTGGCACTCCTGCTGCGCAGCAGGGCCTCCCTGATCACCGCGCTCGCGCTGCCCGCCGTCATGGCCTTCTCGTCGCGCAGCCTGGTCAACGGCCTCGACCTGGGCGGCACCGGCCTGTCGATCGCGACCGTCCTCCTCTCCGGCACCCTGGCCATGGCCCTGTTCTTCTCCGTCTACACGAACCTGGTCGGCGTGTACGTCACGCGCCGCGAGAGCCTGGTGCTCAAGCGGCTGCGCACGGGTGAGGTGCGTGATGTGGAGATCCTCGCCGGTGCGGCGCTCCCGGCCGTGGTGCTGGCGCTGGCCCAGTGCGTGCTGCTGGCCGTCGGTCTGACGGTGGTCCTGGACGCACCCCTGCCGCAAGCCCCGCACCTGCTCGTTCTCGGCCTGCTGCTGGGTGTGGTACTGCTCGTGGCCGGGGCCGCGCTGACGGCCGCCTTCACCCGGACCGCGGAGAGTGCTCAGTTGACGTTCCTGCCGTTCCTGCTGGTGAGCATGGCCGGATCCGGGGTCTTCCTGCCGCGCGGGGTGCTGCCCGGTGTGGTGGCCGACATCGGCGCCTGGCTGCCGTTCTCGCCCGTCATGGATCTCCTGCAGGGCGGCTGGACCGGCGATCTCGGCGGCGCGGACCAGGGCCGCGCGGTGCTCGTCGCGCTGGCCTGGACCGGTGCGGCGGCCCTCGGCGTGCGGCGGTGGTTCCGCTGGAGCCCGCGCTATTGAGTACAACGGACCGTGGGACAAGGGAGCTGGGACCGTGAACATGAGCATGAGCATGAACTTGAATGTGGACGACTGGGTGGAACGTCTCGGCGGCCCGGACGGCCCCGGCCGGTACCGCAAGTACGCGCTCGCCACGGTCGCCTACTTCGCGGTCTTCGAGCTCGGTCTGTGGGCGCTCTGGGTGGCGCAGACGGACACCGGCAGGGCCAATCTGGTGTCCGTCGCCGTACTGGGCGGGGCGCACGCCGTCGTCCAGGTGCTGCTCTGCCGGGCGGCCCTGCACCGCTACCTCGGCTCCGGTCCCCGGCCCGACCTGCTGCTCGCGGCGTACACGACCCTGACCGCGGCCATGGCCGCCCTGGGATGTGTGCTGCTGGCCACCGGCCACATCGATGACAAAGGTCTGGCGCCCTACCTGTTCTGGCTGCTGATGCTCTACGGCGGCCCGTGCGCGCTGGCACTGTCGCGCCGCGCCGGCGCGGCAGCGGTCGCGGTGGTCTCGCTGTCCATCGTGGCGGGCGGCGTGATGGCCGGGCTCTCCGGTGCGCAGTTGGGGCTCGTGACCGGCGCCGCCCTGTTCATGGCTCCGTTCATGGCCGCGGCGTTCCGGGCCACCGGCTGGGGGGTCCGGCTGATCGAGGAACTGGCCGCGGCCCGCCAGACACAGGCACGGCTCGCCGTGGCGGAGGAGCGGCTGCGCTTCGGCCGTGACCTCCACGACGTGCTGGGCCGCAATCTCGCGGTCGTGGCGCTCAAGAGCGAACTCGCCGTACAGCTGGCGCAGCGCGGCCGGCCCGAGGCGGTGGAGCAGATGCTGGAGGTGCAGCGCATCGCGCAGGAGTCGCAGCGGGAGATCCGGTCGGTGGTCCGCGGGTACCGTACCGCCGACCTGCACACCGAACTCGCCGGAGCACGCTCCGTCCTGGAGGCGGCGGGCATCGACTGCCGTATCGAATACGGTCCGGCGGCCCGCCTGCCCGGCGAGGTGCAGGCCGCCTTCGGCTGGGTGGTCCGCGAGGCGACCACGAATGTGCTCCGCCACGCGCAGGGCGCGTCCCGCTGCACGATGTCCCTGCGCACCGCGGGCCCGGCCGCGGCCCTGCTGCTGATGGAGAACGACGGTGCGTCCGACACGCCCCCCGGGGCCGGCACCGGCCTGAGCGGCCTGAAAGAACGCCTGACGGCGGTGAACGGCACGCTGACCACCGAGCAGTACCCCGGCGGGGTCTTCCGGCTCACCGCGGAGATCCCGTGGGAGGAAGGCGAATGATCACGGTCCTGCTGGCGGACGACGAACACCTCATCCGGGGCGCACTCGCCTCCCTGCTCGCCCTGGAGGACGACATCACCGTCGTGGCGCAGGCCGGAACGGGCGACGCGGCCCTGGAGCTGGCCCGGGCGCACCGGCCCGACGTCGCCGTTCTCGATCTCCGGATGCCCGGCCTCGACGGACTGGCGGTCGCGGAGCGGCTGCGTACCCTCGCGCCTGCTTGCGCTTCGGTGATCGTCACCGGCCACGCCCGCGCCGGTGCGCTGAAGCGCGCGTTGAGCGTCGGCGTGCTCGGTTTCGTGTCCAAGACGGTGTCCGCGGGGCACCTGGCACAGATCATCCGTACCGTTCACGCCGGCCGCCGCTACATCGACCCGGACATCGCGGCCGACGCCATCGACGCCGGCGCGTGCCCCCTGACACCCCGTGAGGCGGAACTCCTCTGGTACGCCGGGGAAGGGGTGCCGGTCGCGGAGATCGCCACCCGCACCTCGCTCTCCCGCGGAACCGTCCGTGACCACCTCTCCGCCGCCGCGATGAAGCTGGGCGCGGAGGACGGTCAGGCCGCCGCGCGCATCGCCCGCGAACAGGGGTGGCTCTGAGCATTCACCCCTCCTATTGTCACAGCGCTGTTATATTAGCGCTGTGACATCTTCCGACCCCACGGCGCTGCCCGATCCCTGGCAGCCGCTGCACGAACTGCTGGCCGCCATGGACGCCGAGATCGAGCAGGTCTACGTCGCGCGCGGCATCGAGGGGGTGCGGCCGCGGTTCGCCTATCCGCTGATCCGGCTCGCCCACACCGGGCCCCTGACCATCCGCGAGCTCGCGGAGTCCCTCGGCCGGTCGCACTCGGCGATCAGCCAGACCGTCGCCGCCCTGCGCAAGGAGGGGCTGGTCGTCTCCGAGCCGGGGCCCGACGCCCGCACGCGGCGGATCGACCTCACCGGGCGCGGCCGGTCCCTGGTGCCGTTCCTGGAGGCCGAGTGGCGCGCCACGCACGCGACGGTCGCCGAGCTGGACGGTGAGATCCCGTACGCGATGACCGCCGTGGTCGAGGAGGTGCGGCGGGCGCTGGAGCGCCGGTCGATGCGGCAGCGCGTCCTCGACCATCTCGTCGAACCACCCCGATGAAGGGACGTGTCCGGTTCCTCGACACCCGTCCGCTGCGCGCCAGCCGGCCGTTCCGTGATCTGTGGATCGGCTCGGCGGCCTCGCAGCTCGGCGGCCAGGCGGCCACCGTGGCGGTGCTGGCCCAGGTCTGGGACCTGACCGGCAGCCCGGTGGGCACCGGTGTCATCGGGCTCGCCACCGGCCTGCCGACGGTGCTGTTCGGGCTGCTCGGCGGCACGCTGGCCGATACCGTCGACCGCCGTACGGTGGTCCGCGCCACCAGCGTCGGCCAGCTGCTGGCCGCCGCTGGGCTCTGCGTCCAGGCGCTGGCGGACAACCGGAACGTGGTGCTCCTCCTCGGCCTGGTCGCGCTGGGGACCGCGTGCGGCGCGCTCGGCGCCCCCGCCCGGCGCACCTTCCCGGTCCGGCTGCTGCCGGCCGACCAGGTCGCGGCCGGTCTCGCCCTGTCCAACGTCTCCTTCCAGGCGGCGATGCTGGCCGGGCCCGCGCTGGCCGGGCTGGTCATCGCCCGCTGGGGTCTGCCCGCCGCCTACGCCGCGCACGCCCTGGCCGTCGCGGTCGCGGCGCTCCTGGTGATCCGCCTCCCGGCCATGAGGCCCGAGGGCGCCGGTACGGCGGGTGGCGGGCGCCGGGCGGAGCGCGGCGGCTGGCGGATCGTCCTGCGCCGCCCGACGCTGTGGGGCTCGCTGGCCACCGATCTGTCCGCGACGCTGCTCGCCATGCCGATCGCGCTCTTCCCGCTGGTCAACGAGGTCCGCTTCGGCGGCGACCCGGGGACCCTCGGGCTGTTCCTCTCGGCCGTCGCGGTCGGCGGGATCACCGCCGGACTGCTCTCCGGCACGGTGACGCGGCTGCGCCGCGGCGGCCTGGTCCAGCTGACCGCGGCGGGCGTCTGGGGCCTGGCCCTGGCCGGCTTCGGTCTGGCCGGGCCCCTGTGGGCGGCGCTCGGCTGCCTGGCCGTGGCCGGGGCGGCCGACACCGTGTCGGTGGTCACCCGCGGCGCTCTGGTCCAGCTGGAGGCTCCGGACGCGCACCGGGGGAGGGTCTCCTCGCTGGAAAACGTCATCGGCGTCGCGGGCCCCGAACTGGGCAACTTCCGCGGCGGACTGCTGGCGTCGGTCACCTCGGTCCCCTTCGCCCTGGTCGCGGGCGGCCTCTCCGCCACCCTCGCGGTCGCCGCCGTGGCGGCGGCCAACCCTTCCCTGCGCTCCTACCGCACGCCCCTGGTTTCCGGGCGGACCGTTCCCGGGCCGACCGCTCCGGGAGCCGCCGACACCGCGACCGGAGCCGCGACGGCCCCGGGTCCGTAGCGACGTTCCACAGGCCGGCACGAGCCTGACGCGCCCCGTCGTCACGAGCCCGGCACGCGCTCGATCCGCAGATGCCGGGGGCCGCGCAGGATCGGGCTGCTGCGGTACGGCGGTGGCTCCTCGGCCAGTTGGAAGCCTTCCAGCCGGGGGAGGAGCGCGCGCAGGGCGAGTTGGGTCTCCAGACGGGCGAGCGGCGCGCCGAAGCAGTTGTGGACTCCGCCGCCGAAGCCGAAGTGCTGGTTGTCCTCGCGGGCCGGGTCGAACCGGTCCGGCTCGTCGAACCGCAGCGGGTCACGGTTGCCGGAGGCGAGTACGAGGATCAGCGGGGCGCCTTTGGGGACGGTGACCTCCGAGACCTCGACATCGGCGAGCGGGGTGCGCTGCGGGAGCAGATGAACAGGGGGCTCGTAGCGCAGGAGTTCCTCGACGGCCCCGGGCATCAGCCCGGGGTCGTCCCGCAGTCGCCGCAGGGCGGCGGGGTGACGCAGGAGCGTGAGCGCTCCGTTGGTGATGAGGTTGACCGTCGTCTCGTGCCCCGCGATGAGCAGCAGCGTCGCGGTCGCCATCAGCTCACCCCTGGTGAGGTGCCCGTCGGGGCCGGAGTCGTGCACGAGGGCGGAGAGCATGTCGTCCGACGGATCGTCCCGGCGCCGGTCGGCGAGGTCCCCGAGATACACGCCCATCGCCTGCCGGGCTTCCAGACCCTTGGCGGCGCGGTCGTCCGCGTCCTTCCCGGGCCGCAGGTCGAGACCGGCGACGACGTCGTTCGTCCAGCCGCGGATCCGGGGCACGTCCTCGTGCGGCACCCCCAGCAGCCGGCAGATCACGGTGACCGGCAGGGGGTAGGCGAAGTCCTCGACGACATCGATCCGGTCCCTGTCCCGGAAACCGCCGACCAGCTCGTCGGCGATCCTGGTGATGTCGGTGCGCAGGGCGTCGATCCGGCCGGGGGAGTGGGGCGGCCCGAAGGGCCGCATCGCGATACGGCGGAGCCGGTCGTGCTCGGGGTCGTCGAAGCCGATGAAGGCCGCCGGCTGCGGGCCCCTCCGGAGCAGCGGAACCGTGTCCTGGTCGGTGCGGTTGCGGGAGTCCGAGCTGATCCGCGGATCGTGGAGCAGCGCGGCGATGTCCTCGTACGTACCGACCAGATAGCTGCCGTCCGTCTGCCGTGTCACCCCGTTCTCGCGGAGTTCGGCGTACAGCGGATAGGGGTCGGCGCGGTTCGCGTAGTCCGTGATGCGCTGGAGAAGGGTGTCCGGGGGCATGCGCGGGGCTCCTCATGGACGGTGGACGGCGGCGGGTGTCGGTTCGTGCCGGACCAGGGTCAGGCGCCGGTCCGGCAGATGGCCGGTGAGCGCCACGGTCGGGCCGTGCGAGAGCTGCCGGGGGTCCGGCACGTCGGAGGGGACGGGTTCGGCCGATTCGGGCCGGTCGGCCGCGCCGCGCGCGGGCGGGAAGGGGGCCGCCGTCTCGATGAGGTGCCGGTAGTGCTCCAGCCACTTGGCCCGGTTCACACTGACCGCCGCGGTGACGCGTCCCCGGTAGCCGTAGACCGCGACGAGACGGCCCTCCCGCAGCGACCCCTGGGCGATGACCACGTGGTCGGAGAAGGTCGGTACGCCGACGGACTTGATGTTGAGACCGAACTGGCTGGACCAGAAGGCGGGCACCGCGAGGTGCGGACGCCGGTCCGGCCCCGTGGCGACCATGTTGTGGGCCGCCACCTCGGCCTGCGCGATCGCGTTGCCCCAGTGTTCGAGGGCGAGCATCTGATACTCGAACAGCGGATGCGGGAAGCGGGCGACGTCACCGGCGACGAACACGTCGTCGGTGACGATCCCGTACATGTTGAAGGCGCGGCATCCCGCGTCGCACGCGACGCCCCGCGGCCCCGCGGCCAGATCCGATCCGGCGAGCCACTCGGTGTTCCGTACGGCGCCCAGGGCGACCACGGCGACATCGGCCTCGATCCGGCCGCCGTCGGAGAACTCGGCGCCCGTGAGCCGTCCGTTGCTGCCCTTCAGCGCGGTGACCGTCACACCGCAGCGCAGATCGACGCCGTGCGCGCGCTGCAGCGTGGCGGCGAACGCCCCGAGGGTTCCGCCCAGCGCGCCGACGAGCGGTGAGGGGCCGCGCTCGGCGACGGTCACTTCGAGGCCGCGCTCCCGGCAGGCGGACGCGATCTCCGAGCCGGTGAACCCCGCGCCGATCACCAGGACGCGGCGCGGCCCGGCGTCGAGGCGGGACGAGAGCGCCGCCGCGTCCTGGCTCGTACGCAGCGTCAGTACGCCGTCGAGACGGGCTTCCCCGGGGTTCGGCCAGGGGCGGGCCCGCGTTCCGGTGGCGATCAGCAGCCGGTCGAACGGCAGCCGTTCCCCGTCGGCGAGGATCACCCGCTTCCCGACCGGATCGACCCCTTCGGCGCGCACCCCGAGCTTCCAGCGGGCATCCACCTCCCGGCGCAGCGGCAGCCCGGTGTCCGCCGCGCCCGTCCGCCCGAGCAGGACCTGCTTGGAGAGCGGTGGTCTGTCGTACGGGGGCTCCGGCTCGTCCCCGACCAGGGTCAGCGATCCGGTGAAACCCTTGTCGCGCAGCGTCTCGGCGGCCCGCAGACCGGCCAGGGACGCCCCGACGATGACGATCCGGCCGCTCCTCGGTTCACCCTTCACGGGGGCCCGCCCGTTCGCCGACGAGAATGGCCTGCACGGGACACGCGGCCGCGGCCCGGCGCACGCGCTCGTGCGGGTGCTCGTGCCCCTGCTCGGGCCGGCCGTCGGGGACGACGGGCGTGAACATCAGCGCCTCCTCGCCGTGCAGCTCGAACACCTCCGGAGCGAGGAACGCGCACTGCGCGTATCCCTGGCAGCGATTGAGGTCGACAACGATCTGCATCCAGGTCCACTCCTCCGCGTGTCGCCCGCAGTCTCCGTCTTATGGCCTGCGGGCAGGAGGCGCGAGCGGTACTGCGCAAAGGGGGGAACGAGCGCCGGTACGGGCCGGCCGCCGGCCCAGGGCCGCCGGCCGCTGCCCCGGGCACTCCCCGGCGGTCACCCGGGCAGGCCCGGAGCACACGTCCGGTACGTGCCTCAGGGCTGCTGGGGCGTCCTGGCCCGGAGGATCTCGCCCAGGGACTCCTCGCGCCAGCGCTTCAGGAACTCATGGAAGGCGAAAGCGCCGTAGGGGTAGGCGCGCGGTCCGTTCGGCCGGCCGCGTCCCTCGCCGTTGTAGTAACCGGGGGTGCATTCGGCGTGGAACCACTCGTGGTCGGGGGCGTCCTTCGACAGAAGGGTGATCCAGTCGTCCTCGGCCTCGCGGGACGGTTCGACGAGGGCCCCCTCGGCTTCGGCCCCCGCGACGAGGGCGGCGGCATGGACGGCCTGCTCGTCGAGGATGTGCGTGTAGTTGACGCTGCTGGCGTTCTGCACGGATCCCATCTGGATCAGGTTCGGGAAGCCGTTGCTGGTGAAGCCGTGCAGGGTGCGCGGACCCTGTCGCGCCCAGGCGTGCAGCAGTTGGGTTCCTTCCCGGCCGTGGACGGGGAGCTTGCCGGAGAGGATGCCGGAGGTACCGACGGAGAAACCGGTGGCGAAGACCAGGCAGTCGAGCTCGTAGGTGGTGCCCCCGACCACGACCCCGTGTTCGGTGACGCGCTCGATGCCGTGGGTGTCCGCGGTGTCGACCAGGGTGACGTTGGCGCGGTTGAACGCCGGGTAGTACTTGTCGGAGAAGGTGGGACGCTTGCAGGCGTACCGGTACCAGGGCTTGAGCCTCTCCGCCGTGTCCGGGTCGGCGACGGTCTGCTCGACGCGCGTGCGGAGTTCGTTCATCTTGGCGGCGTCGGCCGCCTCGTAGGCGGCCTCGAAGGTCTCCCGGTCGCCCTGGCGGCGGAAGCTGGGCAGGAGCTTCTCCAGGAGACCCGCCGACATGGTCCAGCGGTCCGCCACGAGATCCTCCTCGGCCGGCTCGCCGGAGACGATGCGCAGATAGTTGTCGCGGCGTTCGCGTGCCCAGCCGTCGTGGTCGGCGCCGACGTCCTCGGCGGTGGTGCGGCGGTTGGCGCGTACGTCCACGGTGGAGGGGGTGCGCTGGAAGACGTAGACGTGTCCGGCGTCCTCGGCCAGCATCGGAATGACCTGGATGCCGGTGGCGCCGGTGCCGACGACGCCCACCCGCTTCTCCGAGAGCCCCGTCAGGCCGCCGTCCGCGGTGCCGCCCGTGTAGCCGTAGTCCCACCGCGAGGTGTGGAAGGTGTGGCCCTTGAAGTCCTCGATGCCGGGTATCCCGGGGAGCTTCGGCTGGGAGAGCGTGCCGGTGGCGGTGACGACGTACGTGGCCCGGAACGCGTCACCGCGGTCGGTGGCCACGATCCACTTCTCGGATGGATCGTCCCAGGTCAGCGAGGTGACTCCGGTGGAGAACAGTGCGTCCGGGTAGAGGTCGAACTTCTGCGCGATCCGCACCGCGTGGCGGCGGATCTCCTCGCCGGGCGCGTACTTCCACTCGGGCACGTATCCGGTCTCGTCGAGCAGCGGCAGGTATACGTGCGACTCGACGTCGCAGTGGATGCCCGGATACCGGTTCCAGTACCAGGTGCCCCCGAAGTCGCCGCCGATCTCGACGATCCGGACACGCTCCAGGCCCTGCTGCCGCATCCGCGCCCCGGCGAGGATGCCGCCGAACCCGCCACCGACCACGGCGACATCGACGGTGTCGTGCAGCGGCTCGCGCCCGGCCACGTCCCCCACGTACGGATCGGCGGCGTAGTAGCCGAACTCGGCCTCGGTGGGCCGGTACTGGCCGGCGCCGTCGGGCCGTACCCGCCGCTCGCGTTCGAGGTGGTAACGCTCTCTCAGGGCGGCGAGTTCGTCGGAGGTTGGCGCTTGAGGAGTCGTCATGTGGGGGCCCTCGATCCTGTTGGTCCGCTGCCGTGCGGGCCGCCCGGGACGAGCGGCCTTCCGCTACGGTAGCAACTACCGGACAGTGGTGTCCGGTTGGAGTGCGGGTGCGTACCGCGGCACTCGGAACGAGCGCGTCCGCCCTCCGGCGGGCCCACGCGAAGCTCCCTGCCGACGGCGCCCGCAGAGACACGGACAGGAAGAGTGACCCCCCATGCGACGACTCCCGATCCGATCCGTTGCCGTGCTCGCCGCGATCGGCACGCTGGCGCTCACCGGATGCGGCACGGACACAGGCGATCCCGGCGACCGGGGGGAGACGACGGCCTCCACCGGCGCGGGCCGGACCATCCGCGCGCAGAAGGTGATGCAGCTGACGAAGGTGCACGAGGAGACCGGGATGACCCTGCTGGAGGGGCCGACCTTCGACGAGGACGGCAGCCTGATCGTCGTCGACGTCACCGCCCCCGAGGGCAAGCCGAAGGTGATACGGGTCGACGTCGCGAAGAAGACGTCGCGCGCCGTCCGCACGGACGGCCAGGGGGCCTACACCTCGGCGCAGTTCAGCCCGTACGACGGACGGCTCTACCTGACCGACTTCCGCGGTGAGATCGTGAGCCTGGCCCGGGACGGCGGCGACCCGCGGACCTTCTTCTCCGGCGAGGTCGACGGGGCGCCGATGAACCCCGACGACCTCGCCTTCGACCGGGAGGGCAACCTGTACGTCAGCGACTCACGCGGCCTGTCCGAGGGCAAGGACCAGGGCCGGGTGGTGCGGATCGATCGCGACGGCAAGGAGGCCACCGTCCTCGCCGACGAACTGGCCGCGACGAACGGCATCTCGTTCGACGTGGACTACCGCGGGCTGTGGATCAGCGAGCTCACCCAGAACCGGATCTCCTACCTCCGTCTCGACGCGAAGGGAGCGGTGACCTCCCGGCACACCGCCATCCGCGTCGACGGCGGGATCGCCCAGACCGACTCGATCGCCGTGGACGCCGACGGCAACCTCTACCAGGCGCTGCACGGCCGGGCCGCGATGGTCGTGTACAACCAGCACGGTGAGCGCCTGGCGACCATCGAGGTCCCGGGCCGTGCCGAGGGACTGGAGTCGGCGACGAACGTGGCCATCACGCCCGGTGGGAAGAAGGCGTACCTGACCGTCAGCGGGCCCGCCGGCGGGTATCTGTACACCTTCGACGCTCTGGCGGAGGGCGTCCGGCAGTCCAACGGCGGCTGACGCCGCCGCGCGCTCACCCCTCTTCGAAGGGCCGCACCGGTCCCACCTCGACGTCGAGCAGCCGCCAGGCGGCCAGCGCCCGGCGTTCCCGCTCCTCGCGGGTGGGGCCGGTGACGGCGCCGGAGACCATGGCGACGGCTAGCATGAGGTCGTTGCCCGCGGCCAGCCGATGGCCGTCCCGCAGATGTCCCCGCAGGGCGCGCTCGACCCGTTCCGACAGGGCCAGGGCGTACGCGCGGACACCGGAGCGGCCCGCCTCGTCGGCGTGCAGGAGGCCGATGAAGGCGGCCGACTCCGTCAGATGCCAGGTCACCACCCCGAGGACGCCCGCGAAGGTCAGGTCCTCGGCCGCCTTCTCGACCTGCCGTACGTTCTCCTCCAGAACGGCGGTCGCCACCGCGGCCCGGTCGGGAAAGTGCCGGTACAGGACGCCCTGCCCGACCCCGGCCCGCCGGGCGACGGATGAGAGCGGGGCGTCCAGACCGTGCTCCGCGTAGATCGCCCGGGCGGCGGAGATCAGGGCGGCCCGGTTGCGGGCGGCGGCCTTCGGCCCGTCGTTCGCGGGGCGGTGCTCGTTCGTGGGGTGCTGCGTCACCCCGGAAGGGTAGCCGCAGGCCGGCCGTCCCGCGCGAGGCCGTACGTACGGCTCGCGCGGATCGACGCCTACGACAACAGCATCGGAACCCAGTGGAAGGACCCCTTGTCCATCTCCGTCCGGGCGACATCCTCGCCCCCGTCGAGCCTGTTCAGCGCGGCGCCCCATGGCTGCCCCTCGTCGGTGTGTGTCGGGAAAAGCGGTGCCGCAGCGCGGTGACGGAGAACGGTGACGGGGAGCGCGGTTCCGCGGATCGTGTCCGCCGTACGTTCATGGTGGCGGGCTGTCACCCTTCCGGGTCCGAACCGGCCGGTAACAGCCGGTGTGCGGCATACGCTGACATCCTGTCGACACGGGGAGCACGCATGCCGTTACCGCCACCCGAGCAGCGCCTGCCGGACTATCCGCCCAGGACACCGCCCCCGCCCAAGCGCCCCGTGCAGCCGCCGCGGCCCGAGCCGGACACGAAGCCGAAGAGCCCGCTGGTGACCGCGCGCCGGCGGGTGACGATGGCGAACCGGCGCGGCGCCAACTGGACGCTGGAATCGGCGCCGTGGTCGGTGGCCACCGCCCGGCGGCGCGTCCTGGCGCAGCTCCGCGTTTGGGGTCACACGACGGCCGACCGGACGGCCGGGGATCTGGTGACGGTGCTCATGCGGACCGCGGTCGCGGACGGGGGCCGGCGGGTGAGCGTCCACCTCGCCGAGCAGAACCGGCAGGTGCTGATCCTCGTCCTCTCGCATCAGGCGGCTCCGGCCATGACCGACGCGGAGGTGCTGCCGCGGCTGGCCGAACTGGGCGCGTCGACGTGCGGCACGGATGTCGCGGAGGACGGCCGGCGGCTCTGGGCCGTACTGGACCTGTAGGGGGAACAGGAGAAGGTCATCAGGAGCTGGCACGAAATCTTGCGCTAATGGCAAGATGGCCGCATGGATCAGCGGACGGACGACGACGTGCTCGGGGCGGTGGGGCCACGGCTCCGTGCGCTCCGCCGGGACCGGGGCATCACCCTCGCCGCCCTCGCGTCGATGACCGGGGTGTCGGAGAGCAGCCTGTCCCGGCTGGAGAGCGGACAGCGCCGGCCGAGCCTGGAACTGCTGCTCCCGCTGGCCCGTATCTACGACGTTCCGCTGGACGACCTCGTCGGTGCCCCGCGCACCGGCGACCCCCGGATCCACCTCAAGCCGATCAGCCGGTTCGGAATGACCTTCGTGCCCCTGTCCCGGCGACCGGGCGGTGTGCACGCCTTCAAGATGATCATTCCGGCCCGGCCGGAACCACTCGAACCGACCCCGCAGACCCACGAGGGCTTCGAATGGCTCTACGTGCTCGGCGGACGCCTGCGACTCGTGACCGGTGAGCGCGATCTGACGCTGCCGCCCGGTGAGGCGGCCGAGTTCGACACGGCCCTGCCCCACTGGCTGGGCAGCGCCGACGGCGGCGCGGTCGAGCTTCTCATCCTGTTCGGGCTGCAAGGGGTGCGCGCGCACGTACGCGGTGACCCTGATCGGCCGTCCCGGTCCGGGAACCGATGATGAACTCGGCGTGGGGAAAGGCCTGTCGCCGCCACGCCGAGCTCAACTCACCGCCTCTTCACGCGCATGCCGGGGTCATGGCAGGGGGACGTCCTCGGGCTCGCCGTTCAGCGCGGGTGAACTCGCCGCCGCGGTCGTCCGGTCGGCGGCCGGACCGCTCGCGCCGCTCACGCCGCTCGCGCTCCGAGGAGCCGGCCCGGTGGTGCCGTGCTCCGGTGTCTTCTCCCGCCGTGTCTCTTCCCGCGGTGACTTCTCCAGCGGTGTCGTTTCCAGCGGTGACTTCTCCGGTGGTGTCTCCTCCCGCGGTGCCTCCTCCTCCGGTACGAAGGTGATCTCGCCGTCCAGCATCTTCCGGGCGCGGGCCGTGTCCAGCGCGCCCTCCCACCGGGAGACGGCGAAGACGGCGACGCAGTTGCCGAGGAGGTTGGTGGCGACGCGCATCGAGTCCATGATGCGGTCGACGCCCAGGAGCAGCGCGACGGCGCCCACCGGGATGACGCCGAGCGCCGACGCGGTCGCCGACAGCGCGAGGAACGCCGAACCCGGTACGCCCGCCATCCCCTTGCTCGTCAGCATGAGGATCAGGACGACCGTGACCTGCTGGCCGAGGGAAAGGTCCACGCCCACCGCGTCGGCGATGAACAGGGTGCCGATCGAGAGGTAGATCGAGGCGCCGTCGAGGTTGAAGGAGTAGCCGGTGGGCAGGACCAGGCCCACGGCGTCGTCGCGGCAGCCGGCCTGACGCAGTTTCTGCATCATGCGGGGCATGACGGTCTCGCTGGACGCGGTACCGAGGGCGAGCAGCATCTCCTCGCGGGTGTAGCGGACGAACTTCCACAGACTGATGCCGGCGACCCATTTGAGCGCGACGGCCAGCAGGAGCAGGAAGACCAGCGCGGAGGCGTAGCAGACGGCGATGAGCTTGCCGTACGTGGACATCACACCGACCCCGTACTCGCCCACGAGGTGGGCCGTCGCGCCGAAGACCGCGAGCGGGGCGAGCTTCATGATGAAGCCGACGACGGCGAAGACGACGTCCTGGGCCTGCTCCACGGCCGGCAGGATCTTGGGCACTTTGGTGTGCCCCAGATGCAGGACGGCGGCTCCCACCAGACAGGCGAGCACGAGGACTTGGAGGAGTGAGTTCTCGGCGAACGCGCCGACCGCGCTGTCGGGCAGGGCGTGCAGGATGAACTCGGACGTCGAGGGCAGCGACCCGCCGCCGGTCTTCTCGTCGACCGCCGACGCGTCCAGCCTGGACGGGTCGACGTTCATGCCGGCCCCGGGCTGGGCGAGGTTTCCGGCGAGCAGGCCGACCAGCAGTGCCAGCGTGGTGGCGACCTCGAACCAGATCAGGGCCTTGAGGCCGATCCGTCCGAACGCCTTGAGGTCTCCCGCTTTGGTGATGCCGACGACGACCACGCAGAACACCAGGGGCGAGATCATCGCCTTGATGAGGCGGACGAAGCCGTCACCGAGCGGCTGGGCGGCCGTGGCGACATCGGGCCACAGCTTTCCGACGGCGACGCCGAGGACGAGGGCACAGGCGACCTGCGCGAACAGTGAGGTGCGCAGCGTGCGTGCGACGCGCCGCGGCAGGGACGGTACGGACGGTGGCACGGTATTCCTCCAGAGCGAGTTCTACGATACGGAAACTCACTTCCGCATCGTGATGGGCGTCACTCTCGCTCAGGAGCGCCCTTCGCGGAAGTCCCCCGTCGACGGCGGCTCCAAATCTTGTACGTTGCTCCAAATGGGGCCTCGGGGAGGGTGGTCCCGGCATGCATGTGTCGCTCACCCGGCAGGCCCGCCGGGAGTACCCCAAAAGAAGTGTTTGACAGTGCGTCGGCCCGGGCCGGATACTCGGGGCCATGTCCGCCGCCGAGAGACGCGCGGAGCTCGGCGGGCTGCGCGCGCTGGCCCATCCGCTGCGCCTGCGCCTGCTGTCCCTGGTCACCGCACACGCCATGAGCGCCAGCGAGGCCGCCCGCGAGCTGGGTGAGTCGCAGGCGAACATCAGCTACCACATGCGTCATCTGCACGCCGCCGGCCTGCTGGAGATCGTCGAGGAGACCTCCGTGCGCGGCGGCCGGGCCAAGCGGTACCGCCACAATCCGGCGAGCGGGGAGTCCGTCTCCGGCGGATCGCCCGACGACTACGCGGTGCTGGCCTCCGCCCTCTCCGAGGAACTGCGGCGCCGCAGCCGCGAGCGGTTGGCCGGGTCGCCGGGGGCGTTCACCGACGCAGAGATGTGGCTGCCCCCCGAGGCGTGGGAGCGGGTGCGGGAACTGGCCGGGGAGCTAGGGGTGATCATGCACGCCGAGGCCCGGCCGCCGGACACACCCGGGACCGTACATGCCAGCGCGACGCTCATGCTGTTCGAAATGGCCCGGAAGGGGACCGCAGAGTGACCGAGCGAGCTGAGAGGGCGTCCGTTCTGGCGTCCTTACGCCACCGGAACTTCCGCAACCTGGTGTTCGGCCGCACGATGACCCACTGCGCCAACTCCATGGCGCCCATCGCCCTGGCCTTCGCCGTCCTGGACATGACCGGCTCCGCGGTCGACGTCGGGATCGTCGTCGGCTCGCGGTCGATCGCCAACGTCCTCCTCGTGCTCTTCGGCGGCATCCTCGCCGACCGTGTGCCCCGGGCCCTCATCCTGCAAGGGTCCAGCCTGTCCGCCGCGACGGTACAGGGGGCGGTCGCGGTGGTGCTGCTCACCGAGTCCGCCTCGCTCGGGGTGCTCATCCTGCTGAGCGTGGTCAACGGGGCTGTGGCGGCCGTGTCGATGCCCGCGTCGGCCTCGCTGGTCCCGCAGACCGTTCCGGCCGGGGAACTGCGCGCCGCCAACGCCCTGAGCCGCATGGGCGTCAACGCCGGCATGATCGTCGGCGCCTCGGTCGGCGGCATGATCACGGCAGTCTTCAACCCCGGCTGGGGCATGGCCGCCAACGCCGTCGTCTTCGCGGGCGCCGCCCTCGCCTACCACGGCGTGCGGGTGCCCCGGGCGAAGTCGACGCCGGACGCGCCCTCCCAGCCGCTGCGCGAACTCCGCGAAGGCTGGACGGAGTTCACCGCACGCACCTGGGTGTGGGTGGTGGTGCTCCAGTTCTTCGTGGTGAACGCCGTGACCGCGGGCGGTATCCAGGTGCTCGGGCCGACCATCGCCAACAGCACGTACGGGCGGACCGCCTGGGGGCTGGTGCTGGCCACCCAGATGGCCGGCGCGCTCATCGGCGGGTTCCTGGTGGGCCGGTCCCGCTCCCGGCACGCCCTGCGCATCGGCGTGGCCGTGGTGGCCCTCGACGCCCTGCCGCTGCTCGCGCTGGCCGAGGCGGCCCCCCTGGCGCTGCTGGTGGTGGCGATGTTCGTCAACGGCCTCGCGCTGGAGCAGTTCGGGGTCGCCTGGGACGTGTCGCTCCAGGAGAACGTCCCGCCCGACCGGCTCGCGCGGGTCTACTCGTACGACATGCTCGGCTCGATCCTCGCCCTGCCCGTCGGTGAGATGACGGCGGGCACCCTCTCCGAGCGCTTCGGCTCGCGCGCGACGCTTCTCGGCGGCGTGTGCCTGGTCCTGTCCGTCACCCTCGCGGCGCTGTGCAGCAAGGACGTCCGGTCACTGACCGTCAAGGGCGGGGTGGTGGGCGGCGAGGTGCCGGAAGTGGCGGTCGCCGCCCCCGGCACCGTCGCGGCTACCGAGCCGACGCGGGATCCGGCGGGGTGAGGACCGTGAGGCCGGGGAGAGTGAAGCGCGCGCCGACCGGGCCGGACGGTTCCGCGTCGAACGGTTCCGCTCCGGAGCCGGCGGGTACGGGCCCCGGCGGCTCCGCCCGGCCGGTGCGGTGGGCGTGGTACGCCGCCACCAGCCCGCGGACGAAAGGCCCCGCGCCCGACCCGTACGCCCCGGGGCGCCGGGAGACGACGGTGAGCCGGTGCTCCTCGGGCCCGAGGGCGAACAGCGCCGCCGACTCGTCCGGCAGTTCACCGGTCAGCCGGGGCAGCGACCCCGCGGCGGCGTTGCGGGCCCGCAGCAGTACCGAGGGGCCCATCCGCGCCCGCAGCGCGCTCAGCCACGCTCCCCGGTCCACCCGGCCCGACAGGCGCAGCGAGAGCCCGGCCCGGCCGTCGGGCAGCGGCCGCCACGCCCAGGCGTCCGGCCGCGGGTCGTGCTCCACCGGGAACGCCGCGGGCAGTTGGTCCGCGGCCGGGAGTCCGGGCAGGACGACGATGGCGCCCGGCGACCGGCCGTCCGGCAGCCGCTCGGCGAGGTGGGCCCTCAGCGCTGCCACCAGGGGCGCCGTCGGGTCGATGGCCGCGGGCGTGGCGGCGTACTCCGTCAGCCGGCCGGGAGCGGGCGGCCAGGCCGGACCGTGACCGCCGGGCGGCACCGAGGCGCCTGCCTCGTCCGCCTCGCTCGCTCTGTCCGCCTCGCTCGTCTCGCCCTCCGTCCGCGCTCCGCCCCGCCGGAACACCGCGTCGAGGGCGGTGGGATCGGTCGGCGACCAGCTGACGGTCACGGCGTACCCCAGACGGGCACCGAGTTCCCGCAGGGCGTCCGGCTCGGGCAGCGAGGGCGGCGGTGCGGTGTGGAGCAGCGCCTTCGCGGCGCCGACGCCGGCGCCCGCGTCGAGCGCGCGCAGGGCGGCGGCCTCGGCGGCGATCCGGGCGTTCGGGACGGACTCCAGGCGCAGGGCTCCCGCCCCCGGGCGGTGCCCGGCCAGCAGCTCCGCCACTTCCGCGAGCGTCTCCGCGCCCTCGCCCCAGCGCACCCGCCGGGCGGCGGAGCGGCCGGCCGTCGGGCGCGCGGTGCGCAGCACGACGTCGTACCGGTAGCGCGTCAGCTCGTTGTGCGCCGGCCCTTCCTTGATCTGGAGGTCGACCGCCGTGATCCGCGGGAACACGGCGGGCAGCGCGGTGAAGAACCCGGGGTCGAGGTGGAGTTCCTTGTCCTGCGCCAGGCCGTCGGCGAGGTCGCGGAGCAGCGTGGCCCGGTCCGACGTCCCGTCGGCGCGGTGGAGCCTGACCGCGCAGTGGAAGCACCGTTCGAGGGCGGCGGTGCGCACATCGCCGAGGAACAGCGAGCCGTCGGGCGCGGTGAGCGAGAGCGCCCTGCCGATGACGTCGAGCAGATGGCCGTCGTCGGGGAAGTACTGGACGACGGAGTTGAGCACGACGGTGTCGAAGTGCCCGGCCGGCAGCCCGTCGACGACATGGGCGGGAGCACACCGCAGCCGTACCCGCCCGGCGAGCGAGGGGTGCTCCCGCAGCCGGTCGTCGAGCAGCGCGACCGCGCGGGCCGAGTAGTCCGTGGCCCAGTACTCGTCGCAGTGCGGGGCGAGTTCGGAGAGCAGCAGCCCGCTGCCCGCGCCGATCTCCAGCAGACGGCGCGGGCGCAGGGCCAGGACGCGGGCGACCGTCGCGTCGCGCCACTGACGCATCTCGTCCAGGGGGATGGGGCTGCCGTCGTACGTGCTGAACCAGCCGCCGAAGTGCTCCCCGAGGGGCAGTGGCTCCGGGGCGGCGTACAGGGACTCGAACACCTGATGCCAGTCGGTGAGCTGTTCCGGACGCAGTTCGTCCCCGCTCCAGGCCCGGGGCACCACGTACGAGGCGCTGCCGTCACCGGTCGTCAGGGCCTCGCGTACCCAGGGGTGGTCGAGCAGCGCCGCGTCGATCTCCTGGGACTTCTGGGACTTCTTGGACTCCTGGGGCTCCTGGGATCGGGGTGTCGGATCCATGCCGTGTCGTTCCGTCCTTATCTCTCGCTGCCGCTGCCGCTGCCGCTGCCGGCGGCGCCGTCTGCGGGCGACGGGGCGGGCGACGGCCGGGGCCGCAGGGTGGCGCGCAGGCCGTACGGCGCGCGCACGGCCTCCGGCTTCCCGGGTGGGGCCGCGGCCCCCGGGGCGTCGATGTCGTAGTGGGCGAGCAGGGTCGTGACCCCGCAGACCAGCTGGACCATGCCCAGTTGGGCACCGGCGCAGATCCGGGGGCCACCGCCGAAGGGGCGGTAGGCGCGTGGAGCGTGCGCGGGGGTGTCCGCCAGCCAGCGCCCCGGGCGGAACCTCCCGGGCTCGCTCCACCAGCGGTCGTCGTGGTGGAGCAGATAGAGGCTGAACGCCACCCGCTCGCCGGGCTCCAGCCGTACGCCGCCCACGGTGACCGGCCGCACCACGTCCCGCTGGAGCAGCCAGGCGGGGGAGTGGAACCGCAGCACCTCCTTGAGGAACGCCAGGCTCCGTGGGGCGGCGCCCAACGGGTCCCGGACGATCCCGGCGTACCCGACCGAGGCGATCTCCTCGCGCAGGGCCTCGGCTTCCGCGGGGCGGAGCGCGAGTTCCCGCACCGCCCAGGCGAGAGCCGCGGCGGGGGAGGCCAGGGAGGCGACCAGCAGGGTGCGCATCATGGCCGGCAGCCGGCCGCCCAGTTCGTCCCCTCCCGCGGTCAGCACCTGGAGGAAGTTCCGCGCGGCGGGGTCGTCGGGCGGTGCGTCGCGCGCCGCCGCGTCCTCGATCAGCTCGGCCAGCCGCGCGCCGGTCGCGCGGACGCGGCGGGCGCGGGGCAGCGGGAGCCAGGACGGCAGCAGCCCGGAGGTGGCCGCCCCCGCCAGCAGCGCGCGCAGGTGGTCGGCCGCGGCGCGCTCCAGCCGCTCCCCGTACGGTCCGGCGCACAGGTCCCCGACGGTGCTGCCGCAGAGGTCGAAGAACGTGCCGACCACGTCGATCTCGGAACCGGCGTGGCGCGCGAAGTGCGCCTGGAAGGCCGCCGCGACGGACTCGCCGGAGGCCCGTGCCGCCGAGGCCCCGAAGAGATGGGTGCTGTGCGCGCGGGCGCTCATCCAGGCCTGTCCGCCGGTGATGTCCCCCTCTTCGGTGGTCTCGCCCGCGTCCGGTGCGAAGGCGCCGTGGGCGTCGGCGAAAATCTCGTGAATGTGGTCGGGGTGCTGGAACACGGTCAGGGTATTGCTGAAGCGGAATACGTCCCCGTGTAATCGCAGCTGGCCACGGAGAAATTCGACGGGATCCTTCTCGAAGGCGCCCGCATTACGGATCTGCTGGCGCCGGGTGAGCGGAGCCGGCGATCGGCTGTTTTCCATTTCCGTCTGCTTCCCGTCCGCCGTTGCCAAGGGGCCCGTCGGCGCAGCGCCGGGCCCCTTGGCTTCCATCTCGGGAGGTCAGAGCCAGACGAGCGGGGTGTAGGCGACGCGGCGCATCCCCTTGTCGGTGCGGCCCATGACGTGGAGGATCGTCGCCTTCATGCGAGCCATTTCAGCAACTCCTTCGGTGGGAAAAAACCGCCGGTCGGCGATTCGGGACAATACTAGCGACGCCGTACTTGGTCGTCCATAAGGGGTGGAGCCGGGATATCGGGTGTGTCATCCGGGGTTTCTTCTTGTCGCTCGATTTCTGTTCCGCGCAGCGATGTCAGCCAGGACCGTGTTTCCCGCGCGGCCGAGGACACGTGCGGTCGGCGCATGACGCTGTGGTGGTCGCCGGGCACCTCCCGGATCGCCAGGCCCTCGCCGAGCACCGGCCGCCACGGCTCCCAGCGCTCGTCGGCCCGCTCGGCACGGCAGGCCAGATAGAGCGCCGGTCCCCGATGCGGTGTGACGCGGTGCCGGGACAGCGCCTTCAAGTGGGCCCGGAAGACGTCCAGCCGCGCCCGCAGCCGGTCGGGCTCCGTCTCCTCGCCCAGCACGCCGCGCCGGCGCGCCCACGCCAGCAGCGCGGTCACGTCGGGCCACTTCCCGTCGGGTATGTGCTCGGTCAGCCCCGCCCCCGCGGCCAGCTGGGCGCCGAACTCGGCGAGGGGGTCGGCGACGTCGAACTCGGGGCCGGGCACCGTGCTGTCGATGAGCACCACCGGGGGCGGCCCGCCGCCCGCCGCCCGCAGCAGGCGCGCCATCTCCACCGCGACCACACCGCCCATCGACCACCCCACCAGCGCCGCCGGCCGGTCGATGTCCCGCTGACGCAGCAACGTCAGGTAGTGGGCGGCCATCTCGGGCACGGACTCCGGCGGACGCGGGCCGGGTACGGGATCGAGGCCCGGCGCGACGATTCCGAGGACGGGGAAGCCGGCGCCGAGCGCGGTGGCGAACTCGGCGTACCCGAGGATGTCCCCGCCCACCGGCGGCAGACAGACCACGGGCGCCCGGCCGGAGCCCTCCCGCAGGACCGTCACGCGCGCCGCCCCCGGTGTCTCGGGCGCCCCCGGCGTAGGTGCCGCCGCCAGCAGCCCCGCGTACAGCTCCACGGTCGGTGCCTCGAACAAGGCGGTCGGGGCCAGTCGCGCACCGGCCTCCCGGTTCAGGCGGCCGACCGCCCGCAGCGCCGTCAGGGAGTTGCCGCCCAGCACGAAGAAGTCGTCCGCCAGGCGCAGCCCGTCGCGGCCGAGCACCTCGCCCCAGACCGCCGCGACCAGACGCTGCTCCGCCGTGCGCGGCGGCGGCGAGTCCGGCCGGTCGGCCGGTGTCCCGGGGTCGGGCAGCGCCCGCCGGTCGGTCTTCCCGCTGGCCGTCAGCGGGAGGGCGGGCACCACCACGTACTGCGACGGCACCAGGTGCGCGGGGAGCTGCGCGCGCAGCGCCGTGGCCAGCGCACGCGGGGCGAGCGTCTCCGGCCCCGCCACGTACGCCACGAGCCGGGCCTCCGGGCCCTTCCCGTGCACCGTGACGGCCGCGCCGCGCACACCGGGCGCGCGCAGCAGGGCGTGCTCGATCTCGCCGGGCTCGATCCGCAGGCCGTGCAGCTTGATCTGGTGGTCCACGCGGCCGAGATGCTCCAGCTCCCCGTCGGGACGGAGCCGGACGAGGTCCCCGGTGCGGTACATCCGGCCGCCGGGCTCCGCCGCGAACGGGTCGGGCAGGAAGTGAGCCGCGGTGAGCGCCGGCCGGCCGAGATAGCCGTGCGCCAGCCCCGTACCGGTGAGGTACAGCTCGCCGACCGCGCCCTCGGGCAGCGGACCGCCGCGCTCGTCGAGCACGTACGCGGCACAGCCGTCCACCGGCCGGCCGATCGCGGGCCGGGCCGTCTCCGGCGGCACCTCGCTCCAGGTGGAGTAGACGGTGTCCTCGCTCGGCCCGTACAGGTTGACGACGCGTCGCACCTGCCCGCTCGCGTGCACCGCCCTGGCCAGCGTGGCGGGCAGCGGCTCGCCGGCGAGATTCACCGTGCGGACGGTCGCGGGCAGGGAGTGCTCCAGCAGATGGTCCTGGAGGAGGCTGGGGACGGTATTGACGAGGGTGATCGGCGGGGCGCCGTCCGGCGGCGCGGACAACCCGCCCAGACCGTCGGCGAGCACCACGGTGCCGCCCCCTGCCAGCGGCACGAACAGCTCGAAGGCGGAGATGTCGAACGAGAGCGGCGTTGCGGCCAGCACGCCCGCCAACTCCCGTGCCGTGTAGGTCCGCAGGGCCCACTCGACCATCGCGACGACACCGCGGTGGTCGACCGCCACACCCTTGGGGCGGCCGGTCGAACCCGAGGTGTAGAGCACATAGGCGAGGTCTCCGGGGCCGACCCGGGGAGCACTCCGCCGCTGCTCCCGCTCCCGTTCCCGGGTCGCCGACGGGTCCGCACCGCTCACGTCGACCCGTACCGTGCGCACCCCGGCCGCGTGGAAGGTGTCCCGCCCCGCATCCCGACCGGTGACCACGAGGCGTACACCGCAGTCCTCCAGCACCCAGGCCAGCCGCCCGGCGGGCAGGGCGGTGTCGAGCGGTACGTAGGCCGCCCCGGCCATGAGGACGCCCAGCACGGCGACGGGCAGCCGCGCGCTCCGCTCCAGACGGATCCCGACCCGGTCGCCCCGTCCGACGCCGAGCGCCACGAGCCGGTCGCGGAACGCGCGGGCCCTGCCGTGCAGTTGCCCGTACGTCAGCCGCTCCGCGCCCGCCGCCAGGGCGAGGGCGTCCGGCGTACGTTCCGCCTGCCGCACCACCAGGTCGCACACGGTGGCCCCGGGCGGTCCGCCGGGGGCGGCGCCCCGCAGGGCGGCGGGTCGGTCCGCCGTCCCCAGCCCGGACAGAGCGCGCGCCGTGCCGTGGTCGGCGACCGTGGTGAGGACGGCGACGACATGATCCAGCAGGCGCCGCGCGGTCGCCTCCTCGAAGCGTTCCCCGGCGAGGCTCAGACGCAGGGCCAGGCTGCCGTCCGACCGCTCGCTCACCCACAGATCCACGTCGAACCGGGACCCGCCGCCGGGCGGGGTGATCTCCTCACCCGGCACGCCGCCCAGCGCCACCGGGTGCTCCGTGAAGCCCTCGACGGACAGGAACGCCTGGAAGAGCGGATTGCGTCCGGGCACCCGCCGCGCGCCCGCCGCGTCCACCAGGACGTCGAAGGGCACGTCCTGATGGGCGTAGGCGTCCAGCGCCGTGCGCCGCGTGCGCGACAGCAGTCCGCCGAAGGTCTCCGTCCCCGCCGTCGTGCTGCGCAGCACGACGGTGTTCACGAACAGCCCCACCGTGGCCTCGCCCGCCTGGCGGTGGCGACCGGAGACAGGCGATCCGACCAGCACGTCCTCCTGCCCCGTGAACCGGTGCAGGGTCAGGGAGTACGCGGCCAGCAGCACCATGAAGAGCGTGGCGCCCTCGGTGCTCCCGCGCTCCCGCAGCCGCCCGGCGGTCCGCACCGGCAGCTCCGCGGCGGCTCCCACGGCCCGGCTTCCTCCGTCCGACCCGCCTGCCGTGCCCGGTCTGTTCCGGATGTCCGGCCCGTCCGCCGTGCCCGGCCCGTCCGCACGGTCGGCGGGCAGCGTGAGGAGTTCGGGGGCGCCCGCCAACTGCCCTCGCCAGTAGGCGATCCCCCGCGCGGCCTCCGGGCCTTCCAGCCACGTACGCTGCCAGGCGGCGTGGTGCGCGTAACGGTACCCGCCCGCCGCCGGTGGCGCCGCCCGCCGTCCGGCCGTCTCGGCGTCGTAGAGCGCGGCCAGATCGGCGAGGAGGATCTCCAGCGACCAGCCGTCGGCGACGCTGTGATGCAGCGTCAGCACCAGGACCGTGGCCTCCCCCGTGAGCAGGATCTCCGCGCGCACCAGCGGTCCCCCGTCGAGACGGAAGGGGGCGCCCGCCGCCGCCGCGACGCGCCGCCGTACCTCCCTCGTCGCCTCCTCCGGCGACGCCGCCCCGCGCAGGTCGGTCACGGGACACCGCAGCGGCTCCCCGGAGGGCAGCTGGACCGGCACCCCGTCGATCTCGGTGTACCGCATCCGCAGCATCTCGTGCCGCTCGACCAGTGCGAGCAGCGCCCGGCGCAGCGCCGCGGTCTCCACCGGCCCGCGGAAGCGGTACGCCAGCGGGATGGTGTAGGCGGCCCGGCCGGGCGTCAGCTGCTCCATGAACCACATGCGCCGCTGCGCCGCGGTCAGCAGGACCTCGTCACCGAGCCGATCGTCGCCCCGGACCCGGGCGAGGAACGCGCTCCGGCGCTCCGGCGGGAGGAGCGAGAGGCGCTCGAAGGGGCCCTCGGCGGACGGGCGCGCGCCCTCCGCCGGCCGGGGCCGTCCGGTGTCCGTCACCGGTCACCGGTCGCCGACGAGCACATGCCGGGTGTCCTTGCTCCAGGCGGACCAGCAGCGGTCCAGGTCCCTGCTGACGCTGATGCGCTTCAGCCAGCGGTCCCTGCCGTCGTACCGGGCGGCGAAGGGCCGGCGCCCGTGCACGGCGCTGCGGTTGTCCACCAGCAGCATGTCGCCCGGCGCCAGCGCCACCTGGCGCAGGGAAGCCTCCACCGTGTCGTAGAACCTCCGCAGCACCTCGCCCAGCCGGCCGTCCTCCGGGGGCTCCAGGAAGTACGGGTCCACGCACGCGTACGGGCGCTCGCGCGGCCCGAAGAGCACCGGGCGGCGCTCCGCCCCGTCCCCCGTCACGCCGTGGGAGTGGTCGGGGAGCTGGCGGAACCTCGGCTCGAAGAGCACGTCGAAGGCCGGATCGCCCAGGTCCCAGTCGGCCGCGCAGCTCACCGTCGTGGCGGCGGCCGTGGGGTTGCGCAGGCACAGCAGGCCGACGTAGTCGGGCCGGAAGGCGTGGAAGGCGTCCTCCGTGTGCCACCAGATCGGCTCCTGGCTGGCGAAGTTGATCTGGGTGTTCTCGTACTCCCGCATCGGCAGTACGTCGTGCACCACCGCGCCGTCCTGCTGGCTCCGCCAGCCGAAGACCTCGCCGAGCAGGGAACCGATCAGCACCGCCTGGATCTCCTGGCGGCGGGTGCGGTCGCGGGCCGGCCCGTCACCCCACGACGCGGGGGTGGAACCGACGGCGTCGTCGTCGACCGCCAGGCCGCGGACGAGGGCGTAGGCGGCCGGGCCGTCCTGCCGCAGGGTTCCCAGCGCCCGGCGCAGCCGCAACGGCAGTTCGTGGGCGGCCACCGGGGCCTCGCGGCAGACGTCGTACGGCGCCGACACGGGCACCTCGCCGGCCAGCCGGGACGTGACGTCCTCCAGCACCTGGCGCTCGGCGTCCGTCAGGGTCAGCTCGATGCCGGGGGCCTCCGATGCGCTCATGCCCTCCCTCCCGGGCTGGCCGGCCGTCTCAGGCATGGTCTCCTCCGCTCGATGCCAGGGCGTCGCGTACCGACTTCGGGCGCAGGTCGGTCCAGTGCTCCTCGATGTAGGCCAGGCAGGCCGCCTTGTCCCTCGCCTCTCCCACGGTCCGCCAGCCGTCGGGAACGGGCCGGCCGGCCGACCAGACCGAGTACTGTTCCTCGTCGTTGACCACCACGAAGCAGGCGTTCTCCACGCCCTCGTCGGTGTCCGTCTTCTCCATGGAGCCGTTCCTCCTCACTCGCGCCGTTCCGCGCCGGGCTCACCGGCGGGGCCCAGCAGTTCGTCGAGCAGCATGTCCAGCCGCGCGGGACCCGCGCCGTCCTCCGCGGTGCCCGGATCGTCCGGCGCGGTGCCCTCCTCGGCCTCTGCCTCGGCCCGGGCCACGAGCCCGGCGAGGCCCGCGACGGTGGGGTCGCCGAAGAAGTCCGTGAAAGGGACGGTGACCGAGAACTCCTCCCGGATCTGCGTCAGCAGCCGTGCCACCAGCAGGGAGCTGCCGCCCAGCCGGAAGAAGTCCTCGTCGCGCCCCACCGCCTCGGTGGAGAGGACGGCCGCGAACCGCCGGGCGGTGCGCCGCTCCCGCTCGCCGCAGGGCTCGACGCGCTCCCCGCCGTTCCGCCGGGCCGAGCCGAAGCGCGGCTCCGGCAGCCTCCGTTGGTCGACCTTGCCGTTGACCGTCAGCGGGAACTTCTCCAGCAGGACGTACGCGGCGGGCACCATGTACGCGGGCAGCCGTGCCCGCAGATGCTCCCGCAGCCCCTCCTCGTCCGGGTCCGTCCCGGGCGCCGGGGTCGCGTACGCCACGAGCCGCCGGTCGGCGGAGCGCTCGCCCCACACCCGGACGAAGGCGGTGCCCACCTCCGGATGTTCCTCCAGCACCGTCCGCACCTCGCCGAGTTCCACGCGATAGCCGCGGATCTTCACCTGGTCGTCGGCGCGGCCGAGGAATTCGAGCGTGCCGTCGGGCCGGTACCGCGCCTGGTCGCCGGTCCGGTACAGGCGGGCGCCCGGTTCGCCGGAGAACGGGTCGGGCACGAAGGCGGCGGCGGTGGCGGCGGGCATGCCGAGGTAGCCGTGGGCCAGGCCGGCGCCGCCGACGCACAGCTCTCCGGTGACGCCGACGGGCACCGGGCGTCCCCACGCGTCCAGGAGATACACCCGGGACGCGGTGACGGGCCGTCCGATCGGCGCCCAGGCGGGCCAGCCGGCCGGATCGCGCGCGAGGGTGTGCGCCGTGGTGACATGGGTCTCCGAAGGCCCGTACTCGTTGTGCAGCCGTCCGTCCGGCAGGCCGGCGAACAGCTGGCGGAGGTCGTCCGTGACGACGAGCTGTTCCGATCCGGAGATCACCGTCCGCAGGCCGGCCGGGAGCCCGCCGCCCGCCCGGTGCCCCTCGGCCATCTGCTGGAGCGCCGCCGCGGGGATGAAGAGCCGCTCCACGCGGAGCGCGGTGAGCAGCTCCGCCAGGCCGTGGACGTCGCGCCGCTGGTCCTCCGAGATGAGGACGAGCGTCCCGCCGCCCGCGAAGGTGGAGAAGATCTCCTGGAACGAGACGTCGAAGCTGAGCGAGGCGAACTGGAGGGTCCGCTGCCCCGGCGGCACCGGAGCGTAGCGCTCCAGCTGCCAGCCGACGAGGTTGCTCACCGCCCGGTGCGGCATGCAGATGCCTTTGGGACGGCCGGTGGAGCCCGAGGTGTACGTCACGTACGCCACCGCGTCCGCCGGGATCACGGGCGCCGGGCCGGGGGTGGTGGGTGCCCGCCCGGCGGCCTCGGCGACGTCCAGGAGGCGCCCCGTGGTCGGCGGCAGCGCGGCGCGGGTGTGCGCGTCGACGAGCACCACGGGGGCGGCCGTGTCCTCAAGGATCATGGCGAGGCGTTCCGCCGGATGGTCGAGATCGAGGGGGACGTACGCGGCGCCCGCCTTCAGCACCCCCAGGACCGCGGCGACCATGGCGGGGGAGCGCCGCACCGCCACGGCCACGAAGTCACCCGGCCGCACGGACGCCTCGCGCAGCGCGTGGGCCACCGCCTCGGCCAGGCGGTCGAGTTCGCCGTAGGTCACGCGCCGGCCGTCCTGCTCCAGTGCCGTACGGCCGGGCTCCGACGCCGCCCGCCGCTCGAACCACCGGTGTACGAGCGGTACGGGGGAGGGCGCGGTCCCCGTGTCGTTCCAGTGGCGCAGGACGAGGTCGCGTTCGGCGGCGTCGAGCAGGTCGTGGTCGCCGACCGGGGTGTCGGGGGAGGCGGCGAGGGCGTCGGCGAGGCGGGCCAGCCGGCCGGCCATCCGCTCCATCGCGTCCCGGTCGAACATCGACGCGTCGTACTCAAGGGTCAGCCGCGTGCCACCGTCCCCGTTCTCGGCGCCGCTGCCGGTGCCGCTGCCGGTGCCGGTGCCGGTGGCGAACAGCGCCAAGTCGAACTTGGCGTCGCCGCCCCCGGCCGCGATCTCCCGGCAGGTGACGCCCGCCAGCTCCAGGGCGTCCACGCCTTCGCCCTCGGCGGCGAACCACACCTGGAACAGGGGGTGACGGACGTCCTGCCGGGGCGGGTCCACCGCCTCGACGACCGCGTCGTAGGGAGCGGCGCCCTGGGCGTGGGCCCCCACGAGGGCGTCGGAGGTGTCCGACAGCAACCGCCGGAAGGAGGCGCGGGGCGGCACCGCGAGCCGCAGCGCGAATGTGTTGAGGAAGAAACCGACCGTCCGGTGGGTCTCGGGCCGGTCGCGCAGTGTGGCCGGGGTCCCGACCACCATGTCCCGCTCCCCGGTGACCCGGTGCAGCAGGGCAGCCCACACCGTGAGCAGCACCGTGAACGCGGAACAGCCCGCCGCGCGGCCGAGCTCCAGCAGCGCGCCGAGCGCGGCGGGGCGGGCGGGGACGCGGACATGGGCCGCCGGGGCGTCCCCGGGCGGACCGGAGACCGGCAGGTCCATCCGGCGGGGAGCGTCCCGCAACCGCTCGGCCCAGTAACGCACCTGGGCCTCCGTCACCTCCCGCCGCTCGCCCTCCCGCTCCGCCCACTCCAGGTACGAGGGGCCGGGATCGCCGCCCGTCTCGTCGCCGCCGGCCACGACGGACCGGTAGAGCGCGGCCAGATCGGTCAGGAGGATCCCCATCGACCAGTCGTCGACGAGGATGTGGTGCACCACCATGCCGAGCGTCCAGCGGCGTCCGGGGTGCCGGTAGAGCGTCAGCCGCACCGGGGGCGCCTGTGCCAGGTCGAACGGTGTGCCGGCCCGCTCCGCCAGCGCCGCCGCGAGAGCCGCACTGTCGTCATGGTGACCCGGGTCCGAGACGACGAGTTCCACGGTCTCCACCGCGGGCGGGGCGTCGAGCACGATCTGCTCGACCTCTTCCCCTGCGGTTTCCCCCGCCGTGCGGAAGACGGTCCGCAGCGCCGCGTGCCGCAGGCACAGCCGCTCCAGGGCGCGTACGAGCGCGGGCTCGTCCAGATCGCCCTCGATCCGCCAGGCCGACGCGACGTTGTACGCGGAGCTCTCCGGGCGCATCGTCTGCGCCAGCCACATCCGCCGCTGCCCCCGGGAGAGCGGGCCACGGCTCCGGTCACTGCGCGGCGCCGCGCCGTCCCCGCCGGGCCGGGGGAGACCCCGCTGGGCGAGCAGGGCGGCGATCCGTTCCTCGCGACTGTCCACACTCATGGCGGCCGTCCTCTCCAGCCGCTAGACGCGCGGGAATCCGGCGACGAGCGCGTCGTCGCCAACGGTCAGGACCGGGTCGGGGGTGCGGCTCGCGAGGAACTCGGGGCGCGGGTCGGGCACCTCGCGCAGCCGGTTCTCCACACTGTTGTAACTGATCAGCACCATCGTCCTGTTGTCCGGGGACATGTTGGGCCCGGAGCCGTGCAGGATGCTGCTGTGGAACAGCAGCACGGAGCCCGCCGGGGCCTTGGGCGCCACGATGCCCCGTTGTTTGGCGGCGGACGCCAGCGCCTCCACGCGCAGCGAGTACTTCAGCTTCGACGTGAGGGTCTGGGTCCAGTCCGCGTCGCGCGCGTCGACGGAGCACAGCCCGTCCCGGTGCGATCCGGGGACGAACATCAAAGGGCCGTTGAACTCGTCCACATCGTCCATCAGTATCGCCGCGCTCAGCGCCCGGTCGGTCGGCATTCCGTCCTCGTCACGCCAGAACCGGTAATCCTGATGCCATTCCCACACCTCGCCCACGAGAGCGAGCTTCGCGTTGATTTTGAACTGGAACACATGGACATCACTGCCCAGCAACTGACGTGCGGGCTCGACCAGTCGGGGAAGCCGTACCAGCGTGCGGAAGACGGAGTTGGTCTCATGGACGCCGTGCACCCCGCGCACGACGCCGCTGCCCTCCTCCAGCACCCGCTGGGGCGAGTCCTCGTCGAAGACCACCGGGAGTTCTCCCCGCAGCACGTCGAGTTCCGCGCGGTCCACGTACCGGGGCAGCAGAAGGTAACCGTCCTCCTCGTACCGCTCCACCTGTTCCTCGGTCAACAACGGAAAGCCTGCCTCTCTGCTCGGAGGTCTCTCGTGCCTTCGCAGGATTTCAAGGACGCCGACGGGCTGTTGAGTCACGGAAAATCGGGACTTGACACCGCCGGGGAATTCGGATGAGGGCGAAATGCCTTCCGGAGCGGGGCGGGACCCGCGTATCACTCCCGCTCGTCCGGCGCGACGGTGAAGTAGACGCGGCTCACCGCGATTCCCAGGTCCTGCACCGCGAAGGGCAGCAGACAGTACAACTGGGGTACGGCGTCCGGTTCGATCTCGACCGTGAACTCCGCCCGCGCGGGCTGCCCCGCCGACACATCCACGCGCCGCAGCGTCGGCCGTACCCGTACGCGGATGGTCGGCGACGGCACGATGCCCAGGTTCACCGTCCCCGCGCGCCGCCCGACGGCCTCGACCCGCACCGTCACGCTCGTCCCGGGCGCGCCGCCGAGCGGGGCCACGACGCGCAGCAGCGGGGCCCCGGCCAGCGCGTTGTACACGTCGCCGCACCGCGCGCAGACCCCGCGCACCGTGTCCGGCACCTGGGGCACCACCCCCCGGTGCAGATAGCCGTCCAGCGGGCCGCCGCACGCGCACGCCGCGTCGAGGACGGTCCGCTCCGCCGCCTCGCTGCGTTCCCCGAAGTACGTCGAGAAGTCGAACACCGGGTCGTCGCGGTGCTTGGCGAACCGCTGTGCCAGCGCCAGGTCGAGTGAGGTCACCTCCTTCGCGACCGAGGCGAGGGCCGCCTCCCGCTCCGGGGCGGAACCGGTGACCGTACGCACCGTGTCGCGCAGCACGGTCTCCGCGAGGGGGCGCAGACGGGGACGCAGCGGGTGGTCCCCTGCCATCAGCCCGCTGTCGAGCAGACCCGACAGCCGTCCCCCCACGTCACGCAGGTACGAGCGCGCGGCGGCGCGGCCCTCGCCGCCGTCCCCGCCGGGCTCCTGCGGCTCGTCGGCGGCGGGCGCCTGGAGCCCCACCTGGACGAAGGCGGGGTAGGGGTTGATGTCGGCGAGCCGGTCGTTGAGCGCCCGTGCGGCGCTGCCCTTGCCGGGTGCTCCCAGCCAGGCGAGGAGCTCCGGGCGCTGCGCGTCGCACGCGAAGAGGGTGGCCACGACGGTCTGGGCCGTTCCGTCCACGGCCGCCAGCAGGCCGAGGTACTTCGGGTCGTACGCCCCGTGGCCGGCGAGCGGGCCGCTGAAGCAGTTGGCGAGGACGAGTTCGGCCGCCCGCACCGCGCGCGCCGGCACCAGCTTGTCCTCCGGCTTGACGCATCCGAGCCCGAAGGCGCACTTCGGTCCCTGCCGGCCCGGCGCTCGGTCCCCGGCCGGGCTGAGGCCGCACACCGTGAACTCGCCCAGGTGCAACTGGTCCTCCGTGCCGTTGCCGTGGAAGAGCAGACGGCGCCAGACCCGGTTCAGGGCGAGCCCCTGGACGTCGCGGTGGCGTATGTCGTCGGCGCCGAACCACTCCACGCCGGGCACGGGCGACGCCGCGTCCAGCGCGGAGAACATCCCGACCGGACCCCGGGCGTCCGGTGCGGCGAACTGCTTGGCGATCATCCAGCTCACACTGTGCGCGTCACGTCCCGTGAGCAGGAAGAGGTTCCGCGACGAGCGGTGCGTGGCGTCGACCAGGGGCCGCAGCCTCTCGGCGGTCAGCTGCGGGTACGCGCCGACGACCAGCACCGAGCCGGACCCGGGGAGGTCGGCCACGTCGGTCACCCAGCTCCGGGCGAGCGGACGGGCCGCGCGCAGGACGGGCTCGGGGAGGGCGTCGCCGAGGACGACACCGGTCGCGCACGGCCGGACCGCGCGGCGCGCCGCGTAGACGTCCTCGGCGAGCGCCACGCCGTCCAGCAGGTCGTCCCGCGTCCCGGTCCACACCGGCACGGGTGACGTGACGGAGTCCGCGAACCGTGTCACCGCCGCCCGGTACTCGGCCGGCGACGCGCAGGGCAGGAAGACCGCCTCGGCAGAACTCATGGGATGCCTCGATTCCTGAAGGGTCTCGGAAAGGCCCGGCGCTTGCCGCCGCGCCGTCCCGGCGCGGCGGCAAGCGTGGCGGGAGCGCCGGGGGCGGGTGTCAGGCGTCGTCCGTGGCGTGCTCGATGACGTACTCGCGGCACAGTTCGCGCAGATCCTCGGCGTGCACCTCGCGCCAGCCGGCCGGCACGGGCGGGCCGCTGGGCCACACCGCGTGCCGCCCCGCCCCGTTCGCCACCACCCGGAAGGTGGCGTACTCGTCCTCGTACGGGTCCTCGGGCCAAGGTTCGGCGAGTATCTCCACCCGGCCGTCCGGGCACCGCCGCGCGGCGCGGGCCGCGCGCCACATCCGGGCGCCGGGCCGCCGATAGGGGTCGGGGAGGAACCGCTCCGCGCTCTCACCCGGCAGCTCCGGATAACCGGAGGCCACGCCCGCGCCCGCGACACAGAGCGCGCCGGTGCCGCCCGGCGCCACCGGCCGCAGCGCGGCGTCCAGCACGTACACATGGTGGTCCGGCGCGACCCGCACCTCCCCGTCGGCGCCGTGGACCCGTACCAGGCGCGCCTCCTCCGGGCCGCCGCGGTGGACGAGGCGCAGCCCGAGGGCCCGGGCGGCGCGGACCAGCTCGGGATCGGCGTCGTACGCGTCGCCGGTCACGGTGAGGGAGCGCAGCGCCTCGGGGCGCTCGCCGCGCGCGGTGAGCGCCTGGCAGAGCCGGAGCGCGGTGTCCTGCCCGGCCATCGCGTCCTGCGCCCCGGTCTCCGTCAGCCAGGCGGCGAGCCCCGGCGGATCCCCGAGCGCGCGCGGGCGGGGGACGAGCACGGTGTTGCCCGCGGCGAGCGCCGCGAGGAGGTCCACCGCCCCCGCGGTGGAGCCGTACGTGCCCTCGGCCAGCCAGGCGGCCCGCGCGCCCGGCAGGGTCCGCCGGCGGTACGCCGCCGCCGCGGCCACCCGCCGCGCGCCGATCCGGCAGTCGCCCGCGACCGCCCCCGCCTCGGCGCGGAAGGCCAGGCCCTCCTCGGCCCGGCCGGCGGCCACCAGGGCGGCCACCCGGTCGATCGGGGAGGCGAACACGGACGGCGGCCCACCGGGACCGGTGTCCCGCCCGGCAGGCCCGGCGCCGGTGGCGATGGCGGCGGCAACGGCAAGGGCTTCGTCAGCCTGGCGCGCCAGTTCCGCGTAGGTGGCCACCGTCCCGGCCGACCCCGTGGCGTCGGCGCGCACCAGCGCCGGTGTGCCGGGGGTCTCGCGGATCGCCGCCTCCAGCAGGCGCCCCGCCGTGCCCGGTTCCAGGGGCCGCTCCTCGCCGTTCCACTGCCTCTGCGCCCGCTCCAGAGCCGCCGGGGTGATCAGATCGAGGCGGCCGACGGGCCGTTCGGGGTCGTCCATGGCCGAGTCGAGAAGGGTGATCCACGCGTCGACGAGGCCGGCCGCGGTCTCCCCGGCCACCGCCGCGCCCCGGAAGAAGGCCGTGACGCCGATGCCCTCGCGGGCACCGGTGTGGCTCTGCTCCTCCGTCAGCACCAGGCTCAGGTCGGCCCCGTCGCACGGAGCGGGCGGCGGCTCGGCCGCCGCCTCCACCCCCGCGGCCTCGGCGGGCGGGACGGCCGGCCGCCACAGGGCGAGGGCGACGCCCCCCGGCAGGGCGGGCTCCGCGTCCGGCCGCAGGCATGCCCGTACCACCGCCTCGTGGGTCCGCCGGACGAGCACGCCGAACGACGGGTCGTCCGAGGCGTCGACCCGCAGGGCGCGCGCGGTCGTCAGCGGTGCCACCGTCCGGCGGGTGGCCGGGCCGCCGGGGCGTGCGACGGGGGCCGTGGTGACGACCGGGCCGTCGGCGCCGTGCCGGGTGAGGAGCGCGGCGACCGCCGCGTGCAGCAGCGTGGACAGGGTGGTGCCGTGCTCGGCGGCGTACGCGGCGAGCCTGCCGTGCAGGTCGGCGCGGATACGGGCGTGGTGGACACCGTGCCCCGGCACGTCGCCGTCCGGCCGGCCTCCGGCGGCGGGCAGGGGAGTGGGCCGTACCGCGTCCGCCGCCGCGGGACGCTTCCCGGTCTCCGGCCCGAGCGGGGGCAACGGCTCCCAGCGCGGCGCGTGTTCGTTCACCCGGGAGCGGTACGCCTCCAGCAGGTCGGCGCCGAGCGGCGCCAGTGACCAGGTGTCGGCCAGCCACGGGTGCAGCCGGACCAGGAGCAGATGGTCGTCGGGGCCCATCGCGTGCAGCTCGGCCCGCCACGGAGGGGTGGTGCCGTACGGATCGGGCAGTGACCGGCCCGCCGCGCGCAGCACGTCGGCGACGCGGGTCCCGGACGGTGCGCGGACGACGGGCAGGTCGACGCGGACCGCGTCGGCGGCGCCGGTCGTACGCGCACCGCCGCCGCCCGGCCCGTCGGCGGTGAAGGTGGCGCGGAGCATCTCGTGGCGCCGTGCCACATCCCGCAGCGCGGTCCGCAGGGCCTCCGCGTCCAGAGGGCCCGTCAGCCGCAGCGGCAGCAACCGGCAGACGTCCCCGTCCGGCCGGGTGCCGTGCTCCGGCCGGGGCGGTGACGCCGTGCGCATCCGCGCGCCGTCGGGGCGGGAAGCCCGGCCGGACTTCGCGCCGAGGAGCGCGGCGAGCGCGGCCGGGGTGGGCGCCTCGTACAGCGCGCGCCCGCCGGGGTCGAGCCCGAGGGTGGTCCGCAGCCGGGAGAGGAGCCGCGCGCCGGCGAGGGAGTGGCCGCCGGACAGGAAGAAGCCGGAGTCGGCGTGAAGGTCGCGCCCGGGCGTGCCGAGGGTGTCGGCGAAGAGGCCGCACAGGGTCTCTTCGAGGGGGGTCGCGGGTGGCAGTCCGGGTGCGGACTCGCGGCGTACGGGCTCGGGCAGCGCGTGGCGGTCCACCTTGCCGTTGGCGGTGAGCGGGAGGGCGGCCAGCGTCGTGATGGTGGCGGGGACCATGTAGTCGGGGAGGTGTTCCCGCAGGTACCTGCGGAGTACGAGAGCAGGGTCGACGGTACGGTCGAAGGCGGCCGGGGTGTTGGCGCAGTCGCCCGGCGCGCGGGGGTCGTCCTCCGGGGTGAGGAACACGGACGTCAGCGGGCCCGGCGGAAGACGCCTGGGGTCGAGCAGCACCACGTCCAGCGAGCCGGTCCGCGCGCCGTCGGTACCCGGCGCACCCGACCAGGTCGCCAGGGCGCGGTATCCCAGGCGCTCGGCCAGCGCGCACAGCTCCTCCGGGTCCGCGGCCCCTCCGGCCCCGGCGCCGGTGGGTGCTGCCAGGGCCGCCAGGGCCTCGGCGGCTCCCGCGCCCGCGTCGAGCGTGGCCATGGCCGCCCGTTCCCCCGCGGTGCGCGCGTCGGGCACGCCGGTGACACGGAGCCGGGCCGGCCGGTGTTCCTTCAGATGGAGGGCCAGTTCCTCCGCGTCGGCGATGTCCGTACCCCAGTCGGCCCGGGGCGCCTCCCGCAGATCGGCGGCGGGCTCGGCGGTGCCCAGCACCGCGTCGAAGCGGTAGCGCGTCAGTTCGTTGTGGCAGTGGCCGCGCTTGACGCGGACGTCCGTGGACCGGATGCCGGTCAGGTCGCGCGCCAGGATGCCGAAGAAACCGGGGTCGAGCAGCAACTCGGTCTCCACGGTGACGCGTTCGTGGATCTCGCGGCGCACGGCTTCGGCGTCCCGCGCCGTGTCGCCACGGGCCAGGGTCACCCCGGTCTGCAGGGGGTGCTGCAGCGCGGCGTTGCGCAGGTCGCCGAGGAACACGGAGCCGCCGGGTGCCAGCAGCGGCAGCACGCCCTCGATCACGGCGCGCAGGTAGCCGGCGTCCGGGAAGTACTGGACGACCGAGTTGAGCACGACGGTGGTGAAGTGGCCATGTGGCAGCCCCTCGGTGACATGGGCCGCCTGGTGGCGCAGGGTCACCTTGTCCCGCAGCCCGGGCCGTTCGCGCAGCCAGAGCCGGAGCGCGTCGAGTACGGTCCCGGAGAAATCGGTCGCCCAGTACTCGTCGGCGCCGGGCGCCAGTCGCGCGAGGAGGAGTCCGGTGCCGACCCCTATCTCCAGGACGCGTCGGGTGTCCAGTTCGCGGATGCGCGCCACGGTGGCGTCACGCCACTCGCGCATCTCGTGGCGGGGGATGGGCGCGCTGTCGTAACTGCTGTTCCAGCCGACGAAGTTCTCGCCGAAGTCCGCCGCGTCCGGTTCGCTGTAGAGCGTCTCGTAGATCTCGTGCCACTCGGCGGTCAGCGCGTCGGCGTCCGCGGTCCCCGACATGGAGGGCACGACGTACGCGGCGAGGCTCTTGTCGCCGGTGGGCGTCCGGCGCGGGACCACGGTGGCCTGGGCGACGCTCGGATGCCGTGCGAGCACCGCCTCGATCTCGCCCGGTTCGATGCGGAAGCCGCGCAGTTTCACCTGGTGGTCCACGCGGTCCTGGAAGACGAGGGCGCCGTCCGCGCGCACCGTGACCCGGTCTCCCGTGCGGTAGAGCCTGCCGGCACTGCCGCTGCCACCGGCTTCGCCGGCCGGGTCGGGCACGAAGCGTTCCGCGGTCAGGGCGTCCTGGCCCAGATAGCCCAGGGCGAGACAGGGGCCGCCGAGGTACAGCTCCCCGGTGCCGCCCGGCCCCACCGGGGAGCCGTGGCCGTCCAGGACGCGGGTGACGGTGGCACCGATGGCCCCGCCGATGGGGATGGGCCGGGTGGTGTCGTCGTGTTCGCCGATCTCGTGCCAGGTGGCGAAGGTGGTGGCCTCCGTCGGCCCGTAGACGTTCAGCAGCCGGGCCGGGGGAGCGGCGGCCAGCACCCGCCGTACCGTACGGGGATCGCACACCTCGCCGCCGAAGAGAAGGGTGCGCAGCGGGGCGAAGGCCGACGGCCGTTCGTTCGCGATCTGCTGGAAGAGCGCGGTGGTCAGGAAGAGCACGGTCACCCCGTGGTCGCGCACCGCGGCCTCGAAGGCGACCGGGTCCAGGACGACGTCCTTCTCCAGCCCGACGACCGTGGCGCCGGCGCACAGCGTGGCCCAGATCTCGAAGGTGATGGCGTCGAAGGCGGGGTTCGCCGCCTGCGCGACATTGTCGTCCGCCGTGATGCGGACGTAGTCCGTGGAGGCCACCAGGTCGAGCACGGCGCGGTGCGGGACCACGACGCCCTTGGGCGTGCCGGTCGTCCCGGACGTGTAGCACACGTACGCGGTCGCCTCGGGCCTCACGGGCACCGGCGCGAACGCGCTGTCGCCGCGCGCGATGTGCTCGGCCGCGGTGTCGACGGCGATCACGGCCGGGCCCGTGCCCGCGTGGGCGTCGGCGAACCGGGACAGGGTGACGACGGCCCGCGCCGCGCAGTCGCGTGCGATCAGCCGCCGCCGCTCGGCCGGGTGGCCGGGATCCAGCGGCACGTAGGCGGCCCCGGCGCGGACGACCGCCAGGAAGGCCACCACCAGGTGCGGGCCCGGTGGCAGACAGAGGACGACGTGGTCCCCGGGCCGCACGCCCCGCTCCGCGAGGTGGGCGGCGAGCCGCGCGGCCCGCCGGTCCAGCTCGCGGTAGGTGAGCGTGGGCCCCTCCGCCGGATAGGTCACCGCGATCGCGTCGGGTGCCGACTCCGCGTACCGGCGGACCGCGTCGGCAAGCCCTGCGACACTCCTGGATTCACCACTCTCGGGCATACGCGCGCCACCCTTCCCCGTTTATTCGCCCGGCCGCGCTTCATGCGGCGGCGGAGCCGCCCATGTCATTCGTGAGTGAAATCCCGAGACGGACGATATCCGCATGCGTTTCCACTTCGCATTTCTGACGTACTCTCCGGATGTATGTATTGACGGTATGTACGCTGATCCCCAGCCTGGTGGCGATCTGACTGTATGTAAATCCCCGGGCGACGTACTTCACGACCTGGAGTTCCCTGGGTGACACGTTCAGGGCATTTGCGCATACCCTATTTTCGGATTTACTCGCCGGCTTGTGCAACGCACATTCCCCCTGTTGCTCATCGGTAAATCGAGTTCGGTCAACCCTCGACGGATGTCAAATATAGGGCACGTGACTCGCGCTCGCCATTTTAGGACCTCTTGACTTTCCTATCGGGTTATGGTTGGTGGTCATCTGTCATTTCCGGTGGTGATATCAGTTCGAAAGCGGTCCGGGCCACTCCGGGGTCACGCAGAAGATCTTCCTGACTTACCGGGAAGCGGATTTCCCGACCGGTGCGCCCGCCGGTGCGCCCACCGGTGGCGCCCACGGAGAGCAGTGAGGTCGCCGACGCCCAGCCGGGCCCCGGCCCGAGGTGCCGCGCCGCCGAAAGGTATCCGGCATAGGAGCGGAACAGCCTGGTGAGCTGTTCGGCGAAGTCACCGCCGACCCCCATCCGCGCGAGGGCGGTCGCGTACGCCTCGCGGTACAGGGCGACGAACGCCTCCGCCGCCTTGTCGAAATCGTCGCCCGCCGCGTCGCGGATCCGGCCGATTCCGCGCAGCAGTTCGGCGCGCTCCTCCTCGCTCACCCCGTCCATCCCGCCCACCGCCCTCCGGATGTCCCGGTCGAGGTTGGGCACGCCGGGCACTTCCGGGTCGAAGAGCAGCAGCACCGGGCGCTCGCCCTGCCGGCGTTCCACGATGTCCGCCAGACGCGAGGCGAACACGCACCCCGCGCAGTAGCCGAGCACCGCGCGCACCGGGCGGGCGGCGGGCCCGTACGCCACCTGGCCGGCCCATCGGTGCAGGTAGTGCCGCGCCCGGTCGTCCTCCGCTCCCGTGTCGGGCACGTCGGGCGGGGGGACCGCCTGCCGCACGTCGAACGAGCCCGGCAGCAGGCCGGCGAGTTCGGCGAACGTCGCCTCGCGCCGCCCCGTCGCGGCGAAGTCCACCGCCAGCACCACATCCCCGTCGGCACCGGCGACGAGCGGGGACCAGGCGGGCCCGGTGTCATGGCTGCCCGGCATCCGTCCCCTCCCCGTACACCTCGGCGGCCACGGCCACGATCTCGGCGAAGTGGGGCACCTCCGCGGCGCGCGCCTCGACGGCGTCCGCGAGCGCGGCCACGGTGCGGTGGCCGAACAGGGTCGCCACCGGCAGCTCGATGTCCAGGACGGCCTGGACCCGGGCGAGGACCCGCACGGCGCGCAGCGAACTCCCGCCCAGCGTGAAGAAGTCCGCGTCCACCGGCGGCACGGGTGTGTCGAGCACGTCGGCCCAGATCGCGGCCAGCCAGTGCTGGAGATCGCCCGCGGGAGCGGCGGCGGCCTGCGCGGGTGCGGCCTGCACGGGCGCGGCGGCGTCGTACGGCCGCTCGCCGGTGTCCGCCGGGACCGCGCCCTCCGACGGCGACGGCGACGGTGACGGCGGCTCCATGACCGGTACGAAGCGCAGACACACGCTCTCGTCCGGAAGTATCCGCGCGGTGTGGGCGCGCAGTTCCGCCTCGTCGGGCGGCGACCCGGGCTCGGGCACGTAATAGACGGTCAGCTCGGGGCCGGTGGTCTCCCGCGGCGCGGTGCCGCCCGCCGTGAGGAGGTCCTCCAGCGCGACGAGCTGGGAAGGGGAGAGGCCGGCGATTCCGGGGAAGGACACTCCAGTTCCTTTCTGCTGCTGCCACTGCCGACGTCACTGTCGGTGTCACCGCGGTGTCACTGCTCAGCGGGTCGCGGTCACGACGGTCATCCGGTCCGTCCACCAGTACTGACAGTCCGGCGGAGGCCGCAGATCGTCCACGACCTCCACCGCGAACGAGGAGAAGTACCGCAGCAGGCCGCGCTGATGACGGCGGCTCAGCGAGTCCCGCTCATTGGTGTAGTACGTGAAGACCCCACCGGAGCGCAGATGGGCGGCGGCCTCGCAGAAGAACGCCTCCGCCACCGTGCTGTCCCGCAGCACGTACTGGTCGAACTCGGCCTCGCTGGTGGGGAAGGCGTCCCACAGGATGCCGTCGAAGTCGCCGAGGCCCGGCAACGCGGCCTGCCAGTGCCCCCGCAGCAGCTCGATGTCGGATCCGGGGCGCCCGGCCGCCCACTGCCGGGCCTTGTCGAGCACACCGTCGTTGTACTCCACGATGGTGTGCGAACGCACCCCCTGTTCCTCGATGAAGGTCGCCGACAGCCCGAGGCCGAACCCGATCTCCAGGATGTCGCCGTGGGAGGCGGTCACACGCTCCGCCATGCGGTGCATGAGCCGTTCCTCCCAGTCCTGCATCACCTGCTGGCCCTCGATGATGAGCTGGTCGGCGTGGTAGTCGGCCGCGCTCTCGTGCCAGTTCGCGTGGATCTCGCCACGCGTGGTGCCGCCGATGAAGTCCGGCGCGATGACGTCGAGATGGCGCAGCTGCTCGGCCAGTTCGTCGACGGCGCGGTGGATCACCCAGCGCCGCTGTTCCGCGCGCGGCGCGTCGATGAAGGCGTCCCGCCGGATGTCGAGATCCACGGCGAAGTCCTTGTAGCGGCGCAGCATGGTCACCTTCCGGTCGGCGGGGTGGTCGGGAGGGTGTCCGCCCCGGTCACCGCGCGCAGCGCGGCCGCGGCCAGTGCGGGCGGTGCGGCGCCCAGGAGCGCGGCCGTCCGCTGTGGCCGGGGGGCGTCGGGCGGTGTCGCGGCCACGGTGGCGGACCGTACGCCCGGATGGCCGGCGAGGTGGGCGGCGATCAGGTCGAGCCGCACCCGGACGCCTCGGAGCGTGGCCAGGTCGTCGGCCGTACCGCACAGCTCGATGCCGCCGGACGGCCGCATCCGCGCCAGCTCACCCGTCCGCACCAGACGGGCGCCGGCCGGCAGTTCCGGATGACGGCTCTCCACGAGACGCCGTCGGACGAGGGCGGCGCTCGTCACACCGCCGGCCCCGGTCCCGGCCTCGGTCCCGGCCCCGTCGTCGTCGGCGGCGTCGGCGGTCAGGCAGAGTTCGCCGAGAACGCCGTGGGGCACCGCCCGGCGCCGGTCGTCGACCACGACGGCCGAACCGTCGCCGACGACCAGTCCGCGGCTCTCCTCCGGGTCGTCGGACAACGTCCTGACCAGCGCGGCCAGGCCCCCTCCGGGGTCCGTGTGCAGGTGGTACAGGCGCGCGGACGGAGCCAGTGCGGCGAAGCGGCGTGCCGCCTGCTCCCGGGGGGCCTCACCGGTGGTGATCACCGTCCGCAGTCCCGCGAGGGCCTCCGCGAGGCCGGGCTCGGCCGACACCTCGCCGATCAGTTCGGCCAGCGTGCTCGGCAGGAGGAAGAGCGTGTTCGCGCCGTCCCGGACCAGCGCCGCCGCCAGCGCCCTCGGATCGGTCCGCGCGCCGGGGCCGGGCAGGACCGCGGTACCACCGTGCGCGAGCGGCCACAGCAGCTCCCACACGCCGTGCGCGCGGGCGGTCGGTGTCGCGTGCAGGACCGTCGGCGCGTCCGTGCCGAAGTACCGTACGGCCCACGCGGTGTGGCGGGCGAACGCCCGGTGCGCGACGACGGCCAGGTCGGGCGGGTCGGCCGGCCCCGTCGTGCACACCGCGTACATCGCGCGCCGCTCGTCACCGGGCGCGTCCGCCGCGTACGGCGCGGCGTCCGCCGTCCCGTACGGCTCACGCGGGCCCGGCCGCGACCGGTCCCCGACGGCCAGCGGCCGGGTGCCGGACGGCAGTGCCGTGGCCTGCGCTCCCTCGGCCACGACGGCGAACGGGTTGCCCGTACGCGTGACGACGTCCGCGACGCGCCGCCGCGGCCAGCGCGGGTCGACGGGCACGAAGGCCCGTCCCAGGCTGTTCACCGCGAGCATCGCGGCGACCAGCGCGGGCCCCTCCGGGAGCACCAGCGGGACGAAGGCCGCCATCGGCCCCGCGTCGCGCAGCCGGGCGCGGACCTCCTCGACGAGCGCGGACAGCGCGCCGTACGTCACGCCCCGGCCGTCCGCGACGAGTGCCGTGCGCTCCGGCCACCGCCGGGCGGCGGCCTCGAACCGGGCAGCCAGCGGCGCCCGTTCCTCGGGCCCGGGGTCCGGGGCGCCGGCCGTGGCCAGCGACCGGTCCGCCGGGCGCGCGGCGTCCATGTCCCGCACCCGCAGATCCGGGTCGGCGACGACCTGGTCCACCAGGGTCAGGAAGCTCGCCACCATGCGCTCCGCGGTCCCCGGGCCGAACACCTCGGCGCAGTACCACAGCCGCCCGCTCAGCGTTCCGTCGTCGCCGTCGCCGACGGCCAGTGTGAGATCGAGCGCGGAGGACCGTACGGGCACGTGCGCGGGCCGGACCTCCGCACCGGCCAGCCGCAGCGAGCCCCGCTGCTCCTCGTCCATCACGAACAGCGTCTGGAACATCGGGTTCCGGGTCGCGGACCCGTGCCTGCCGACGGCGCGGGCGATCTCGTCCACCGGGACGTGTCCGGCGGCCTGTGCGGCCAGCGTGCTCCTGCTGACGCGGCGCACGGCCTCGGCGAAGGTGGGATTGTCCGCCAGCCGCGCCCGCACCGGAAGGGTGTTGACGAAGAACCCGATCAGCTCCTCCAGCTCCTCCGCGTCACGGTTGGCGGCGGGCACGCCGACCGCCAGGTCGTACGTTCCGCTGTAGCGCGCCAGCAGTACGGAGAAGAGCGTGAGGAGGGTGTGGTAGCGGGTGGCCCCCTCGCGCCGGGCGAGGGCCGCGAGGGCGGCGGCCTGACGGCGCGGCACGGTGAAGCGCCGCTCGTCACCCGCGCGGGTGGGCTGCTCCGGCGGAAGCAGGTCGGCGGGGAGGGCCAGTTCGGGCAGCCCCTCCAGATACTCCCGCCAGAATCCGAGCCGCTCCGTCACGCGCCGCCGGAACGCCGGGTCCGCCTGCCGGCCGCAGAAATCCAGATAGCGGGCGCCGAGCGGGCGCGGCGCGAACGGCGCGCCGCGCAGGGCCGAGGCGTACGCCTCGCTCACTTCGTCGAGGAAGAGCCCCGCCGACCACTCGTCGAACGCCACGTGGTGGACGGCGAAGGCGAGGAGGGCGCGCCCGTCGGCGCACTCGACCACCGTCGCGCGCAGCACCCGGCCCGCCCGGAGGTCGAACGGGCGCGCGACGAACGCGGCCAGCACACCGTCCGCCGACTCCAGTTCCTCCCGGACGGTGTGCGGGACGGCGGCCGTCTCCACGGGGATGTCCGGTGCGACCACGACCTGGCTCAGCCGGGCGCCGTCGAGCCGGACGGCCGTACGCAGCGGCTCGTGCCGCGCCGCCACCGCCCGCAGCGCGGTGCGCAGCGCGGGCACGCTGACCCCGCCCGTGACCTCGAAGGCGAGCGGGATGTGGTAGGCGGCGGACTCGGGCAGCAGGCGCTGGAGGAACCACATCCGCTCCTGGCCGGACCAGCACGGCCCCTCGTCCCGCACCGTGCGCGGCAGCCGGGGCGGAGCGCTCATGTCGTCGCGCCCGCTCTCCTCCGTCATCGCGCCCGCCGCGACGAGGGCCGCCGCGAGAGCCGTGACCGTGGGCTCCTCGAAGAACCGGGCGACATCGACGGCCACGCCGTACCGTCCGCGCAACCGGGTCAGCAGCTGAAGGGCGAGCAGGGAGTTGCCGCCGAGGTCGAGGAAGCTGTCCCCGGCCCTGATCTCCTGGTCGCCCAGCAGTTCCCGCCAGGCGCCGGTGACCGCCGCCACCGCCGCGCGACGCGCCTGCCCGGCCCCCGGAAGATCCTCGGCGGCCCCGGCGGCCTCGTCGCCCGGAAGATCCCCGGCGGCTCCGGCGGTGCCCGCGCTCCTCGGCGGGCGGGCCGACGCGCCGAGCGTGCGCGGCGTGCCACCGCCGTGGGAGTGCACCACGTACCGCTGCGGGCAGGCATAGCCCGGCAGCCGCTCCGCCGCCCGCCCGCTGAGTGCCCCGACGAGCCGCTCCGCCGCCCCGGCGGCCGCCGTGCCGACCACCTCGGCGACCAGCAGGTCCCTGCCGTCCGGCCCCGGCTCCGTGGTCACCGCGACCTTCTCGACCCCGGCCACCTCGGCCAGCACGCCCTCGACCTCACGCGGCTGCACCGTGAAGCCCCTGATCTTCAGGCGGGTGTCGATGCGCCCGGCGAAGCGGAAACCGCCGTCGGTGAGGGCCACCGCGCGGTCCCCGGTCGCGTACATCCGCGCGCCCGGGCGATCCGCGAACGGGTCGGGCAGAAACCGTTCCGCCGTGCGCGCAGGCTGTCCCACATAGCCGCGGGCGGTGGCCAGTCCGCCGACGTACAGCTCTCCCGGCACGCCCGGCGGCTGCGGACGCAGCCGCGCGTCGAGCACATAGGCGCGGACACCGGACAGCGGCCGGCCGATCACACCGCTGCCCACCGGGTCACCCGGTGCCAGAGGCCCGTCCACGACGGAGGTGATGGCCTGCTCGGTCGATCCGTACATGTTGAACGTGCGGCACCCCGGCCCCGAGACAGCACCCCACCGGGCGATGTCGTCGGCGGCGACCTCCTCACTGCCGACCGCGACCACCCGGACGCATCCGGGAGGCGGCGGCACGTCCCCCGCCTCGACCGCCGACAGCCACGCGGTCCAGAAGGAGGTCGGCAGATCGAGGGCGCTGACCTGGAATTCCGCCAGGAACGCGGTGAAACGCACGAGGTCGCCGGCGGTCGCGGGATCCATCAGGACGAGCGCGGCCCCCGCCGTCCACGCGCTGAACGCCTCTTCCAGTGTGATGTCCACGCCGAGCTGGGTGAACTGCAGCACCCGGTCCGCCGGGGTGAGCTCCCAGCGGTCGGCCATCCGGGCACAGGTGTTGGCCAGCGCGGCGTGCTCGGTCAGTACGCCCTTCGGCACGCCGGTCGAGCCCGAGGTGAACACCAGATAGGCGAGGTCCGTGCCCGTCCCGGCCCACCGCGCCACCGGCGCCCGGCGCTCCGGCGCCGACGCCTCCTCCACCGGGAGCACCACCGACAGCCCGGCGTCGCGGGCGAGGGCGGTGTGCTCCGCGTCGACGAACACATGCCGCAGGCCCGCCACTTCGGCGACCTCCGCGATACGGGCCGGCGGCCACGACGGGTCCAGGGGCACATACGCCGCACCGCTGCCGAGCACCCCCAGCACCGTGGCCAGGAAGTGCGGGCGGCGCGCCCCCAGATAGCCCACGGGCAGCTCCGCGCGCTCGGCGGGGGTGCCGAGCGCGCGCACCGAGGCCGCGACGGAGTCCGCCATCGTGCCCAGCCGCTCAAAGGACAGATCACCGTAGGCACCGGTGACGGCCACGGCGTCGGGATGTGCCGCGCGCCGTGCGGTGAACGCCTCGCACACGGACGCCCATGCCCCCGAACCGACCACTGCGGTCTCCTCACATCATCCGACGGTTGGTCACATGCGGTTATTCATCACGGCTTTTCGTTGTTCGAGGATTACTACGCAAAGCTCTCGCCACTCCGCTAGACAGATTGACCGAAGGCCGCTGCGCACACCATTCACCAGAACCTGTGACTTGACAGGTTTGGGCGCCATCGATCTAGTTCCTTCCGGTACGACGCCCCGTTGACAGCCCCCCACCCCTGTGGCAGCTTCGGCACATCGCGGCTCCGCCCTCCCACCACATCTGCGACGCACCGTCCTGCCGAACGCGCGGGGGAACTCCCCGCCGGCGCGCACGCGGTGTCCTGCCCCGTTGGGAGCGCCGAGAGTTGTCACCGTCATCCGCCGTACCGGCCACCGCCCGCGTTCCGTGGCACGGCTCCCCCCGCTGGCTCCCCCCGGTCACACTCCCCGAACTGTTCGAGGCCCAGGCCGCGACCACCCCCGGCCGCACCGCCCTGGTCTTCGAGGGGAGCGGGACCCGCTACGACCGGCTCGACGCCGACGCCAACCGCCTCGCGCACCTCCTGATGGCGCGCGGCGTCCGCCCCGGCGACCGGGTCGCGGTGGCGGTGCCGCGCTCCGCGGACCTGGTGGTCGCGCTGCTCGCCGTGCTCAAGAGCGGAGCGGCGTACGTACCGGTCGACCCCGACCACCCCCGCGACCGGGTCCGCCGCCTGCTGCGCGACTGCGCACCCCGCGCGGTGCTCACCACGACACCGGGCGCCGAGGCCCTGGACGTGCCCGACGGCGCCGTCGTCCTGGACGACCCGCACACCACCGCGTCGTTGGCGGCCCTCCCCGCGTCCTCGCCCACCGCGCCGGGCCGTGGAGCGCCGCCCGCCCCCGACGATCCCGCCTACGTCATCTACACCTCGGGATCCACCGGCCACCCCAAAGGCGTCGTGGTCCCGCACCGCGCCGTCGTCAACCGCCTGCTGTGGATGCAGGACACCTACCGGCTGGAGGCCGACGACCGCGTCCTGCAGAAGACCCCCGCCGGCTTCGACGTGTCGGTCTGGGAGTTCTTCTGGCCCCTGATCACCGGCGCCACACTGGTCGTCGTCCGGCCCGGCGGACACAAGGACCCGGGCCACCTCGCCCGGCTCATCCGCGCCGAGCGGGTGACCACCGTCCACTTCGTACCGTCCATGCTGCGGTACTTCCTCCAGGCGCCGGGCGCGTCCGGCTGCGACACCCTGCGCCGGGTGTTCTGCAGCGGTGAGGCACTCCCGGCCGACCTCGTGGAGCCCTGCCTCCGCACCCTCGGCGCCGACCTCCACAACCTCTACGGCCCCACCGAGGCGACCGTCGACGTCACCGCCTGGCACTGCCTCCCGGGCAGCGGCACCGCCTCCGTCACGGTCCCGATCGGCAGACCGGTCTGGAACACCGGCGCCTACGTCCTCGACGGGGCGCTGCGCCCGGTCGACCCGGGCGGCATCGGCGAGCTGTACCTGGCGGGTGTCCAGCTCGCCCACGGCTACCTCGGCAGGCCGGGGCTGACGGCGGAGAGCTTCGTCCCGGACCCCTTCGGACCGCCGGGCACCCGCATGTACCGCACCGGCGACCTCGCGGCCTGGCACGGGGACGGGTATCTCCTCTTCCACGGGCGCGCCGACCACCAGGTGAAGGTGCGCGGCTTCCGTATCGAGCCCGCCGAGATCGAGGCGGCGCTGACCGCGCGTCCGGAGGTCGGCCAGGCGGTCGTCGTCCTGCGCGAGGACCGGCCGGGCGACCCCCGCCTGGTCGCGTACGTGACCCCCGGCCCCCCGACCGCCCGGCGCGACGGGCCCGACACCGCCCTCCTGCGGGACGCGCTGGCGGCCCGGCTGCCCGACCACATGGTGCCCGCGGCGTTCGTCACCCTGGACGCGCTGCCGCTCACCCCCAACGGCAAGCTGGACCGCCGCGCCCTGCCGGCGCCCGGGAGCCCCGCCCCGGCCCGCGCCGGCCGGGAGCCGCGCACACCCGAGGAACGCGCGCTGTGCGCGCTGGCCGCCGAAATCCTGGGTGCCGACGGCCTGACCATCGACGACAACTTCTTCCACCTCGGCGGGAACTCCCTGCTCGCCGTCCGTTACGCCGCGGGCATCCACACCGCGCTGGGCACGCCGATCGAGGACGTGAGGGTCTTCTTCGAGGCGCCGACCGTCGCCGAACTGGCCGCACGCCTCTTTCCCGCAACGGGCTGACACAACACCCACACGGCGGGGCTGACGCACGTCCCCGCACACCGCGCACCGCACACACACCACGTACACCACACACACCGCACGCCCGCCGACACCCGGCGGGCGTGCGGTGTGTTTCCGCGCGCACGCGTGGGCAGGCGCACCTCCTCACACGCGTCGGCGGAGAAGTGTTGACAAGGCCGATTCCGCAAACCTACCGTAAGGACTAGTCGTCTAGACTAATTTTTCTTCGCAAAGCTCCGACGCGGAGGTGACAATGAAGTCGCGTACATCGCCCTTGAAAGAAGCTCGCTACGAGCTGGTCGAGATTCCCGAGCCGATGGGCCCGGTCACCGTCACGGTGGACCGGCGCAAGGTGCTGGACCACGCCTACAGTGAGGACGACTTCGGGTCCTGGTACTTCGAGGACTCCCCGTTCGGCGGCGCGGTGGGACACCCGCTCGTGCTCGCCAACGACCTGCTCTTCCTCTTCTACGAGAACTACGACGGCAACACCGCCCAGGGCCTGCACACGCACGAGCACCTGACGTTCCACTCCCCGGTCGCGGTCGGTGAGACGGTCACGATCGAGGGCGGCTACACGGAGAAGTACGAACGCCGCGGCCAGGGCTATGTCGTCCTGGAGGCGGAGGCCCGCGGCGCCGACGGCCGGCTGCTCGTACGGCACGTCGGCAAGGAGATCATGCGGACGGTCGCCGGTGAGGTCACCGGCCGGAACCGGACGGCGGGCGAAACGCGGACCCGCACGGTGCTCGGCACGGTGGACACCGCCCTCCCCGTCCTCGGCCGTGCCCGCCTCGACGCTCCCGCGCGCGCCGCCCTGCCGCGGCGGACGACGGTCTTCACCCAGGACCAGATGTCGGTCTTCTCCTGGGCGGGACACGGTTACGCCAACGTACACACCGACGTGGAAAAGGCCGCCGCCTCCGGACTGGACCGTACGATCGTCCAGGCCCAGCAGCAGGCCGGCTTCGTCATCAGCAACCTCGTCGATGTGTTCGGCAAGACGTTCTTCACCTCGGGCGAACTCGATCTCCGTTTCGTCTCACCGGCCTTCGTCGGCGACGAACTCACCACCGGCGGCGCTGTCGTCGGTGTCACGGGCGACCGGCTCGATCTGGAGGTCTGGGTGGACAAGGCCGACAGAACCCGCACCGCGCTCGGATGGGCCTCCGCCCGCGTGGACGACGACCCGGAACGCCCCACTCGCCTTCTCTGACCCCTCCCGGTCGGCGTCCACGTTCCCCCCACCCCATTCCGCCCCCACACGTCAGTGAGATCGACAACGGAGTCATCCATGGCGCCATCAGTCACCACACCGCCTGCCACCGAGCAGGAACGCACCAGTCTCGCCAAACGCGCCGCCGTCGCCAGCCTCGTCGGCACCGCCGTCGAGTGGTACGACTACTTCATCTTCGGCACCGCGTCCGCCCTCGTGTTCGGGAAGCTCTTCTTCCCCAACGAGGACGACCCCATCATCGGCACCCTGTCGGCCTTCGCCGTCTTCGGTGTCGGCTTCTTCGCCCGCCCCGTCGGAGGAGTGGTCTTCGGACACTTCGGCGACCGGTTCGGCCGCAAGGCCGCCCTGGTCACGACACTCGTCCTGATGGGCGGTTCCACCTTCCTCATCGGTCTTCTGCCCACCACCGACCAGATCGGGCTGTGGGCTCCCGTCCTGCTCGTCCTGCTCCGGCTCATCCAGGGATTCGGTGTGGGCGGCGAATGGGGAGGTGCCTCCCTCGTCGCGGTCGAATACGCCCCGGCACACAAACGGGGCGCCTACGGCAGCTTCCCGCAGATCGGCAACGCGGTGGGCCTCGTCATGTCCACCAGCATCTTCGCCGCCGTGTCCACCCTGCCCGACGACGCCCTGATGAGCTGGGGCTGGCGCCTCCCGTTCCTGCTCAGCGCCGTACTCATCGCCGTCGGCCTGTTCATCCGGTTCAAACTCACCGAGACACCGACCTTCCAGGCCGCGCAGGAAGAGCTGGAGAAGCTGCCCGCCGAGGAACAGGCGAGAGCGCGCATGCCGATCACCGAGCTGTTCAAACGGTTCAAGAGGCCCCTGCTCCTGGCCATGGGGATGCGCCTCGGCGAGGCGGTCTTCGGCTACATCATCCTCACCATCGGCCTGACGTTCGCCGAGAACTACACGACCATCCCGGGCACCCACGTCCTGATCGCGAGCTGTGTCGCCGCCGCGCTCGCCGTCTACACGTACTACTTCTTCGGGAAACTCTCCGACCGGATCGGCCGGCGCACGGTCTTCATCGCGGGCTCCCTCGTCGGCATCGTCGTCACCTTCCCCTTCTTCTGGATCCTCGACGCCGACTCCATCGTGCTGATGTACGTGGCCTACGCCGTGGCGTACGCGATCGGCGTCGGCGCCGTCTACGGCGTCGAACCGGCCTTCTTCGCCGAGCTGTTCGGCACGAAGGTGCGCTACACGGGACTCTCGCTGTCGGCACAGATCCCCAGCGTCCTCATCGGACTGTGGCCGCTCGCCTCGACCGCTCTGCTGGCGGCGACCGGAGGGGATCCGTGGCCGATCGCCCTCATCACCGTCGTGGCGCTGCTCATCGGACTGGTGTGCGCCGTCATGGCCCCCGAGACCAACAGGGTCGACATGACACGTGTCGGCGAAGAGACGGAGCAGGCACGATGACCGACCCGACTCCCCGCCCCTGGCGCGACCTGACCGACCCACGCCGCGCCGGCGCCGCGGACCGCCTCGAAGAGGGTCTCAAGGAACCGGAGTTCGAGAACCTCGCCATCCCCGAGGAACTCGGCACCGTACGGGTCGTCGTCGACGACCACAAGATCAAACGGTATGCCTTCACCCACGACGACCATTCCCCCTGGCACCTGACGGAGAGCCCGTTCGGCGGGCGGCGCGTCGGACACGCGGCGCTGCTGGGCAACGACCTTGTCCAGCTCTTCACCCTCGTCTACGCGGCCAGCAAGGTCGTCGGGTACCACACCGAGGAACAGATGTGGTTCGACAGCCCGGCGGCACTCGACGAGATCGTCACCCTCCACGGCACCTACACCGAGGCCTACCGCCGTCGCGGCGAGGGGTACGTCGTCATGGAGGCCGAGGCCACGGGCGAGGACGGGCGCAGTGTCGTCCGCCATCGCGGCGTCGAGATCCTCAGGACCGTCCCCGGCACCATCGGCGGACGCGGATCGGCGGCACCGGAACGCCGCGTCACCGGCGAGATCCCGCCGGACGCGCGGACCGTCGGAACACTGGGACCGGACGTACGCCCCGGCGACGTGCTCGCCCCGCTGCACAAGACGGTCACCGCCGAGCAGGCCGCGGTCTTCAGCCGCGCCGGCGAGTACGTGCGCAACATCCACAACAGCCTCGACGCGGCCCGCGCGGGCGGCCTGCGGGTGCCCATCGTGCAGGGACAGCAGCAGTTCGGCGTGCTCGCCCAGCTGCTCACCCTCCGCGCCGGACCGTCCTTCTTCACCGGCGGCTGGCTGCGGGTCAAGTTCCTCGCGCCGCTGGAGGTGTTCGAGCCGTTCACGTCGACGGGGGTCGTCACCGCCGTCACCCCCGTCGACGACGGCCTCCGCGTCGACCTGGAGGTGTGGGTACGCCGCGACACCGACGATCGTCTGATCACAGCCGGCTGGGCCGCCGTGACCGTCCCCGCGTCCTGACGGACCGGCCACCGAATGACCGGCCACTGAAGGAAGGACCGGCCAATGCCACACCGACCGTCCGACCGCACCGACACAGAAAACGGATCTTCACAGATGAGTACTTCCAAGACCGGCGGCCAGCTCGTCGTCGACCTCCTGACCTCCCTGGGCGTCGAGTACGTCTTCGGCGTCGTGGGCGGCCAGACCCTCGCCATCACCGACGCCATCATCGACACCCCCGGCATCCAGCTCGTCCACACCCGGCACGAGAACGCCGCGGCCGTGATGATGGACGCCTACGGCCGGCTCACCGGGAAGCTGGCCGCCTGCATCGCCACGACCGGCCCCGGCGCCACCAATCTGCTCACCGGCGTCGGCGGCGCCTACCGCGACTCCAGCCCGGGCATCGTCCTCACCTGCAACAACAACGGCGAGAACATCCACAAGGACGACGCCCAGAACGCCGACCACGTGGAGCTGTTCAAGCCGCTGGTGAAGTACTCCCGGCTGGTGGCGCACAGCTCGTCCATCAAGCAGGCGGTGGAGGAGGCGTACGTCAACGCCCTCACCGGCAACCCCGGACCGGTCCACCTCGACTTCGCCCGCGACACCATCGAGGGCCAGGTGGACAACCCGCCGGCGATACCCGGCGTCCACCCGAGCCGCGCGTGGGTCACCGAGCGTCCGTCCGCCAACCCCGTCGCGCTGGCCAGGGCCGCCGAACGGGTGCTGCGCGCCGAACGCCCGGTCATCTGGCTCGGCAACGGCGGCAACCGCGCCCGGGCGAGCGAGGACGTCCTGGCGCTCGCCGAGGCGCTCGGCATCCCGGTCGTCACGACCTTCAACGGCATCGGGGCGGTGCCGACCACCCATCCGCTGGTGTTCGGGGCCGTCAGCCGCATGGGCACCACACTCTCCGGTGAGGTCCTCGACGACGCCGACCTCGTACTCGCCCTCGGCAACAGCCTCAACGCGGTGTCCACCACACGCTGGCGGCGCACCCTCCCCGAGGTGATCCAGGTCGACGTCGAGCCGGCGATGATCGGGCGCTACTACTCCGAGATCACCCAGGGCGTGGTGAGCGACCTCGGCTCCTTCGCCCGCGACCTGGTCACCGCGACCGCAGGGCAGGCGGACACCGCGAAGGCCGGACGCGCGGAGTGGATCAGCTCCCTCGGCACCGCACGCACCACCTGGTGGCAGGGGTCCGAGGTGACGGACCCCGGAGCCGAGGGACCGCTTTCCCCCGCCGACATCGTCCGCACCCTGCGCGAGGTGGCGCCCGAGGAGACCCTGCTCATCCCGGACGCGGGCAACCCGGGCGTGTGGTCGTTCCTCTGGGAGATCCAGCGGCCCCACAGCTACATCAAGCCCGTCGGTTTCGGCAACATGGGATTTGCCCTCCCCTCGGCGATCGCGGCGGCGCTGATCGACCCGGAGCGCCCCGTGCTCGCGCTGATCGGCGACGGCTCCCTCGGCATGAGCCTGGGCGAGATCGAGACGCTCGCACGGGTCGGCGGGAACGTCTGCGTCGTCGTCCTCAACGACTCCAGCTACGGCAACATCCGCCAGGAACAGGAGCTGCACTTCGACGGACGCACCACCGGCGTCGACTTCGGAACGGTCGACTTCGGCATGGTGGCCCGGGCGATGGGCGTCACCGGCGAGGTCGTCACCGGCCTGGCCACCCTGCGGCAGCGGGTCGCCGACGCCTTCGCGGCGGGGACGCCGGTGATACTCGACGTACCGATCGACCGCGAGGTGAACGCCTGGACCTTCCCGTCGTTCGTGGCCCGGAAGAAGCAGTAGAAGAAGCCGTAGGACCGACAGGAAGGAGGTGACGGCGGACATGCCGAACACGACCGCGGCACCCCTCGACGGCGTGAAGGTGCTCGACCTCTCGCGCTTCATCGCGGGCCCGCTCTGCACACAGGTCCTGGCCGACTTCGGGGCCGAGGTGGTCAAGATCGAGCGGCCGGGCGGCGAGGACTCCCGGCACCACGGGCCGTACCACCGGGACGAGAGCATCTACATGTTCCTCTACCACCGGAACAAGTACGACGCCTCGCTGGACACCCGCCACCCCGAGGCACTCGCCCTCCTCGAACGGCTGATCACCTGGGCCGACATCGTCGTGGAGAACTACCGCCCCGGCACGATCGAGAAAATGGGCATCGGCTACGAGCGGATGAAGGAGCTCAACCCGGACATCATCCTGGTGTCCATCTCCGGCTTCGGCCAGACCGGCCCCGACGCGCGCCGCGCCCTGTTCGACGCGATCTCCCAGGCGTCCTCGGGGCTGATGAGCATGACCGGCGAGCCCGACGGCAAACCGACCCTCAGCGGCACCTACATCGCCGACTACACCACCGGCTACCAGGGCGCGATCGGGGCCCTGCTGGCGGTCCTGCACCGGGAGCGGACCGGCGAGGGCCAACTCGTCGACGTCGCCTCCTTCGACACGATGTTCTCCGCGCTCGGTGTCCGCCTCATGTCCCAGCTCATGCTCGGCCAGGACATGCCCCGCAGCGGATCACGCGACCTGCTGACCGCGCCGGTCAACGTGTACGAGGCCGCCGACGGGCCCATCTACATCCAGGCCGGAACCGCCTCGCTCTTCCCGAAGCTCTGCGCCGTGATGGGACGGCCGGACCTGGCCGGGGACCCGCGCTTCGCCGCCGTCGAGGGCCGGATGACGCACCAGGAGTTCCTGGAGGGCGAGATCGGCGCGTGGGCGGCCGGCCGTACGACGGAGGAGATCGGGCGGATCCTCGACGAGGCGGGCGTGCCGTACGCCAAGGTCGCCTCGGTCGCGGAAGTGGCCCGGTCACCGCAGATCGCCGCCCGTGACATGATCGTTGAAGCGGAACACCCCGAACTCGGTACCATCCGGATGCCCGGTAATCCGATCAAAATGGAGAAGACTCCGCCCATGGTCCGCAAGGCGCCCCCTCGGGTCGGCGAGGACAACACGTACGTCTACCGGGACATCCTCGGGCTGTCCGCCCAGGACCTGGACCGCCTGCGCGAGTCGGGGGCTGTCTGACCATGGCACGCGCACCCAGGTATCAGGTGATCTACGACGACCTGGTCCTCCAGATCCGGTCCGGGGCGCTGGCCCCCGCCGCGCGGCTGCCCAGCGAGACCGACCTGGCCCGGCAGTACGGGGTGAGCCGGATGACCGTACGTCAGGCTCTCGACCTGCTCGACTCCGACCGGTTCGTCGTCAGGCGGCAGGGAAGCGGCACGTTTGTCAGCGGCCACGGCGAGCGCGGGCGGCGGCTCAACCGGCTGCGTTCCTTCGCCGAGGAGATCGAGGGCACGGGCGGCGAGCCGTCCACCCGGCTGATCCACTGCGCGACCACGCCCATCCCCGCCGACGTGGCCGAAGCCCTCGGCGGCGGGCACGACGAACCGGCCCACCGGCTCACCCGGGTCCGCCTCGTCGACGGTTCGCCCGCCGCGCTCCAGGACGCCTGGATCCCGTACGCCGTCGCGCCGTCGCTCTGCCGCGAGCCGCTGCTCGACGGCTCCCTGTACCGGACCCTGACCGAACGCTTCGGGGTCGAACTGCGCTACGCCGACCAGTCCATGGCGGCCACCCTGCTCACCGGCGAGCAGGCGGAGCTGCTCGGCGCCGAACCGGGCACGCCCGCGCTGGAGGTGCACCGCACCACCTACGGATCGCGCGGCGAGACCGTTGAGTTCACCACGAGCTGGACACTGCCCGGGTTCCCCTTCCTCCTGCGGATCGACGCCGAATGAGCGCCCATGTCGTCGCGGTCGACGTCGGGACGTCGGCCGTGCGGGCCATCGCCGTCGACACCGGGGGACAGGTCCTCGCCCACCGGCGCATCGCCCGTACGTCGGGACTCGGCGGGGACACCTTCGACGCCACCGACCTGGACCGGGACGTACGGGCCGCGCTGGCGGGGGTGTCCGGCGGACCGGCTCCCACGGCGCTGGCCATCGCCGCCCACATCGGCACCGTCGCCGTCGACGCGGACCACCGGCCCGTCGGCCGCGGTGGCGGCTGGGCCGACTCCCAGGGCGTGCCGCGGCTCGCGGCGTTCGGCGACGCGACGGTGCGGGCGCTGCTGCACACCGCGGGCCGTCCGGCGCTCACGGGCGGCGCCCTCGCGTATCACCTGGGGATGGAGCCCGGCCTCGCGTCGACGGTGCGCGCGCTGCTGTCGCCCAAGGACTTCCTCGTGGCCCGGCTCACCGGCCGGCTCACCGCCGACACGATCAGCGCCGCCTACACGCTCGCCTCCGACGTACGCCGTCGCGCGTGGAACACCGGCCTGCCGGCCGGGGCCGGCCTGGACCCCGGGCTCCTGCCGCCGCAGTCGGAGCCGACGTCGGTGGTCGGCACCCTCACCGCGGAGGCCGGGGCGGCCACCGGCCTGCCCGCCGGACTTCCCGTGGTCGCCGGCGGCCCGGACGGCTCCGTCGGCATCGGCCTGCTCCTGGGCGGGGCCGACGACGTCATCGCCGATGTCGCGGGCACCACCGACGTCATCGGCCGACTGCTCCCGGACCCCGACGGGGTACCGGACCGTGCCGTACTCAACCCCTCCGTCCTGCCCGGCCGGTTCGTCGCCGGCGGGGCGACCGGCCTCACCGGGGGCGCGGTCGCCCAGTGGCGCTCCCTGGTCGGCACCGTCGAGGACGAGCGGCTCGCCGCGGTGCCCCCGGGTGCCGACGGACTCACCGTCCTGCCCTCCATGACCGGGGCGCGCTTCCCGACCTGGCGGTCCGGCGCCCGCGGCGCGCTGCTCGGACAGCGACCCGGCCACGATGCCGCCTGCCTGCTCCGAGCCGCCCAGGAGGCGGCGGCTTTCACCGTCCGTGAAGGCGTGGACCTCCTCGATCCCTCGGGCAGCCTGCCGGTCGCGATGGCCGGCGGCTCGACCCGCGGCGCCCACGTGGCGCAACTGCGCGCCGACATCCTCGGCCGGCCGCTCCTGATCTCCCCGGAGCCGGACGTGACCCTGCTCGGCGCGGCGGCGCTCGCGTTCCTCGGTTCCGGGCTCGACACCGACCTGGACGCCGTACGGGACCGCCTCGTCGGCCCCCCGCGCACCGTCGAGCCCGACGCCGCCCGCGCGGAGCGCTACGGGCGGCTCCACTCCCGCTGGCGGGAGCTGCGCGACGCGGCGGACTCCGCGTACGGTGGTGATCGCTGACCGGCGCGCGCGGACTCCGCGCACCGCGGCGACCTCTGACGCGCGTGGCCCGTCAGAGGTCGCGCGGTCTCTTCGTCACCGGGCCCCTCCGAGCGCCTGTTCGATGATCTCCAGCGCGCGGATGCTGTCGGCCGGGTCGACGGGCAACGGGCCGCCCTCCCGCAGAGCGGCCGCGAGCAGACGGTAGAACTCGCGGTAGTCGCCGGCCCGCAAGGGCACGGCCGCCACGCCGTCGGGGCCTTCCACGACGGCGGTCCGTCCGTCCTCGTGCACCCCGAAACCGGCTTCGCCGGGTCTCCGTCCGGCGATGGACTGCGCCTCCTGCGGGTCGAGGCCGTCCGAACGGAAGACGGCCCGGGAGCCGCCGACCCGGAACCGGGGGCGTGGCGCGGGCGCCACCGCGCTCATCCACAGCCGCGTCCGCACACCGGAGACGTGCCGCAGGGTGAGGAAGGAGTCGTCGTCGCTGAAGCCGCCGGGGCGCCGGCGGTCGAGTTCGGCGTGGACCTCGGTGACCTCGCCGAACAGTTGCAGGGCCTGGTCGATCAGGTGCGGCCCGAGGTCGTAGAGAATGCCGCCACCCGCCTCGGGGCCCGTGAGGTCCTTCCAGCCGGTACCGACCCGCGGGTTCCACCAGGTGAAGGCGGAGTCGAACTGGCGGACCTCACCCAGCCCGCCGGCTGCGACGACCTCGCGGAGCGTGAGGAAATCGCCGTCCCAGCGCCGGTTCTGGAAGACGGTCAGCACCCGTCCGGCCGCCTTCGCCGCGGCCGCGACGGCGCGTGCCTCGGCGGACGTGACGGCGACGGGTTTGTCGACCACGACATGCGCCCCGGCCTCGATCGCGGCACGGGCGAGCGGCGCGTGGCTCTCGTTCGGGCTGCCGATGACCACGAGGTCGAACTGGTCCGCCCTGGCGAAGAGGGTGTCCGTGTAGGCGAGTACGTCGGTCTCCGGGTACGTGTCACGGGCGGCCCGCGCCCGCTCGGGTGATCCGGTGACGATCGCGTCCAGGGAGTAGCGCGGGTCCGCGGCGATCAGCGGCGCGTGGAAAACGCGCCCCGCGGTGCCGAAGCCGATGACGGCGGTGCGAATGACGCTCATGGAGTGGTCCTTCCTTCGTGTCCGTGGGTGGTCATCGGGGTCCGACCCCGGCCGGAATCCCGGCGGTGATCTCGTCCACCGCGTCGAAAAGCCCTGCGGGGATGTCGAGTTCGACCGCCGCGACGCTCTCCGCGATCCGTGACGGGCGCGAGACCCCCACGACGGTCGACGCGATCCGCGGGTCACGGGCCGAGAACTGGACGGCCGCGGCGGAGAGCGGCACGCCGGCCCCCCGGCAGAGATCCTCGATCCGGCGGATCGCGTCGAGCAGTTCCCCGGGCGCCTCCCGGTATCCGTACCGGCTCGACGCCCCGGTGCCGGACGCCAGGATTCCGCCGCCGAACACCGCGGCGTTGACCACCCCCATGCCGCGCTCGACCGCGGAGTCGATGAGCCGGTCGGCCGTACGGTTCACGAGGGTCCACCGGTTGTGCGTCAGCAGTACGTCGAAGTGGCCGGTCTCCACATAGGCGCCGATCGTCGCCGTATCACCGCCGGCCACCCCGATCGCCCGTGCCACCCCCCGGTCCTTCAGTTCCCGCAGGACCTCGACGGGGCCGCCGGGCGCGGTCGCGGCGGCGAACGTCGTGTTCTCGGGGTCGTGCAGATACAGCAGGGGCACCGAGTCGACGCCGAGACGGCGCAGACTGCCCGCGATGGCCCTGCGCATCTGCTCGCCGGAGAAGTCACCGGTGTCCAGATCACGGGTGATCTTCGTGGCGAGCAGATAGCCGTCGGGCAGACCGCCGACCTCGGCGATGGCCGTTCCGATACGCCGCTCCGATTCCCCGCCGCTGTAGGCGCAGGAGGTGTCGATTCCGCGGATCGGTCCGGTCAGCGCGGCGACGGCGGTCGCCACTCCGTCCTCGGCGCTCACGTCGTAGCCGAAGTTCGAGGGCATCGAGCCCAGCGGCGCGCCGCCGACCATGAGAGGGGTCACGGGGAGCCCGGTGGCCCCCAGCGTCCGGGGGGTCCAGTGCATGTCAGTCCTCCGTGACGGTCCAGTCGAAGAACCCGGCGTCCGCCGGGTCCAGGTGGGCACGGGCGGCCGTACAGTCGAACTCGAAGCCCAGCCCCGGGCGGTCGCCGACGGTGACATAGCCGTCCCGCACGATCGGCTCGGTGAATCCGTCGACGATGTCGTACCACCACGGGTCCGTGGCCAGGGGGTACTCGAAGGCGATCAGGTTGTCGGGCAGGGTCGCCGACACCTGGATCAGGGCCGCCAGTCCGAGCAGGCCGCTGCTGACGCCGTGCGGTGCGATGCCGATCCCGTACAGATCCGCGAACTCGGCGATCCATTTCAGCTCGGCGAGGCCGCCGACATCGCCCGGGTCGGGGCCGATGACCCGTACGGCGCGTGTCTCGATCAACTCACGGAAATTCTGCCGCAGATAGAGCTGCTCGCCGGTGTGGGTGGGGACCGTCGTCGCCGTGGTGATCTCGCGGTAGCCCGCGACGTCGTTCCAGGGCACGAAATCGCCCGTCAGGATGTCCTCGGCCCACGCGATGTCGAACCGCTCCAGTTCCCGCAGGACCCGCAGGGCGTCGGGCACCGTCCACCCCGGACCCATGTCGAGCGCCAGCCGCCGTTCGGGTCCCAGCACGTCCTTCATCGCGGCGACCGCGTCGACGATACGGCTGACACCGCTCGGCGTCAGAAACCCGCGATTGGGGTGCAGGGGACCCTCGCGCAGATCGTTGTAGAGGAAGTCCGGCGTATGGGGCGCCATGAACCCGTGCAGGCCCACGCCTTCCTTGATGATGGAGAACTTCTCGGGAGCCGCGGCCATGTGCGCCATCGACGCCGCGTAGTCCTCGGGCGTGTGCGCGCCGAGCGAGGTGCGTACGCCTCCGTTGTAGACCCGGATACGATCGCGCACCTTGCCGCCAAGAAGCCGGTGTACGGGTACGCCGAGAGCCTTGCCCGCCACGTCCCACAGGGCGATCTCGATGGCCGAGACGACGGCGCCCCACGGCTTGGACGCGCCCATGCGCCGGATGCGGAGCATGCAGCGTTCGACTTCCGTCGGATCGGCCCCGAGCAGCAGCGGGCGGTACACCCCGAGCGTCGCGGCCACATAGGGCTTGGAGAACTCGATCTCGGCGAAGCCGTCGATGCCCTCGTCCGTCAGGATCCGGAGCACGGGGGACCGGCCGATACGGGCACAGCGGATGTCGGTGATCCTCATCCTTTGACCGCCCCTCCGGTCAGACCGGCCGTGAAATACCGCTGCATGACGACGAAGAGGACGACGATGGGAACGGTGAGGACGACGGACGCGGCCATGGTCGCGCCCCAGTCGACATCGAACTCGCCGGCGAACTGCGTCAGCGCCACCGGGGCGGTACGCGAGGCCGTGGACGTGGCCATCACCGAGGCGAACAGGAACTCGTGCCACGACTGGAGGAAGGCGAACATCCCGGCCGCCGCCAAGCCCGGAGCACAGACGGGCAGCGTGACGTAGCTGACCGCGTCGAACCGTGAACCACCGTCGATCTGGACGGCTTCCTCCAACTCGTACGGGATCGCCGCGATCTGGTTGCGCACCATCCAGGTCACGAGCGGAACGGTGATCGCGAGATGGGCGAACGCCACCCCGCTCGCCGTGTCGAGCAACTTCAGCGACGAGACGATCTGGTAGACCGGCAGCAGCACCACGGTGAGCGGGACCATCTGCCCGAGCAGGATGAACAGGGCCAGCGGCCGGGCCGACCTGAACCGGAACCGCGCCAGCGCGTATCCGGCACTGAAACAGAACAGCAGGGTCGCGAGGGCGACGAGGCCGCCGATGACGACGGAATTCAGCAGCGCACGGGGCATCGACGACGAGGTGAACACCGCGCCGTAGTTCTCGAACGTCCATGAGGCGGGCAGCAGACGGGCCGGTACGGCGAAGATGTCACCCCGCTTCTTGAACGACGTGAGCACCATGACCGCGATCGGGGCGAGGCTCCACACCAGCAGGACCACCAGGGTTCCCCAGACCGCGGCGCGGGCGGACGCGCGGCCGATCAGAAGTCTCATGTCTGCTCCTGGAGGTCGGTGCGCAGGGTCCGCGCGAAGAAGACGGCGAGGACGGCCCCGATGAGCACCTGCACCAGTGCGACCGCGGACACGAGAGCCTGATCCCCGTTCTGGAACGCCTGGTAGAGAAGGATGGGCAGGATCGTCGACGCGCCGGCCGGCCCGCCGCTCGTGGCGACCCAGATGATCGTGAAGGAGTTCAGGGCCCAGATCGCGAGTGTCAGCACGCAGATGCCCGTCGTCGGGCGGATGGCGGGCAGGATGATGTGCCGCAGGATCGCGGGACCGCCGGCCCCGTCGAGACGGGCCGCCTCGTAACGCTCGGCGGGGATGGTGGCCAGCGCCGCCGAGACCATCAGCATCACGAACGGCGCGGTGACCCAGATCTGGATGAGCGCGACCGCCCACAGCACGATGCCGGGATCGGAGAGCCAGCGGACGGGCTCACCGATGAGCCCGAGATCCAGCAGCGTCCGGTTGAGGATCCCGTAGTCCGTGGAGAGCGTCCACCGCCATACGGTGGCCCCGACCACCCCGGGAATGATCCAGGGAATCATCAGCAGCGAGCGCCACACCCCGGCGAGCCGGAGCCTTCTCGACTGGAGCACGAGGGCCCCGGCGTAACCGATGACGATCGCCCCGGCCACCGAACCGACCGTCCAGTACAGCGTGTTGAGAAAGACCTGGCCGACATTCGGGAGACCGAGGAAGCGGCTGAGCCCGGTACCGCCGTCGGAGACGACCCGCGCGATCGTCGTGACGACGGGTATCACCATGAGGACGGCGGTGACGAGCGCGGCCGGGAGTATCAGGGCGACCGGGCGGGTCCGGTGCCGCCCGCGCACCGGCTCCGTCGCCGTGGTGCCGGTCATCGCGTCACCAGCCGCTGGATCCGGGCGGCGCCCTCGGCCGGCGTGGTACGTCCCAGCGCGACCTCCTGGATCGTGTCGTGCGCCGTTCGGACGGCCGCGGTCCAGCGGGGGTCGTTGGGGGCCGGAACGGAGTGGCGGGCGAGCTGCTCCGCGTACGGCCGCCGCTCGGGAGTGGTGAACTTCGCGTCCGCGGACGCGCTGGTCCGCGCGGGGAAGGTCACGGTCAGCTCCGCCATGTTCTCCGGTCGCGCGAGAAAACCGACGAGTTGCCGCGCCGCGTCCTGGTGCCGCGCGGCCTTGGGGATGAGATATCCCCAGCCGACCCCTTGCGCCGTCCCCGGCCCGTCCGGTCCGGGCAGCAGCGCCGTCGCGACGGGCGCGCCCTGGTCGACCGCGGTGTCCACGTCGAACACACCGGCGGGATACATCGCGACGCGCCCCTGGAGGAACAGCTCGCGGATACCCGTGTTGTCGAGCTCGAACGAACTCTTGCCGGCCCATCCCTCGCGGATCGAACCGCCGACCAGCTCCAGTGCCGCCTCGGCCGACGCTTCGGTGAAGCGGGGAGCGCCGTCGGTGATCTCCGTACCGCCGGAGACGGCGAAGTCGAGGAAGCGCAGCGTCAGGTCGTTGGGATCGCCCTGCATCGGCCACGCGGTTCCCACCACGTCGCCCCGGGTGAGCCGCTTGGCGTCCCGCTCGAACTCCGCCCAGGTGCGCGGCGGGGAGTCGATACCGGCCGCCGCGAACAGGCGGGGGTTGTAGATCAGGGCGTTGGTCGCCCACCGGTACGGCACGGCGTACGTACCGCCGTCGAAGGTGAGCGAGTCGACGAGCCCCGGTGCGAAGTCGTCGGCCGGCATGCCCGCGCCGTACAGATCGCCGACATCGGCGAGCTGCCCCTTGCCGGCGTAGCCGCGCACGCGGGACAGCGACTCGGTGATGACATCGGGCGCGTTGCCCGAGTCGAGCGCGACGGCGGTACGGTTCGCCACCGTGTCGCCGGTGGTCTGCACCAGCTCGACCGTGAGGCCGGGATGCTGCTGTTCGAACTCCTTGACGAGCCCTGTCGCCTTCTCGTAGTCCCAGTCGGGCACCCACCAGGCAACGGTGTTGTCGCGCGCCCCGCTCTCCGCGACGTTGTAGGCGGTCGTGCCCGCGAGGGTGAGAACCGCTGCGGCGACCACGCCCATGAAGATCCGGGTCCGAGGCATCATTGCCATCTTCGCTCCGTTGATCGAGTACTCCCTGCTCGGGGCACATCGTGTATCCTGTCATTACAGGATGTCAAGCACTTGTCCCGGAGGAGATCGGCTCCCGAGCCGGGCTAGGATCTGGTCCCAGCGGGCAGCGGGTGCTCTCAACAGGCAAGGGGATGCGGAGAGATGAGCGGGGAGATCGAGACTGCCCGAAGCCTTCGCCTGGCCCGGCTCACCACAACCAGGGAACCCATGACCATTTCATCGTCGATCGACCGGCGCTCGGACGTACCGTTCTACTCGCAGCTGAAGCGACTGCTGCGGGAGGACATCGCGGCACGAGGCCTGGAACCCGGTGACCGCCTGCCCGGGGACCACGAACTCTGCGACAGGTATCAGGTGTCCCGCACCGTGGTGCGCCAGGCGCTCCTGGAGCTCGAACATGAGGGCGTGGTCCGCAGGGAGAAGGGCCGCGGCACATTCGTCGGCGACCCGCGGACGTCGCACGGGTTCGGCGGCGCGCTGATCGGCACGTTCGAGGACATCCAGAGCAACGCGGGTGAGCAGCACTCCCGTACGCTGTTCCGCGGCATCGTCGCCGCCACACCGCAGGTCGCGCGTGATCTCGCCGTGGCCGAAGGGGCGGATGTCGTCGAGATACAGCGCGTCCGTGAGGTGGACGGCGTTCCGTGGGCCTTCACCCGCACCTTCCTCCCCGTCGACGTCGGGCAGCCGCTGCTCGACATCGAGCTGGAGGACGTCTCGCTCTTCGGTGTCCTGGAACGGCGGTTCGGAATCCGGTTCGAGCGCGCCCGGCGGTCGGTGGAGGCGGACGTGGCGAACGAGACGGTCGCGTCGGCCCTCGACTGCGCGCCGGGAGCGGCGGTCCTGGTGATGCGGAGCGTCTCCTTCGACCAGGCCGGCCGGCCGATAGAACGGTTCACCGGTTTCCATCGCGGCGACCGCAGCCGCCTGAACGTCGAGGTGTTCCACTCGGCGGATCGCTGACCCGGAGGCCGGGCGGACCGTGCCGTCGTCCGCCGCCCGGTCGTCGTCCGCCGCTCGCGACGGGAACAGAGGCGACGGGCCTCGTTCCCGTGGGGCGAGGCCAAGGGGGCGCGTTGACATTCCGAACGATCGCGCGGAGACTCCCTCACATGTATGAGGTCCCGCTGCTCACCCGCGAGCGCTGTGTCGACCTCGTCCGCGTGTCCAGCGCGCGGTGTTGACCCTCCGGTCCACCTCGCGCCACGCCACCTCACCCTCCGACGTCCGGGGCCGGCACGGCCGTGGAGCGGTGACCGGTTCGCGTTGCTGAGCGCCGCGCGCCGCGTACACCCCGGCCGACGAGGCCGCCACCGCCCCGCCCCTCCTCCGGCGTCCCGAGTCCCTCACCGGGCCGTGCCCGCAGCTCCGCGGTGCCGGCCGAGCAGAGATCGGAGTCATCATGAGCCCGGAATTCCTCTGGTACATCCCCAACACCGTCGAACCGGGCCACCGCGGCGACGACAGGGCGACCGGCTGGGGTTCCGTCGAGTACTCCTCCGACCTGGCCAGGACGGCGGAGGCGCACGGATGGGGCGGCGCGCTCCTGGGCACCGGGTGGGGGCGGCCGGACACCTTCACCCTGGCCACCGCGCTCGCCGCCAGGACCGAGACCTTCAAACCCCTGATCGCGGTCCGCCCCGGATACTGGCAGCCGGCCCACTTCGCCGCCGCGGCGGCCACACTCGACCAGCTCAGCCGCGGCCGGGTGCTGGTCAACATCGTCAGCGGGGTCGACCAGCCCGCCGCCTACGGTGACCCGCACAGTGACCCCGCGGGGCGGTACGCCCGCACCCGGGAGTTCCTCCATCTCGTACGGCGCCTGTGGACCGAGGAGGACGTGACGTTCGACGGTGCGTACTTCCGGGTCGGCCGGTCCACGGTCGCGCCCCGTCCGTACGCCACCGGCACCCGGGCCCATCCCACGCTCTACTTCGGCGGCGCCTCCGAGGCCGCCGAACGGGTGTCGGCGGCGGAGGCGGACGTGCAGCTCTTCTGGGGCGAACCACTCGACGGCGTCGCCGAACGCATCGCGAGGCTGAAGGCGTTGAGCGAGGAGGTGGGCCGCAGGCACCGGCCTCTCCAGTTCGGCCTGCGGATCACCACGGTGGTGCGCGACACCACGGAGGAGGCCTGGCGGGCCGCCGAGGAGAAGGTCGCGCGGACGGCCCGGAGCGCGGGGGAGACCGCCTGGACGGAGAACGGCAGGACCGCCGCGGGACAGCAGAGGCTTCTCGACCTCGCGGCACGGGGCGAGGTCCTCGACACCTGCCTGTACACCGCCCCCGGCACCGTCGGCGGCAAAGGAGCGGCGACCACCTGGCTGGTCGGCTCCGCCGCAGACGTGGCCACGGCGCTGGACAACTACCGCGCCCTGGGCGTCACCCACTTCGTCCTCTCCGACACCCCGTACCAGCAGGAGACCGCCCGGGTCGGCGACCAACTGCTGCCCAGGCTGCGCTGACCGCCGTGGACGGCACGACGGCCGGCGCGGCGCCGCGCCCGCCCTCACGCCGCGTCGGACACCGCCCCGGTCCTGTCCCGGAAGGCGGGATGAGCGCCGAGGCGGCGTACGTACGCCCCGAGCCGGGGGTACGAGCAGAGGGTGCCGGCCGGGCCGAGGTGGACGAGCGCCACCCACAGGTCCACGTCCGCGGCCGTGAGCGTGTCGCCCAACGCGTGGGTGCCCGAGGCGAGCCGACGGTCCAGCAGGCCGAGTGCCGCCGACCGTTCCGAGGGCGGTCCGGCCGGGGTGACGTCCCGGTCCAGCAGGTCGCGCAGCGCGTCGATCTCCGGGACGAGGGCCGGCGGGTTGAGAGCGCGGTGACGGGCTCCGTCGTCGCCGGGGAGCAGGCCCCCGAGGTCGCGGAGAATGGCCGGGGTCTCGTTGCTGACGATGCGTCCGCTCCAGCGGTCGCGCAGCGCGGGCACGGTCAGCGGCCCGTCGTAGTGGTGCACCGTGGCCTCGTACGCGCCGCGCAACGAGGCGAAGGCCTCGGGCGTCCCGGCGGGACGGGTCAGGAGCGTGGTGGCGACCGACCCGCCGAGGCCGAGCAGGTCGAGGGTGATCGAGACACGCAGCGAGCGGGGACACCCCGCGGAGAGGTAGAGATCGTAGCGGTGCGGTGCCGGGTAGAAGCCCCCGGCCAGGCCGACGCCGATCCGGCTGTGGAAACGGTACGGCCGGGGGGAGGCCGCGGCCACCCCGGGGCGAAGGGCCGGCGCGGGAAGTGCCGACGCGGAAGGAGCCGGGGGACGACCGCCGGACACGGCCGTGCCGGGGCTGCGCAAAGTTGTCTCGGGCATGACTCTCCCTTTGGGGAACGAGGAGGCCACCGCCGCCTGGTGGGCACCGGCGGCCGGATGCGGAGCGACTGCGCTTCTCGCACCGGTCCGGATCGCACGGACCGGCGGCGGATCAGTAAGCGCTGGAGACACGCAACAGGTCGATGTGCAGGCGCCTCGTCAAGCCGTTCCTCGGCATTGCCACCCGTCTCACCTCCGGGGCCCGCGAGACGCGGGACCGCGCTTGCCCCGCCGCGTCGGCGGAACCCGGTCGTCACCCGGAGCACCCCGTCGCGGTGGAAGGGTTGCCTGTCGGCGGGCCGGGGCCGATGACCACACGAGCGGGCGGAACCCGCGCCGTGGGCGCTGACAATCGTGACCGTCCACATCAGTCTCGGTGCCCTCGGTGACGGCGTCAAGGAAGCCGGGTGCGCGGTCTCACCTGATGGTCACCCGCGTTGACATTCTTTTCGGGAGGTGCCTACCGTGCGGCGCACAACGGGAGCCCCCAGGGCCGGAGAAGCGGTGGTGACAGCGATGTACGGAGCTGACAGGACGGCCGCACACCGGCACCCGCGCCGTGTCCCGCTCCGCGCGGACCGCTCCGTCGGCCTGTCGGGCGTCAACAGCGCGCTGTGTCCGGCCCGTTGTCCCGCCCTCCGCCACTGTCCCGCCCTCTGCCACGACTGACGGTTCTCCCCGTCCCCGACGACCACCGCTGCCGCGGACCGGGACGGAGAAGAAGCCGGACAGCGGAATGAAAGCCACAGCCGCGTTGTTGCGCCTGCTGACCGGTGAGCGGCGCACCGAGGAGTGAGCGGCGCGCCCCAGGACAGCCGCGAGCGTGAGGCCGGCCGGGCCTCCGGGGCCGCCGGGCCGGAAAGGTGGAGGTGAGGCACATGCGTCCCGTGTCCCGTCACCGCGCCGTGGACCCGGCCCCGCCCCGCCGTCTGCACCTGTACTCCCGGACGCACATCGACCTGCTCCGCGTGGCCGGCGCGCTCTGTCGCCCCTGACCTGTTGCCCTCGCAGCCGCACCCCTCGTACGGGGACCGGCTCCCCGTACGGCTGATCAGGAAGGCGTCTCCCGATGTCCTCGTCACCCTCGCCGCTGCACCTCGCCGTCGCCCTCGACGGCGCCGGCTGGCACCCGGCCGCCTGGCGCGAGCCGGTCTCCCGCCCCCGCGAACTGCTGGACCCCGCCTACTGGACCGACCTCGTCACCGAGGCCGAGCACGGCCTGCTCGACTTCGTGACCATCGAGGACGCCCTCGGCCTCCAGTCCTCGTCCCTCACCGAACCCGACGGCCGCACCGACCAGGTACGCGGCCGTCTGGACGCTGTCCTCATCGCCGCGCGGGTCGCCCCGCTGACCCGCCACATCGGTGTGGTGCCGACGGTCGTGGCCACCCACACCGAGCCGTTCCACATCTCCAAGGCGATCGCCACCCTCGACTACGTGAGCACCGGCCGCGCCGGCCTGCGCGTACAGATCTCGGCACGCCGGAACGAGGCCGCGCACTTCGGACGCCGTACGGTCCCGCCGCTCCACGGCGAGGAGTACGCCACGCCTGCCGGGCACGAAGCCCTGTCCGACGCCTTCGACGAGGCCGCCGACCACGTCGAGGTCGTGCGCCGGCTCTGGGACAGCTGGGAGGACGACGCGGAGATCCGGGACGCCGCCACCGGCCGCTTCATCGACCGCGACAAACTCCACTACATCGACTTCGAGGGCAGGCACTTCGCCGTCAAGGGCCCCTCGATCACCCCCCGCCCGCCCCAGGGTCAGCCGATCGTCAGCGCCCTCGCCCACGCCACCATCCCCTACCGGCTGGTGGCCCGGGCCACCGACATCGGCTACGTCACCCCGTACGACGCCGCTCAGGCCCGCGCCGTCGTCGAGGAGATCCGCGCCGAGCAGTCGGCGGCGGGCCGCGCCGGCGAACCCCTGCACGTCTTCGGCGACCTGCTGGTCTTCCTCGACGACGATCCCGCCGAGGCCGTGGCCCGCCGGGAGCGCCTGGACGCCCTCGCGGGACAGCCGTACACCGGCGACGCCCCGGTCTTCACCGGAACCCCCGCCGGGCTCGCCGATCTGCTCCAGGAACTGCAGTCGTCGGGGCTGTCCGGCTTCCGGCTGCGTCCCGCCGTCGCCGGGCACGACCTCCCGGCGATCACCCGGGGCCTGGTCCCCGAACTCCAGCGCCGGGGCGCCTTCCGCCGCGCGTACGAGGCCGGCACCCTGCGCGGGCTGCTCGGCCTCTCCCGCCCCGCCAACCGCTACGCCGCCGCCCCGGCCGTCTGAGCCCGAAGGAGCCTCCTACCGTGAGCCAACCGCTCAAGCAGATCCACCTCGCGGCCCACTTCCCCGGCGTCAACAACACCACCGTGTGGAGCGCCCCCGAGGCCGACAGCCATATCGAGTTCAGCTCCTTCGCGCACTTCGCGCGGACCGCCGAACGCGCCAAGTTCGACTTCCTGTTCCTCGCCGAGGGGCTTCGGCTGCGTGAACAGGGCGGAAAAATATACGACTTGGACGTCGTCGGCCGACCCGACACCTTCACCGTCCTCGCCGCGCTGGCCGCCGTCACCGAACACCTCGGCCTGACCGGCACCATCAACTCCACCTTCAACGAGCCCTACGAGGTGGCCCGCCAGTTCGCCAGCCTCGACCACCTCTCGGGCGGCCGGGCCGCCTGGAACGTGGTCACCTCCTGGGACGCGTTCACCGGAGAGAACTTCCGGCGCGGCGGCTTCCTCCCGCAGGAGGAGCGCTACGCGCGCGCCAAGGAGTTCCTGGCCACCGCGAACGAACTCTTCGACTCCTGGCACGGGGACGAGATCGTCGCCGACCGGGAGACCGGCACGTTCCTGCGGGACGCACGCGCCGGAGCCTTCGTGCACCGGGGCCGGCACTTCGACATCCAGGGGCAGTTCAACGTCCCGCGCAGCCCGCAGGGCCGCCCGGTCATCTTCCAGGCCGGGGACTCCGACGAGGGACGCGAGTTCGCCGCGTCGAGCGCCGACGCCATCTTCAGCCGGTACGCCGCCCTCGCGGAAGGCCAGGCGTTCTACTCCGACGTCAAGGGCCGCCTGCCCCGGTACGGCCGGGGCGCCGACCAGCTGCTGATCCTGCCCGCCGCGAGCTTCGTACTCGGCGACACCGACGCGGAGGCGGAGGAACAGGCCCGTGAGGTACGCCGTTTGCAGGTGAGCGGGGCCACGGCCATCAAGCACCTGGAGTTCGTCTGGAACCGGGACCTGTCCGCGTACGACCCGGACGGCCCGCTCCCCGACATCGACCCCGACCTCGGCGAGCACACCGTCGCCCGCGGCCGCGCCCAGGTACGGATGTACCGCGACCCGCTGGCCACGGCCCGCGACTGGCGCGAGCGCGCCGCCGCCAACAAGTGGTCGATCCGGGATCTCGTCATCGAGACCGGCAACCGGCAGAACTTCGTCGGCTCCCCGGCCACCGTCGCCCGGACCATCAACGACTTCGTGCAGGCCGACGCCGCCGACGGCTTCATCCTCGTCCCGCACATCACCCCGGGCGGCCTCGATTCCTTCGCCGACCGGGTCGTCCCGCTGCTCCAGGAACGCGGCGTGTACCGCACGGAGTACGAGGGCACCACGCTCCGCGACCACCTGGGCCTGGCGCACCCCGACGGCTCCGGGCGACCGGTTGCCGCCGCCGGATCTCCGCCCCGGGTCACCGGGGGCGTGTCCGGGTGAGGACGGCGCGCAGCTCGGGCACCGGGACCTTCGGCCGCCGGTCCGCCGTGAACAGGCCGTTCACCTCCTGTTCCGTGTCGGTGAACTGGGTGTAGCAGTACCCGGCGAGGCCCGAGTCGACGGCGGCGCCCACCAGGGCGGCCAGCCGGTCGGTGAATTCCCGCTCCGTGGCCACGGTGTCGTAGCCGAACCACTGGGCGCCCTCGGCCGGCTCGAAGGTCGCCCCGCCGAACTCGCTCAGCACGACCGGCTGGCCCTGGTGGTGCACGCCGTCGAGGAGGAGACGCCTGGCGCCCGGCCACGGCTCGGGGAACTCGCCGCGCCGCAGCGAGGCGTGGCCGTACCGCTCGCGCAGCACCCGCGCCTGCTGGGTGTAGTCGTGCACGCCCCAGATGTCGGCGGCGGAGATCTCCCAGCCGTCGTTGGAGACGGCGGGGCGCGCCGGGTCGAGGGCCTTGGTCAGGTGGTACAGGCCGTCCATGAAGTGGCGCTGCTCCGGGACGAGCGCCGGGTTCGGGACCGACCAGGACTCGTTGACCGGCACCCAGGCGACGATCGAGGGATGGCTGAGGTCGCGGGAGATCGCCTCGGTCCATTCGCCGACGACCCGCTCGACGGTCCGCGTTCCGAAGGCGTACGCGGACGGCATCTCCTCCCACAGCATCAGCCCGAGCCGGTCGGCCCAGTACAGGAAGCGGGGATCCTCGATCTTCTGGTGGACGCGCAGTCCGTTCAGCCCGATCTCCTTGGCCAGTTCGGCGTCGCGGCGCAGCTCATCGGCCGAGGCGGCGAGGTGCGACGCCGGCCAGTAGCCCTGCTGGAGCGCGAAACGCAGGAAGTACGGCTTGTGGTTGAGGAGGAAGGCCCCCTCGCCCCAGCCGATGTCACGCAGGCCGAGGTAGGAGGAGACGCGGTCGACGGGGGTGTCGTCCGCCGTCTCGCTCAGCACGACCGTGGCGTCGACCAGGTTCGGGTGCTCGGGGCTCCAGAGCAGACCGTCGAGGTCCTGCGCGTGGCGCAGCGCGGGTACCGAGACGTCGAACGCCGCCTCCTCGCCGTCGACCAGGACGCTCTGTTCGGCGAGCAGGCGCCCGCCCAGCGCCAGGCGCACCGTCGCCCGCAGAGGGCGCAGCGGCCACCGGGCCAGACGCATGCGGCACCGTACGCGGGCGTGCGCGACGTCGGGGGTCCAGTGCAGGACCGTCAGACGGTCCTCCGGGACCTCCTCCAGCCAGACCGGCTGCCAGATCCCGGAAGTGCGGTGGTACCAGATGACATGCGGGTCGCGCCGCCAGTCCTGCTTGCCCCGGGGCTGCGCGGCGTCCAGCGGCTGGTCCTCGGCCCGGACCACGACCACCTGCTCTCCGTCGCCGTCGACGGCCTCGGTGAGATCGCAGGTGAAGCCGGTGTGTCCGCCCTCGTGGCGGCCCACCTGACGGCCGTTCAGCCAGACCTCGGCCCGGTGGTCGACCGCCCCGAAGTGCAGCAGGAGCCGCCGGCCCGCGGCGGGCCGGGGCACGTCGATGGTGCGCCGGTACCAGAGCACCGGGTGGAAGCCGGTGTCCTGGACGCCCGACGCCTTGGACTCGGGCGGGTAGGGCACGGTGATGGTGCGGGTGAAGGGCTCGGTGACGGCCGGGTCCATCCAGCGCTCCGACCGGCCGGTGCCCGCGTCGTCGTGGGCGAACTGCCAGGGACCGCTCAGGTCACGCCAGTCCGGGTCGCGGACGAGCTGCGGCCTCGGGTGTCCGGCCGCGTCCAGGTGGGTGTGGGGCATGGGAACTCCGGTGGTGTGGCGGGGGAGAGGGGAGGCTCAGCCGTGCGGGGAGCGCAGCTCCACGGCGGTCGCGGCGAACGCGAGCGGTCCGGGCAGCAGCGGGACCAGCAGCGGAATGGACCACGCGAGGAGCGCCGTCAGCAGTACGGCCCCGGCCAGCAGCAGGCTGCCCCGCGGATCGGCGACCGAGCGGACCAGCCCCTCGCGGACGGAGAGCCGGTGCGGGGCGTCCAGCGCCGTGGCGCGCAGTCCCACGACCGCGGCCCCCAGCGCGAGCAGGGCCAGCGCGGGCGCCACGACCCCCGCCCCGGGCAGCGCGCTGCGCGCCACGGCGGCATCGGCCAGCAGGACCACGACCAGCAGCGGCAGCGCCAGCCCGGCGGAGAGACTGCCGACCGACAGGCGGGCCCGCAACGCGCGGGCGTACGTACCCGATGTGACCGTGGCTCCGCCGCCCGCGGCCTGCCGGAGGCACGCCGACGCCGCGGCGAACGCCGCCGGAGCGGTGACGACCGGCAGACAGGCGATGCCGGTGAGCAGGCCCACCAGCAGCATGTCGGCGAAGAGGGAGAAGCCGGAACCGAAAATCTCGCCGGGCTCCTTGCGCTCGCGGTGGACCGCGACGGGTGTGTGGGGCATGGCGGCTCAGCCCTTCAGTCCGGAGGTGGCCATGCCCTGCACCAGATAGCGCTGGAAGACGAAGAAGAACAGCACGATCGGCAGCACGGAGATCACCGACATGGCGAACATGGGCCCGTACGCGGAGGTGCTGGACTGGTCGACGAAGCTGCGCAGCGCCAGGGTGATGGTGAAGTTCTCCGGGGCGAAGAGATAGATCATCTGCGTGAAGAAGTCGTTCCACGTCCAGATGAAGGTGAAGATGGCCGTGGTGATCAGGGCGGGCCGGCTCAGCGGCAGCGTGATCGACCAGTAGGTGCGGAAGGGCCCGCACCCGTCGATGCGGGCGGACTCCTCCAGCTCACGCGGCAGCCCGCGCATGAACTGCACGATGAGGAAGACGAAGAACGCCTCCGTGGCCAGGAACTTCGGCAGGACCAGCGGCCAGTACGTGTCCACCAGACCGAGCTGGTTGAACATGATGTACTGCGGGATCAGCACGACATGGTGCGGCAGCATCAGCGTCGCCACCATGAAGGCGAACATCCCGGTGCGCATGCGGAACCGCAGCCGGGCGAAGGCGTAGGCGGCCAGCGAGCAGGACAGCACATTGCCGAGGACGGCGCCCCCGGCGATCAGCAGGGTGTTGCCGAGCAGCCGGCCGACGGAGATGCCGGAGACGCCTTCGAAGGCGGTGGTGTAGTTCGACCACTCCAGACGGCCGGGCCACAGGTCGAGGCTGGTCACCACCTCGTCGGCCGGCTTCAGCGAGGTGGCCAGCAGCCAGGCCAGCGGGTACAGCAGCAGAAGCAGGCAGGCGGCGGCGACCGCGTGCGGCAGCCACCGCTTCGTGGCGATGCCCGCCGTGCGAGCCGGGTCGACCGTGTTCACCGAAGTCACCGAAGTCACCGAAGTCACCGTCCCTCCTCGTCCGCGTAGAAGACCCAGGACCGGGAGGTCCGGAACAGGATCAGGGTGATCGCGCCGATGGCGATCAGCAGCAGCCAGGCCATCGCCGCCGCGTACCCCATGTGCGAGGCGGTGAAGCCGCGTTCGTACAGGTAGAGCGTGTAGAACATCGTGGAGTCGGCGGGGCCGCCGTTGCCGCCGCTGATGGCGAAGGCCGGGGTGAAGACCTGGAAGGAGTTGATGATCTCCAGCACCAGGTTGAAGAAGACCACGGGGGAGAGCATCGGCACCGTCACCGAGACGAACTGCCGCCAGCGGCCCGCGCCGTCGAGCGCCGCAGCCTCGTACAGGTCGGACGGGATCTGCTGGAGCCCCGCCAGGAAGATCACCATCGGCGCCCCGAACTGCCAGACCGTCAGCAGCACCACCGCGTACACCGCGAGATAGGGGTCGCCGACCCAGCCGCCGGTGTCGATGCCGACCCAGCCCAGGACCTCGGCGACCGTGCCGCCGTCGTTGAAGAGCGCCTTCCACACCAGGGCGATCGACATGCTCGCGCCGAGCAGGGAGGGCGCGTAGAAGGCGGAGCGGTAGAAACCGCGGCCCGAGCCGAGACTCCTCAGCAGCATCGCCACACCCAGCGCGAGCCCCAGCTTCAGCGGGACGGCCACCACGACGAACAGCATGGTGGTGCCGACCGACCGCCAGTAGCGGGGATCCTCGGTGAGCATCTCCGTGTAGTTGCGCAGACCCACCCACTGCGGCGGATCGAAGAGGTTGTAGTCCGTGAACGACAGGTACAGGGACGCGACCATCGGCACCAGCGTCAGTACGCCCGCGCCGAGCAGCCACGGTGACAGGAACACGTACGCCGGCCACTGCTTCTCGCGGACCCCGGCCCGCCGCCGGGCCGGCCGTGGCCCGTCCGCCTTCCGCTCGGCGGGCGCGGGCGCCCTGGTCGACACCGTGCTCATGGCCTCAGCTCCCGGTCGGCCTCGTCGAGGAGTTCGCGCGCCGCCTGCCGGGGGGTGGCCAGGTCGTAGAGCACGCGCTGGTAGGTGCGGGTGAAGGCGGTCTGGATCGGGACGTCGCCGCGCGGGGGCGCCGTCGGCGGGGCGGCCAGGCCGTACTTCTCCATCATCCGCGCGTACTGGTAGATCTCCTTCTCCGGTCCCGTCAGGGTCTTGGCGACCCGGGCGGCGATCACCCGGTTGGGCGGGGTGGAGCGGCTGAAGCCGAGGATGTCGCCCGCCCGCACGTCGTTGAGGAGGAAGTCGACCAGCCTGGCCGCCTCCTCGGGGTGCTCGGTGCCCGCTCCGATGCCCAGGAGCATCGTGGCCTTGAAGTACGAGCCCGCGCGGCCGCCGGTCGTGGGGACGGGTGCGAAGCGGATGTCCCCGCCGAGGAGGCCGACGTACCCGGGGAACGGCGCGTCCCAGGTGAAGTCCGCCGCGGCCAGACCCCGGCCCATGGGGCTGGTCTCGATGCTGTGGGCCTGGACGGTGTCCTTGGACCCGGCGACCGTGCCCGCCCTGCGGAGGTCGTCGCAGAACGTCCAGAACTCGGTGAGGTCGTCCTCGGTGAAGCCGAGTTCGGTCTGGCTCGCGTAGAGCCGTCCGCCGCGGCTGCGCAGCCATGTCTCGAAGATGTCCTCGTTGGGGCCGTTGTCGTTGGCGCCGGTGAAGGGGCGCCCGTCGGGACTCTTGAGTTTCAGTGCGGTGATCCGCCGGTTGGCGTCCGCCCACTCCTGCCAGGTCCAGCTCGGCCGGGGGGTGCGGATCCCGGCCTTGCGGTAGAGGGCGGCGTCGTAGGCGTAACCGGTGATGCCGCGGCCCATGGGCAGCGCGAACTGGCGCTCCTCGTAGGTTCCCGTGCGCAGGAACTCCCGGTCCATCTCCGCGGTGCGGATCGCGCCGCCGCTCAGGATCTCGTCCAGGCGCAGCAGCGCGCCGCCGCCCGCGTACTGGGAGATCTGCCGGTAGTCGAGCTGGGCCACGTCGGGGATGCCGCCGCCGGCCGCCTGGGTCGCCAGCTTCTGCATGTACGCGCCGAAGTCCCCGTTCGAGGTGCGGACGGTGATGCCGGGGTTCTCCTTCTCGAAGAGCCGTACGGCCTTCTCGGTGCGGGCGGCGCGGTCGTCGTTGCCCCACCAGGAGAACGTGAGGGTGACCCCGCGCGACGAGCCGCCGGCGGCGGAACACGCGGAGAGCGTGGAGGCCAGGGCGGCACTGGCACCGGCGGCCGCCACGGTCAGTACCGCGCGGCGGCTCGGCGACCGGGGGCGGCCGTGCGGGGGGCCGGGCACGGGCGGGTCGGGCAACGGGGCTTCGCGCACCGGTGGTTCGGGCATGAGGGGGCGACCTTCCGGGAGAGCGGGGCGGTGGAGGAGAAGGGCGGGGACCGAGGGGATGCCGGGGTGGGGTGGCGGCACCCCCGCGGACCGGGGGCGGGCTCAGATGCCGGGGTAGACGTCCAGGCGGCCGCACATGCCGAAGCGGCCGCGGGCGGCGGGCCCGGTCGCGGCGACGCGGGCCTCGGCCAGATGCCGGCCGTCCCGCTCGCGCAGGGCGCCCAACTGGCGCTGTGTGGCTGCCGCGGCGGCGCCCGCGCCGTCGCGCCAGCGCTCCTCCCACCCGTCCAGCCGGGGCCGTACCAGCGCGGCGGCCGCCCGCTGGAAGGCCGCCAGCGGCTCCGGATCACCGGCCGCGGTGGCCTCGCGCAGTTCGAGGAAGCGCCGGGTGGCCAGGTCGCGCCGGGCGCGGGCCGCCTCCGCCTGCTCGGCCTCGGGTACGTCCGAAGGGATACGGACCGCCTCGGCGTACACCGCGGGGTCGGTGAGACGGTCCTGCGGCAGGGTGAGGACCGCGTCGCCCGCCTCCGGCAGACCGCTGTTCTGCATCACGACGGTGATCTCCAGGCCGGCCTCAGTGTCCTCTGCGTTCTCGGCGACCAGTCGGTGGATCGTGCCGGGGGTGAACCAGGCAACGACCCCCGGCTCCAGGGGCGTCTCCCGGTAGCCCGAGGTGGTCAGCGTCTGCACGGCGCCGCGGCCCGCCGTGACCACGTACCCCTCGCTGCAGGTGAGGTGCAGATGCGGAGTGCCGCCGCCCGGCCGGCCGTCGACGGTGGGCCAGTCGTACACGCGCAGCCGGGACACGCCGACCGCCGCCGGGAACCCGTCGTACGTCGCGCTCACCACCCGAGCCCCGCCACGTGTGCGGCGACCCGCTCCCGGTCCCAGGCGCCGTCGGCGACGTGCACGCGGTAGCCGCGGGTGAGGGTGTCGCCGGGGTCGAGGACCAACTCCTCGTGGAACGCCCAGGACGGCGCGACCGCGGCGAACGGGTCGCTGCGTACGAACCAGTGCGCCGGGTGCGTGCCCTTCTCGCCCGCGTGGTCGTTGCCCGGGGCGTGCTCGAAGACCACCGTGGCGTGGCCGTCGCGCCCGTCGTGCTCGCCCACGTACGCCAGCCAGGGGGCCTGGGCACCCATCAGGTCGCCGCCGTCCGCCCCGGCGGTGAAGACACGGCCGTCACGGAAGGCGCGCGGGCCGCGCCAGAACAGCCCGGTGTATCCGGCGGCGGGGCGGCCATGGGTGGTGGGGCTGCCGAAGCGCAGCGGCTCGGTGCGCCGGTTGGTCACGGCGGAGGTCCAGGTCAGGGACCAGCTTCCGGCCTCCGGGTCCACGCCGCCGACCTCGATGCGGCGTTCCTCCTCGGCCCACAGTTCGCCGTCGTGGGGGTGCCAGCTCAGCCGCTCGGCGAGGACGGCGCGGTCGCCGGTGGCGGAGACCTCCTCGAAGGCGGTGTGCGCCATGGAGCCGATCCGCTCGGGCAGCGCGACATACCCCTCGCCGTGCACATAGGTGTTGCCGCCCCACAGGTTCTGCCCGGAGAGGTGGGAGGCCGTGAGCTGGAGCCCCTTGTGCCACCGGTGGTCGTTGGGGCGGTAGTCGGTGACCACGGCGCCGGCGAGGGTGCGGACGGGGTGCAGATAGGGCTTGGGAGCCTCCCACGCCGCTTCGGGACGGTAGACGTACGCGAACAGCTCGGTGCCGGTGGCCTCGTGGGCGACGGTGACACGGTCGCCGTGGGCGTGGGTCAGGGTGAGGGTCATGCGCGGTCCTCCTCCTCGCGGGGGCCGGCCGGTGCCCAGCCCGGGGCGCCGCCGTGCAGTGCGGTGTAGTAGGGGTCGCCGGGGCCGATCTCGCCCGCGCGGACGGGGGCGTCGGTGAACGCGGACTTGTAGAGGGCGGTGATGAACTCCAGCGTCCGCCGGCCGCCCGGGCCGCTGGTGGAGTGGCGCCGCCCGGCCCGGATGTCGGCGATCAGCACCCGGAGCTGGGCCAGGTGTGAACTCGGCACGTCGGCGCCGAAGTCGCGCCAGGCGGCCGCGGTCTCCTCGGGGACGCCGGGCGCGGGGGTGATGCGCCAGTCCGCGTTGCGGTAGCCGTACAGATGGGTCAGCTCGATCGTGGCGCGCTCGCAGTCGATCCGGATCCGGCTCGTCTCGTCGGGGCTGAGGACGCTGTTGACGACGGTGGCGAGGGCGCCGCCGCCGAAGCGGACCTGCGCGGTGGAGACATCCTCGGTCTCCACGTCGTGCACCAGCCGGGCCGCCATGCCGCGCACCTCGGTCCACGGCCCCATGAGGTCCAGCAGCAGGTCCGTCTGGTGGATGCCGTGGCCCATGGCGGGCCCGCCGCCCTCGGTGGCCCAACGGCCGCGCCACGGTACGGAGTAGTAGGCGCTGTCCCGGTACCAGGTGGTCTGGCAGTGGGCCACCAGCGGCCGGCCGAACGCGCCCTCGCGCAGCAGCCGGCGGATGTGGCGGGCCCCCGAGCCGAAGCGGTGCTGGAAGACGATCGAGGCGTACGGGTCCGCGTCACCGCCCGGCTCCGCCGCCCCGACGGCGTCGTGGTCGGCCAGCGACGGGCACGGCGGCTTCTCGCACCACACCCACGCGCCCGCCCGCAGCGCGGCCACCGACTGCTCCCGGTGCACGGCGGGCGGCGTGCAGAGTACGACCAGGTCCGGGCGCACCTCGGCGAGCATCGCGTCGAGATCCGCGGAGGCGTACGGGATGCCGGACGCGGCGGCGAACGCCCGCACCGCGGCCGTGTCGACGTCGACCGCGGCGACGAGCTCCACCTCGCCCTCGGCGGCGAGCTTCTCCAGCGCGGGCAGATGACTGCCGCGGGCGATACCCCCGGTGCCGACCACGGCCGTGCGCAGCGGGGTGGTGGAGCGAGACATGCGGACCCTTTCGTGGGGCGGCCGACCGTGGCTCATGGACCCTCGTGAGCGGCTCGTACACGGGGTCGGACGGCGTCGGCGAAAGCTCCGTAAGCGCTTTCTGTTCCAACGTTGTACCTGCCGTGCAAGTTCTGGGTCAACCCCTCGTCAGCAGGCGATCCGGCCCGTCGGATACGCTGAGATCCGCCGTGAAGACACCGGCGATCTGCGAGAACAACGGCGAAGGGGGCCGGTCGGTGGCAGCAGCGACGCTCAAGGACGTGGCGGCTCGCGCGGGGGTGTCGATCAAAACGGTGTCCAACGTTGTACGCGGCGCCCCACGGGTCTCCGAGGCCACCCGGGAGCGGGTGCTGCGCGCCGTGGGCGAGCTCGGCTACCGGCCGAACCCGTCGGCGCGGCGGCTGCGCACCGGCCGCAGCGGACTGATCGGCCTCTCCGTGCCCGACCTGGCGATCCCGTACTTCGCGGAGCTGGCCCAGCATGTCCGGGCGGAGGCCGCGGGGCTGGGGCTGACCGTCCTCATCGAGGAGACGCTGGGCGACGCGGCGGAGGAACTGCGCCTGACGACCGGCGTCGGCGCGGCGCTGCTGGACGGTGTGATCCTCTCGCCCCTGCACGTCCCGCTCGACGACCTCGCCTCCGTCGCCGACGCGTTCCCCCTGGTCCTGCTCGGTGAACGGAGCTACGAACGCGACCAGGTCACCGCAGACCACGTCCTGATCGACAACGTCGCCGCGGCCCGCGAGGTCACCGCGCACCTGGCCGGGTTGGGCCGCACCCGGATCGCCGCCGTCGGGGTGAAGACCCAGTCGGCCGCGACCAGCAGACAGCGTCTGGAGGGCTTCCAGCGCGCGCTCCACGAGGCCGGGCTGACCTTCGACCCGCGGCTGGCGCCGCCGGTGAAGGAGTTCGACCGCCGGAGCGGCCTGCTGGCCATGCGCGCGCTGCTCGCGCTCCCGGCGGACGCCCGCCCGGACGCGGTCTTCTGCTTCAGCGATCTGCTGGCGGTGGGGGCCGTGCGGGCGTTGCACGAGGCGGGGGTGGGCATTCCCTCGGAGGTCGCCGTGGCGAGCATCGACGGCTCCGAGGAGGCGCTCTACAGCACGCCGTCCCTCACCTCCGTCATACCGGACAAGGCGGCGATCGCCGCGCTGGCGGTGAAGTCGCTGGCCGCGCGGATCGGCTCGGCGCAGCCGCTGCCCTTCGAGGTCCACCTGGCCCCGCACCGGCTCGTGGTGCGGGAGTCCACCGACGGGGTACGGCGGCCGCTGGAGGTATGACACCGCCTGGTCCGGGAGGCCGTACCGGCTCCCGGACCAGGCGGTGTCGTCGTCGGCCGGCTCCGGCGGCGGCCCCCGGAACGGTCAGCCCTTCAGCGGACCGCCGTTGATCGCGACCCGGCGGCCGTAACGGGTGCGCGGGTAGTAGTCGTACGTCGCGTGGTGCTGCACGCAGCGGTTGTCCCAGAACACCAGGGTGCCCGGCGTCCAGCGGACCCGGCAGGTGAGCATCGGGCGCTGGGGCACGAGGGCGAAGAGCATGCCGAGCAGCGCCTGGCTCTCGTCGGCGGAGAGCTGCGGGATGCGCGAGGTGTAGGCCTGGTTGACGTAGAGGATGGGACGGTCGGTCTCGGGGTGCCGCACCACCACCGGGTGCTCGTTCACCGGGATCTCGTAGTCGGGGGGCACGGTGTAGCCGCGGAAGCTCTGCGCACCGTCGTGGACGGCGGTCAGGCCGTCCAGCAGGCCGCGCATGGTGGGGGAGAGCATCTCGTAGGCCAGGTGCATGTTGGCGAACAGCGTGTCGCCTCCGCTGCCGCCCTCCGGGGTCTCGGTGATGTACAGCATCGAGCCCAGGGACGGTTCGAGGTCGGCCGTTCCGTCGGCGTGCCAGGCGTTGCCCGCGACGTTCGCGGCGGCCGGGCTGGTCCTGATCTCCAGCACGTGGGGATCGCCCTCGGGCGGCGGCGGATTGACCGGCCGCAGGTCACCGAAGCGGCCGGCGAAGCGCTTGTGTTCCTCGACGGTGATCTCCTGGTCGCGGAAGACCAGCACATGGTGGTCGAGGAACGCGGTTCTGATCTCGGCCAGTTCGTCCTCGGTGAGCCGGGAGAGGTCCACACCGCTGACCTCGGCGCCGATGACCGGGGTCAAGGAGGCCACGGAGATGTGCTCGTAGGGCCTCGGCGGCCTGGTGGTGACGGCTTCGAGAGCGGTGAGTTCGTAGGGCTCCATCGCGTTCTCCTCGGTGGTGGGGGCCTGCCGGTCGGGGGTGCGGATGCGGGGAAGGACGGACGGGCGGTCGTCCCGGTCTGTGCGACGGCCGTGCCGCCGGTTCCCGCCACGGGCGCGGGGCGCGGCGGGAGGAAAGGACCGAGCCGGTCGCAGGGTTCAGCGGACGTACGGCGCGGGGGTCACCGGGTGTCCCGGGCGCGGCTGTCGAGCCGGTCGAGTTCGCCGGTGACGAGCTCGGCGATGCGGGGGACCCGCTCCCCTTCCAGCACGTCCCAGTGGCCGCCCGCCACCCGCTCGACCCGGAAGCCGCCCAGGGCCCGGTCCTCCCAGAAGCGGCGTAACTCCTTCTCGGACGCGGCCCGTTCCGCGGCGTCCCGGCCTTCCGCGTCCGCCTGGACGAGCAGCAGCGGGGCGGTCGTCGGCGGTGGCGTGTAGGCGGCGGCCGCGGCGCGGTTGCGGTTGTAGGTCCGGAAGTACCGGTCGATCTGGGCGTCGTCGATGCCGGGGTACATGCCGTTGAAGCGGACGAGTTTCTCCCGGAACTCGGTCGCGTCCACCGGCGCGAACGCGGCTCGCTTCGCCTCGTCGTCCGTGCCGTGGGTGTCGAGCAGGACCACGGCGGTCCGGTGGTGACCGGCTCGTACGAGCCGGCGCCCCATCTCGTGCGCGACCAGACCACCGTAGGAGAGCCCGCACAGGACGAGGGCCTCGTCCGGCGCGGGCCGTACGCGTGCCAGGTAGTGTTCCGCCATGGCCTCCACCGACGCCAGCGGTTCCTCACCGGGCTCGATCCCCCGGGCCTGGACGCCCTGGACGCCGATCCCGTCCGGCAGCGCCGTGGCCAGCTCCAGGTAGCAGAAGGCGGTTCCGCCGGCCGGATGGACGCACACCACCCGCCGGCCGCCGCCGCCGGCCCGGAACTCGATCAAGGAATCGTCGCCGCGCGCCGGTGCTCCCCGGCGGAGGTGCGCCGCCAGCCGTTCGATCGTGGGGTGTTCGAGTACGTCGCGGATCGGCAGGTCCCGGCCGAACCGCTCACGGATCAGGTGTGCGACCTTGATGGCGGAGAGGGAGGTGCCGCCGACCGCGAAGAAGTCGTCGGTGACGCCGATGCCGGGATGCAGCAGCACCTGCCGCCAGATCCGGTACAGCGACATCTCCACCCCGTCACGCGGCGCCCGTACGTTGACCTGGGAGGGCGGCGCCGTACGGGCCCGTTCCAGCACGGCCCGGCGGTCCAGCTTGCCGCTGCGGTTGAGCGGCAGCCGGGGGAACTCGGCGAACAGCGACGGGATCATGTAGTCCGGCAGCCGCTCCGCGAGGGCGGCGCGCCACTCGTGCGGCGGCAGCGGCGGCCCCTCGGACCGGCCCACCCCGGCCACCAGCACACTCTCACCGGCCCCGGTACGGTCGGCGAGCACCGCCGCCTCCGTCACACCGGGCAACTCCCGCAGCGCCGCGGCCACTTCCCCGGGCTCGATCCGGAATCCCCGGAGCTTGACCTGGTCGTCGGCGCGGCCGACGAACTCGAAGTTGCCGTCGGGCAGCAGCCGCGCCAGATCACCGGTCCGGTAGATCCGTTCGCCCGGGACCAGGGGGTCCGGCAGGAAACGCTCGTCGGTCAGGTCGGGCCGGTTGAGGTAGCCGTCGGCGACCCCGGCCCCGCCGATGTACACCTCGCCGGTGACCCCGCGCGGAACCGGCAGGCGCCGCTGATCGAGCAGCTCTATACGGGTGTTGTCCACGGGCCGGCCGATCGGGCACCGGCGCTCCCGCCCGTGCGGCTCGTTGTACGTGATGCTGTACACGGTGGTTTCCGTCGGACCGTAGACGTAGCAGATCCGCAGCCCCGGCAGCACCTGCCGCATCCGGTGCAGCGCCGCCTCCGGAAGGGGCTCCGCCCCGGTCGCCACCTGGCGCAGCGCCAGACCCCGCAGCCGGTCCTCCGGGTTCTCGTCGATCCAGACGATGTACGACGCCGGCAGCCAGGCATGCACGATCCTGTGCGCGCGCATCCAGTCCATGAGCCGTTCCGGGTCGCCCCGCAGGTCCTCCGGCACCAGATGGAGGACCGCACCCGTGGTGACCGGGAGGAACAGCTCGTGCACGGACGCGTCGAAGCCGATGCTGGCCCACACCGAGGACGCCTCCCCGGGGATCGCGCCGTAGTGGTGCAGCCAGTTGTCCAGCAGGTTGACCACACTGCCGTGCCGGACCGCCACCCCCTTGGGACGTCCCGTCGAGCCCGAGGTGTAGATCACGTAGGCGAGATGGGACGGCAGGACCGCCGTACCGGGGGAGTCCTCGCGCGCCCCCTCCTGCTCGACCCGCCGCAGCGGCAGCCAGGAGGCGGACGGGCCGGCGCCGTCGCTCAGGACCAGAGCGGGCGCCGCCTCCTCGACGATCACCGCCAGCCGGCCGCCCGGTTGCCCGGGATCCAGCGGAAGGTAGGCCGCACCCGCCTTGAGGATGCCCCATATGCCCACCAGCAGTTCCACCGTGCGGCCGCAGTGCAGCCCGACCACGTCCCCGGTGCGGACGCCCCGGGCGAGGAGGGCGTGGGCCAGCCGGTTGGCACGCCGGTCGAGGGTGGCGTAGTCGAGCCGTGTCTCCCCGTCGGCCACGGCGGGAGCGGTCGGCCGCTCCCGGACCTGCTGCTCGAAGCGCTCGACCAGACCGGTGGCCGGCGGGCCGGTGGTCCGCCCCCGGCCCAGGGCCAGCACCTCCTCGTGTTCCCGCTCGTCGAGCAGGACGAAGTCCGCGACGCACCGCCCGGGGTCGGCCGCCAACTGCTCCAGTACGCGCGTCAGGTAGCGGGCGTGCCGCCGGACCGTCTCGTCGTCGAACAGGTCGCGCGCGTAGTCCAGATGCCCGGTGACGCCGCCGTCCTCCTCGTGGAGCGACAGGGTGTAGTCGAACTTCGCGGGCCCGAAGGGGATGGTCAGCGGTTCGACCCGGGTACCGGCGAGACGCAGCAGACCCTTCTGGGAGGTGCCCCACGCCAGCATGGTCTGGAAGAGCGGCCCGTGCGCGAGGCTGCGCGGCGGGTTCACCGCCTCCACGATCTGCTCGAAGGGCAGGTCCTGGTGGTCGAGCGCACCCCGGAGCGAGGCCCGGACACGGCCCAGCGCCTCGGCGCCGGTCGGCTCCCCCGACAGATCCAGCCGGTGGGGAAGCGAGTTGACGAAGAACCCGATCAGCTCGGACGCCTCCCGGCCACGCCGGCCCGCCACCGGGAAGCCCACGACGGTGTCGCTCTCCCCGGAGAGCCGGGACAGCACGATGTGCCAGCCGGTGAGAACAGCCGTGAACAGGGTGCACCTCTCCCGGCGGGCCACCGCGCGCAGGGCGGTCGTCAGCCCTGGGCCGAGGCGCACCGGGACACGGCCGCCCTCGTCGCCCCGCCGCCCGGGGCGGGGCCTGTCCGCGGGGAGATCGAGCGAGGCCGGCGCGCCGTCCAGATACGTCCGCCAGAACGCGGCCTGCGCGGTGGCCCCGGGCCCGCCCAGCCACTCGCGCTGCCTGCGGCACAGGGTGGTGAACCGTGTCCTCGGCGGCGGCAGCGGGTCGGACCCGCCCTGCGTGAGCGCCCCGTAGTGGGCGCTCAGCTCCCGCAGCAGGACCTCCATGGACCGGCCGTCGAAGACCGCGTGGTGCAGGGTCAGCAGCAGCGTGTACCGGGATTCCCCCAGGATGATCAGCCGCCCCCGGGCCAGTGGACCGCGCGCCAGGTCGAACGGGGTGTCGCACTCCTCGCGTTGCCGGTCGGTGACCCGGGCCTCCGGGTCCGGGACGCCGCTGAGGTCCTCCACGGTCAGCGGGAAACCCGTCTCCGCGGGGCCCACCTCCTGACGGGCGTCACCGTTCACGGAGACGAACCGGGTACGCAGGGTCTCGTGCCGGGTGACAACGATGTCCAGCGCGTGCGCGAGAAGGGTCCTGTCCAACGGCCCCTCGACGGAGAACGCCAGCGTCTCGTTGTACGCGGTGCCGGTGCCGTCCGTCTGGGCCAGGGTCCACAGGCGCTGCTGCCCGGGGGAGAGCGGAGGGAGGAGTGCGTGATCGCGGGTGTCGGGCGGGAGGAGGCGGGGGCTGGATGCGCGCGTTGCCGACAAGGGCGGCCCTTCTGCCGAACTGTGAACGGTGGTTGGGGGAGAGGCAACCGAGGTGCGGGAGACGTGGATCAGTTCGTGAGGCTGGCGGGAGTCATCATTGGACTCCGGTTCTGATCATGTCAATGGACGAATTTCGCGTTCCATGACCGTCGCGTATGTGCAAGAGGAAAATTGATCGAAGTCGACGGATGCGCGCCCGGATCGATTCATGGTGGTTTGCCGGGCCGGATCCCGCGGTGGGACCGGCCCTGGGAGACTGGGCCCATGACGCCCATGAGCAGGGAGCAGCGCGCGATCCTCGTCATCGGCATCGGAGCGGGCGACCCCGACCACCTGACCCTCCAGGCCGTGAAGGCCATGGGCCGTGCCGATGTCTTCTTCGTCGTCGGCAAGGGGCGGGAGAAGGAATCGCTGACCGATCTCCGCCACACCATGATCGAGGAGCACGCGCGGGGCCCGTACCGCGTCGTGCGGGTGACGGACCCGGGCCGGGACCGCCGCCCGATGGACCACGGCGCCTACCGGTCCGCCGTCCAGGACTGGCGCGACCGCCGGGCGGACCTCTTCGAACGCCTCCTGCGCGAGGAGATGGGGCCGGGGGAGACCGCCGCCTTTCTCGTCTGGGGCGATCCGTCGCTCTACGACAGCACCCTCGGGATCCTCTCCGCCGTCGAGGCCCGCGGCTCCGTCTCCACGGCGATCGAGGTGATCCCGGGCATCACCAGCGTCTCCACGCTCGCCGCCCGGCACCGTATCCCCCTCAACCGGGTGGGCAGGCCGGTGCACATCACCCCGGCCCGTCACCTCCCCGACCTCGGCCGGGGCGACGACGGCGACCACGGCGACATCGTCGTCATGCTCGACGCGCACGCGTCGTTCACCGAGGTCGAGGGCGACGACGTCTGGATCTACTGGGGCGCCTACCTCGGCACACCGGACGAATTGCTGATCGCCGGGCCGCTGCGCGAGGTGTCGGACCGTATCCGCGCCGTACGGGCCGACGCGCGGGCCCGGCACGGCTGGATCATGGACACGTACCTGCTGCGGAGCATGGGGACGGCGGACGGTCCCCGTACCCCGGCGGCGCAGGGAGAGAGCGACGGGCCCGAAGGGACCACCGCCTGAGACCGGACCGGGCCGCTTCCGGGACCGGGCCGCTTCCAGGACCGGGCCGCGTCAGTTCCCCACGCCGAGGCCCGACATGAACGCGGACGGGTACCGGTCGCCGCGCGCCGCGCCCGGCGGCACCGCCTTCTCGATCTCGGCGAGGTCGTCCGCGGCGAGGCTCAGCCGCATCGCGGGCAACGCCTCGGCCAGCCGCTCGCGGGTACGGGCGCCGACCAGCGGCACGATGCCCTCGCCCCGCGCGGCCACCCAGGCGATGGCCAGTTGCGCGACCGTGCACCCCTTCGCCGCGGCGACCGTGCGCAGCGCCTCGACGAGGCCGAGGTTGTGTTCCACGTTCCCGCTCGTGAACCTGGGGCTGAAACCGCGGCTGTCGCCGGGGCCGGCGGCGCGGCCGGCGGACCAGTGCCCGGAGATGAGGCCGCGGCCGAGGACGCCGTACGCGGTCAGTCCGATGCCCAGCTCCCGCAGCGTCGGCAGGACCTCCGCCTCGACCGCCCGCGAGATCAGCGAGTACTCGATCTGCAGGTCGGCCACCGGGTGCACGGCGTGCGCCCGGCGGACCGTCGCCGCGTCGACCTCCGAGAGGCCGAGGTGGCGCACGTACCCGGCGTCGATCAACTCCTTGACCGCGCCCACGGTCTCCTCGATCGGCACCGCGGGGTCGAGCCGGGCGGGACGGTAGATGTCGACGTGGTCGGTGCCCAGCCGGGTCAGCGAGTAGGCCAGGAAGTTCTTCACCGCCGCAGGACGGCCGTCATGCCCGCCGAAATCGGGCCCCGGCCCCCGCAGCATGCCGAACTTGACGCTCAGCCGGTAGCTGTCCCGGTCCCGGCCGCGCAGCGCCTCCGCGAGCAACAGCTCGTTGTGGCCCATCGCGTAGAAGTCGGCGGTGTCGATCAGTGTGACGCCGGCCTCCAGCGCGGCGTGCACCGTGGCGATACTCTCCGCGCGGTCGGCCGCGCCGTAGGCGCCCGACATGCTCATCGCGCCCAGGCCCAGCGCGGAAACGGCCGGACCGGTGCTGCCCAGGGTTCGCATCTGCATCGTGTTCTCCTTCGTGGTCGATCTGCCACCACCCTGCGCCCGCCCCGCCGCCGACGGGAGCGGAGCGTTCATCATGGGAGAGCCGCTCCCTGGATCGGCCGGTCCCTCGCGAGGGACCATGGGGCCATGGAACGTGACCAGCTCGCCGACTTCCTGCGCCGCCGCCGCGAGGCGATCCGCCCGGCGGAGGCCGGCCTCGCCGACGGCCCCCGGCGCCGCACCACCGGCCTGCGCCGGGAAGAGGTGGCCATGCTCGCCGGCATGTCGGTGGACTACGTCGTACGCATCGAGCAGGGCCGCAGCAGCCAGCCCTCGCCCCAACTGCTCGGCGCGCTGGCCCGGGCGCTGCGGCTCTCCGACGACGAGCGCGACCATCTGTTCCACCTGGCCGGCCACCAGCCGCCGCCCGCCGACGGGGTGGCAGGACTGGCCCGCGCCGGCCTGATCCGCATGCTCGACCTCCTCGGCGACACCCCGGCCCTCGTCCTGTCCGATCTGGGCGAGATCCTCGCCCAGAACCGGACGGCCGTCCTGCTCACGGGCGACCACACCGCGTTCTCCGGCGACCGGCGCTATGTCGTGCACCGCTGGTTCACCGATCCCGCCGCCCGTGCCATCTGCCCGGCCGAGGAGCGGGAGCACCACGCCCGCAAGCTCGTGGCCGACCTGCGCGCGGCCGCCGGCCGCCGGGCCGGTGACCCCGCGGTGGCCGGACTCGTCGACCGGCTGCGGGCCGCGAGCGCCGACTTCCGCCGGCTGTGGTCCGAGCACGAGGTGGCGGTCCGGCGCGCCGACCGCAAGACCTTCCTGCACCCGAGGGTGGGCCGCCTGCTGATGGACTGCGAGACCCTGGTCACGCCCGACCAGCGCCAGCAACTGCTGGTGCTCACCCCGGCGGACGCCGGGACCCGCGAGCGGCTGGATCTGCTGCGGGTACTCGGCACCCAGGAGTTCCCCACCGGGCGGACCGGCCCGCCCGTACGGTGAAACGCGTGCGGAACCCTCCCCGGGCGGTCACCCGGGTACGGGAGCGGCGCCGGGGACCACGCGCATGCCCAGCCCGCGCACCCGGTAGATGCACGTGTCGTCACCCCACAGCGACGCGTCCGCCACCGCGTACGGGCCCCGCGCGTCCGTACCGGACTCGACGATGTCCAGGTCCACCCGGATCAGCCGGTTGGCCGGGGTGATCTGGCCGCGGTACGTCCAGACCGTCTCGCGGCCGGGCAGCACCGGCTCGAACCGGGGGTGCGGGACGCCGTCGGCGGCGCCGCGTTCGAGCAGGTGGTACTGGAGCAGCTGGCACATGGCCTCCAGGCCCAACGACCCCGGTTGCACCGGGTCCTGGAAGAAGTGCGCCCGGAAGAACCACTCGTCCGGGACCACGTCCTTCTCCGACCGCAGCCGGCCGAGCCCCGCACGGCCCCCGTCCGGCCAGCAGCCGGTGATCCGGTCGAGCATCAGCAGCATCGGCCCCGGCAGCCGTGGTTCCCCGGCGAAGTACCGGGCGGGCCGTCCGGCCAGATCGACCGGGCGCCCGCCGGGCTCGTCGATCCTGGCCCGGTCCTCGGCCGGCACCGCGAGGCCCGGCTGGTCGTCGAAGGCCGACGGCGGGAAGTAGCCGAAGACCGTGGAGAGTTCGAACAGCGGCGCGCCGTCGGCCGTGCACCGCACCCGGAAGGACTCGACGATCATGTCCCCGTCGCGGGAGACACGGGTCAGTACGGCATGGGTACGGACCGTGCCCGTCGTCGGGGTGACCTCACCGCTGACCGTCCCCGTCCCGTCGAGGTTGCGGAACAGCAGATCCGTGCCGGTGGTCAGCGCGCTGCCCACGTACGAGGCCAGCCAGCCGCAGGGTTGCAGCGCGATCTCCATGAGGACGGCGAACGGCATCGTACGGCCGCCGCTCTGCTCGAAGTACCAGGCCCGCGCGGGTACGTCGTACTCCGCGACGACGGCGCTGTCCTCCCGCATCCCGCCCTGCGGCCCGTCCACCGAGACGATCCGGCTCATGAAGTGATACGGCGGCCCCGGCAGCCGCGCGACCCTGCGGGCGCCGTCGAAGGGCGCGTACGCCGCGCCGAACGCCTCGCTCGGTCTGCCCCAGGCGCACGCCAGCAGCGAGGCGTAGCCGAAGGGCAGCCCGTCGGCCGCCGCGGCCACGGGCTTCTCCTCGCGGTGCCCGGCCAGCCCGCCGAGCCGGGGCAGCGGCACCGGCGTGGCGCCGTCCTGCACGGCGGGCGGGCCCGAGCGCCGCCAGTGCGACAGCGGCCAGTCGGGCACCAGCCGCAGCGCCACGTCGCGGCCCAGGAACGCCTTCGCCCCGTCCACCGAGCCCAGCACATCGGCGTGGAGCGTGGGCACCGGTCCGGCCGAGACACCGCGTACGAACACCTCGTAGACGACCCGCCGGCCGGACGGGGTTGCCTGGCCCCGGCACATCGTCCGGCACGGGTGGCCGTCGACCGGCTCGAAGCGCCAGCCGTCCCGGTCCATGGTGAAGCCCATCGCCGCCAGGTAGAACGCCATCGCCTGGAGACCGCCCTGGAGCATCAGGGTGCCCGGCATGCAGGGGTCGTTCTTGAAGTGCCCCGCGAAGAACCAGTCGTCCGGCGACAGCGGGGTCTCGGCCCGCAGATAGCCGCGGCCCCACGGTCCTCCCGCCGGGTCGAACGCGGTCACCTCGTCGATCAGCCGCAGCCGGCCGTCATCGAGCCGCGGCGGACGGACCTGGGCCGCCGTCGCCTCCCAGCCGGGCCCGAAGCAGTCCGCCGGCCGGCCCTGGGCCAGGGCCGCGACCCGTTCCGTACCGAAGCGGGTCAGCCCGCACCGTACGGCGGGCGGGTCGAGCGGCAGACCGTCACCGGGCGGATGCTCGGCGGGGTCCCACCGCACACCGCCACCGCCGGCCAGCTCCTCCGGGGTGAAGAACCCGGCCTGGCCCTCGCGGACGCTCAGCCGCAACTCGCCGTCGACGAAGCACTCGTAGTGGAAGAAGGCCAGCCGGACGCCGCCGTGCTCCGCGTGGCCGTCGACGTGGATCTCGTAGCACAGGGTGTCTCCCGCCTCCGGCGGGCTGCCGTGGTACGTCACCTCGCAGCCGAGCAGCCGGTAGGCGCGCTCGCCCCGGTGGAGGAGATCGACGCCCAGCCAGCTGAGCAGGAGCAGGTCCGCCTGGCCCGCCTCGATCAGCAGTCCGGCCGGCATGCGCCCGGTGGAGTCCAGGTACCAGCTGCCGGGCAGGACGTCGGTCTCGGTCCAGATCGTTCCGTCGGTGCGTACCGGGCCGGGCGCGGCGAGCGCCGCCGGGACCGCGTCGATGCCGGTGACCCGGTCCGCGAACAGCATGGGCGGCTCGGGCATCCGGGTCTGCACCGGGTACGCGTCCTGCTCGGCGAAGCGGGGGCCGAACAGCGTGGAGATCTCCCGGGAGGCGAGGTGCTCCAGCTGGGCCCGGTCGAACTTCGGCCCCGGCCGCACCAGTTGGGTGGGCACGGGTGGGGTCTCCGGCAGCCGCTCGGGACGTACGGGGGTGAGCGCGCCGGCGGCCGGGCGTGGCGCCGAAGGGCCGGACGCCGGTGCGGGGACGGGCCCGGCGGCGGTCAGCGCGGTGACGGCGAGGGCCGACACCCGCAGAAACCGCTGGTGGGCCTCGGTGTGTACGGCCATGATCTCCCGGTGCAGCGCGGCGACCCGCAGGCTCTGCCGGACGACCGCGGCACGGACCCCGGTGGCCCCTGTGATCCCGGCGGCTCCTGCGGCCTCTGCGGCCTCTGCGGCCTCTGCGGCCTCTGCGGTTCCTGTGACTCCGGCCGCTTCCATGCCTTCGGAGGCTCCAGCGACTCCAGCGGCTCCTGCGATTCCAGCGGCTCCTGCGCTCCGGGCTGCCTCCGCGCTCCCGGCCGCTTCTGCGGGCTCCGCCGCTCCCGCCGACCGGGGCCCGGGGCCCGGCGCGCCCCGCAAGCCGGGCTCCCCGTCCGGCACCGGCACGAGTTCGGGGGCCCGGGGCAGCGTCACCACGGCCGGCTCCGGGGACGGCGGCGGCAGACACGGAGTCGCGGGTACGGGAACGGTGACGGTGGGCCCCGGGCGCGGAACCTCGGTGGCGGCCTCCGCGAGCCGGGCGAACAACGCGTCGGCGCGGACCGGCACCCCGGCGACGACGAGTTCGGCGACCGCGAGGCAGAGCTGCCGCAGCCCGGTGTCGCCCGGGGTGTCCAGGGCGACGGCCACGTGGTCGCGGTCGCCCAGCACCCGCTTGACCCAGCCGGTGCACAGTTTGCGCGGCCCGTGCTCCACGAAGATCCGGACGCCGTCGGCCCAGGCCCGCTCGACCGTGGCCGCGAAGTCGATCGTGTTCATCCCCTGTGCGGTGAGCGCCTCGGCGGCCCGCTCGGCCGTCGGCCGGTACGGCTCGCCACCGGCCCCGCTGTAGAAGCGCACCCCGGGGACATCGACGGTGGGACGGTGGTGTGCCGCGCGCCACGCCCCGCGCACCTCGGCCAACTCCGGTGCGTGGGCCGCCAGATCGTAGTCCAGCTCGATCGCGCGGTCCGCGCCGATCCGGGCCACGACCGCCCCGCACGCACGGGACTCGCCGCCGATGACGCAGACCTCGGGCGCGTTCACCGCCATCAGATGGACCGCGACCGCACCGGCCAGCTCCCGGCGTACCGCCTCCAGGGGCGCGTTGACCAGATAGGTGGCCCAGCGGGTGCCCTGGACGCCCAGCCGCTCCCAGTGGCGCCGCACCGCCCGGAGTTCACCGGTCAGCTCCGTCGTGAAGAGCCCGCTGTCCAGGGTGGCGTCGTACAGTCCCGCCGCGTCCGGCCAGGCACCCAGCGCGACCAGCGCGGCCGACTCGCCCGAGGAGTACCCGACGGCGGCGTCCGGCCGCAGCCCCAGCACGTCCCGGGTGAGCACGGTGTGGAAGACGGCGAGTTCGGCGGCGTCCCAGATCTGGTCGAACACCCCCCGCTCCGTCCGGGACCGCAGCCGCGCGCCGATCGCCCCGTGCCCGGCCCGGACGGCCTCCCCGAGGCACGGCAGCGCGAGCATCAGCTCATGGCCCATGCCCGGGTACGCGGCCGAGCCGTTGGTGTAGACGAACGCCGTCCGTCCCGCGACCGGCCCGTCCCGGTACACCACGTCGGCGGGACGGATTCCGCCCTCGGTCAGCCAGCGGCGGGCGGCCTCCTCGCGGCCCGGCAGCGCGGCGTCGTCGTCGACCACCAGCGCCAGCCGGGCCGGGCCGGCGGCGGACCGCGTACCGGACTCCAGCGCCGCCAGCACCTCCCGGCGGTCGGCTCCCGAGAAGACGTGCAGGCGCGGTGCCGGGCCCCGCAGCCACGGCCGGGCGTCCCCCGCGCGCAGCCGGACGCCCGCGGTAGGCCCCTCCAGCGGTGTCACCGCGACCTGCGCGGTGCGCGCGACGGCCGCGGTGTCCGCGGGCCGGCCGGGACACGGCACCGCGCGGTGCTGGAGCGCGAGCGCGGCGACCGCGACGGAGACCAGCCCGTACGCGGCGTGCGCGCGGCCGAAGGCCGACGCCGGGTCGAACACCGCGTCGGGGCCGTCCCCGATGACCATGTCCGGCACGTCGACGGGGTCGGTGGAGGCAGCGGAGCTGACGGGCTTCTCGTCGAGCAGGGCGATGACGGTGTCACCGTCCCCGCGGGCGGTGTCCAGGGACTTGAGGACCAGGACGACGGCGGCGTCCCCCGGTTCGCTCTCGTGCCCCAGCTCCCGCAGCGCGGCCCGGTGGGCCACCCCGTGGCACAGATCGGTGGCGCCGACGAGCGCGGCGTCCGCCTCGCCCGCCCGGACGGCCCGGGCCGCGACGTCCAGCGCCACCAGCCCGGACGCCTCCTCCGCCGACACCGCGAAGCTCGCTCCGGCCAGGTCGAGTTGGGTGCTGATGCGGTTCGCCACCAGGTTCGGCATGCTGCCCACCACTCCCTCCGCGGTCATCGGCCCCACGAAGGCGTCCTGGGCGAGGGCCGCGGACGGGAGCGCGCCGCCCGCTCCCGCCTGTTCCAGCCAGTACGGAATCCGCCAGCGGGCACCGGCCCGCGCGACTTCCGGGTCGGCTCCCATACCGATGACCACCATGGTCCGCTCGCGGGGCAGGGACACCGCCCCCGCGGCCTCCCGGGCGGCCTCCAGCACCAGGAGCTGATGGCGTACGGTCCGCTCCAGGGCGAGCGGCGGGAAACACAGGTCCGTCAGCTCCACCGCGATCTCCGTGGCGGGGCCGCGCCGTTCGCCGCCCAGCACCGCCCGGCGGAAGTCCTCGGCGCAGGTCCCGTCCCCGACCCGGGCGCCGAGGGCGACGATCGCCACCGGGCCCCGGCCGCCCGGCGTGTCCCGTGCCGGGGCGGGGGCGGGCGCGGCGGACACCGGGCGGGCGAGGGCGGATACCGGGCGGGCCGGGGAGGAGCGTCCGGCGGACACCGGGCCGCCGTCGTCCGGGTGATCCACGATCAGATGGGCGTTGGTCCCGCCGAACCCGAAGGCGCTCACCGCCGCCCTGCGCGGCCCCGGCCACGGTTCCGGCGCGGTCAGCACCCGTAACGGCGTGCCCGCCAGCGCGTCCAGCGGCCGTTCGGCGCCGAGCGTCGCCGGGCGGATCCCCGTACGCAGCGCGCCGAGCACCTTCAGCAGCCCCGTCACCCCCGCCGAGGCCAGCAGGTGCCCGACGTTCGACTTCGCCGAACCGACGGGCACATCGTCCCGGGCCCCGAAGACCCGGGCCATGGCGCGCGCCTCCACCGCGTCCCCGACCGGTGTCCCCGTCGCGTGGCACTCGACGAGCGATACCGTCCCCGGCGCGAGGCCCGCCGCGTCGTACGCCAGGCGCATGGCCCGTACCTGGCCCTCCTCCGCCGGGCTGATCAGCCCGGCGCCGCGCCCGTCGTTGGAGAGCCCGACACCGCGGATCACACCGAGCACGGGCAGTCCGCCGGCGCGCGCCTCGGACAGCCTCGTCAGGGCGACGAACCCGGCGCCCTCGCCGTGCACCAGCCCGTCCGCGTCCCGGTGGAAGGGCCGGCTGCGCCCCGTACGGCTGGTCGCGGACAGCCCGCAGAACCCCACGTGCAGATAGAGGGGGTCGGCCCGGCTGACCGCCCCGGCCACCATCAGGTCCGCCGTGCCGTCGTGCAGCCGGTCGCACGCCAGCTTGATCGCGTACAGCGAGGAGGCGCAGGCGGCGTCCAGGGACCACGCGCCCGCGCCGAGCCCGAGCGCCCTGGCGGCGAGCCGGGCGGGCAGTCCGGACGAGAAACGGTTACGGGCGTCGGGCCGCACCCGGCGCTCTCCCGTCAGCAGGGCGTCATGGAGCGGCGGGCGCTGGGCGGACAGCCAGACATGCTCGGCGAAGGCCGTCCCCAGGGGCGTGGGGTAGGAGAGGTTTCCCAGCACCAGTCCCGCGCGCGGCAGCGGACCCTCGCGGCCCGCCTCCGTGAGGGCCTGGCGGGCGCCGTACATGACCCAGTGGAAGAGCGGGTCCAGCGACAGGATCCGCTCCGGGGCGATCAGGAAGCCGCTCGGGTCGAAGACGGACTCGAACCCCCTTACGTACCCGCCGACATCGCCGTAGGTGCGGTCGAGGTGGTCGTCCACCGGGCCCATGGCCCAGCGGTGCGGCAGCCGCCACCGGCCCTCGGGCACGGCGGACAGGCTGCCGCGGCCCGCCGCGACGTTCTCCCAGAACGTGTCCGGATCGAGCGCGTCGGGCAGCACGCACCCCCGGCCGACGACGGCGATCGGTTCGCATTCCATACGGGGCTCACTCCGGGTCGGGGACGGGGCGCTCGGGTCGAACACAGAGGAAGCGGGAGGGACTTCGGAGTGCCTCGCCTAGGCGGGACGGCGGACGAGTTCCACGCCGAGGAGTTCCAGACGGACGGTTCCGTCCGCGTCGATCAGCGCCGCGTCGCAGCGCGCTCCCGTGCTGTGCGCCTTCCGGCCCCGGACCACACACCGCACGGTGCCGTCCACCGGGCCGCGCCGGTGCACCCTGCACTCCGCGACGGCCATCGGCAGCGTCGCGGCACCGGCGGCGTGCCGCGCCCAGACCAGGGCGAGTTGGAGCGCGCCGTCCACGGCGGCCGGGTCGAGCGGCCAGTGGTCCCCCGGCCAGCCCAGGGCGCGCAGGCCCGCGACGGTGGCCTCGGCGCCGTGCTCCGAGACACCGTGCGGGGTACGGACGGCCTGGAACCGGGGGCCGTGGAAGAGAAGTTGTCCGTCGTAGAACTCGCCGTGGTGCAGCGGCTCCAGGCCCTCCGGGCCGCCCCAGCCGGCCGGATCCGGCTCCAGGGCCCCCGAGTCCAGCACGGCCCGGAAGTGCGCCACGCCGTCCGTGCCCCGCAGCTCCACCTCCAGCCCCGCCACCGAACCGGCCGCGCCCCGGCTCCCGTGCACGGTGAGCCGGTGGCCCTCGCCGGTCAGTTCCGGCAGGGCGAATCTCTTGTACACCCGCAGATCGCGCAGGACGAGCGGACCGGCATCCGGCCGCCAGGCGGTGGCCGCCCCGGCGAACCAGTTCAGGACCATCGCCACGGGCAGCACGGGAACCCCGCTGATCGCGTGGTCGGCCAGGTGCGGCAGGGTGTCCGCCCGGACCAGCAGCTGGGCCGGCGGCGGATCGCCGACGGGGGACAGGGCCGCGGGATCGTCCCCGGCCGCCAGCGTGACGCGCGCCTCGCCGGCCGTGCCGTCCAGCTCGGCGGTGAAGGCGGCGGCCCCCTGCTCCAGAGGGATGAGCGGAACCCCCGACCGGCCGAAGTGCGCGGCCAGGGCGGGCGTGACCATGCCGCCCTGCCACGGTCCCCAGGCGACGCACCGCACCAGGCAGTCCGGGCGGCGGGCCTGCTCGGCCGAGGCCACCTGGCCCAGGACCTCGTTGGCCATGGCGTAGTCGCTCTGCCCCGCGTTGCCGTACCCGGCGGCCACCGAGGAGAACAGGCAGATCACGTCCAGCGGATCGTCGGCCGTCGCGGCCAGCAGCGCGCGCAGACCGTCCACCTTGGTGGACATCACCTGCTCGACCTGCTCGTCGCTCTTGTCGGCGATCCGCTTGTCGGCCAGGACCCCCGCACCGTGCACGATGCCGGTGACCGGGCCCCACGCGTCGCGTACGTCGCGCAGCGCGGCGGCGAGGGCCTCGCCGTCGCGGATGTCGGCCCGGACATACCGGACGGGCGACCCCGCCGCCTCCAGCGCGGCCAGCGTCGCCCGTACCTCACGCGCGGCCAGGATCTCCCGGGCCCGTGCCGTGATCCGGGCGGGCGAGGAGTCCGCACTGTCTCCGGTGGAGTGCTCCGCGGCGTGGTCGGCGGCGTGTTCCGCGGTGTGTTCCGCGAGCAGCCGGACGAGCGCCGGTTCGTCGTCGGCCGAGGCGGCCCCGTCGGGCTCGGGGACCGGTTCCGTCCTGCCGAGCAGCACGATCCGCGGACGGTGCGTCCTGGCCAGGTCCAGCAGCGCGGCGGCGGTCACCCCGCGAGCCCCGCCCGTGGCCACGATCACCGACGCGGAGGTGATCCTCGGCGCGGCGGCGGGCGTCACCGGTGCGGGCACGGACCGGAGGGTGGTGCGGGTACCGTCCGCGCGGAGACCGGCCTCCGTGGCGGGGCCGCCTTCGAGCAACTCCCGTACGATTGCCTCGGCGACCGCCTCGTCGCTCCGGCCGCCCCGTTCGCAGTCGACGGCCTTGACCGAGGCGTCCGGCCACTCCTTCGCCGCCGTCCTGACCAGACCGGCGACACCGCCCAGCCATGCGCGGCCGGGCGCGTGACCGCCGAGCCCGAAGTCGCCCCCGGTGTCCTGCACGGTCACGAACAGCCCGCCCCGCCCGGCCGTCCGGGCCGCCACCGAACGGGCCGCGCGGAACACCGACCGGTGGACCTCCCGCGCCTCTTCCGGCGCGCCGCTCCCGGTCAGCGCGCCGAGGTGTACGACACCGCGCGCGTCCTCGGGCACCTCCGCGACGGCGGTGGCGTCCACGCCGCGCTCCGCCAGCTTCCGTGCGACGAGGCCGGTGAGCCCGCCGCCGGGCCCCTCGCCCGTCACCACGAGCGGCCCGTCGAGGAGTCCCGCCATCGCCAGCCCCGCCGCCGGTGACTCCACCGCGCGCGGCACCAGCCTGGTCAGCGCTGCCTTCTGCCTGGTCCCGGCCCCGGTACCGGCCCCGTAGTCGGCGGGCAGGGTGGCGGCCTCGGGGGCCTCGGCAACCTCCGTGCCGGTGGCCGTGGTGAGCGCCTCGACGATCTCGCGCAGGGTGCGGAGCTTGCCGAGCCGACCGACATCCCCCGCCACGACGTCGCCGATCTGCCGACGCACGGCGGACAGGATTTCGACGCGCTTGATGGAGTCGACCCCCAGATCCGCCTCCAGCTCCATGTCCATGCCCAGCATGTCCACGGGATAGCCGGTGAGCCGGGCCACCACCGAGAGCAGCAGCTCCTCCAGCTCCGATGCCGACAGGGGCGCGGTGGAGACAGCCGGCGCCCGGTCCTCGGCGGCGGACGGCGCGGGTGCCGGCGGGGTTACGGGCGCCGGCTCCCCGCGCGGCGCCGGAGGGCGGGGGAGTGGCCGCGGCGCCGGGGGAGCCGGGGCCTCGACCATCCCCCCGACGCCCTGGTCCAGGGAGCCTTGATCCGCGCCGCCGGGGATTCCTCGTACCCCTCCTTCTCCTCCTGGCCCGCCGTTCGCCCCGAGCATCGCGCTCAGGGTGGTCTCGGTCATCCGCAGGAACGCGATATGGCTGTCCGTCAGCATGCGTTGACAGGCGGCATGGGCCTCCGCCGTCTGCCGCTGGACGCTCTCGACCGCGGCGTACCAGTCGGCTCCGACGGTGGCCCCGGGCCCGGTGTCGTCGGCGGGCGCCGTGTCGCACGCCGGTGGCTCCGTGGCGCGGAGGGTGGTGGAGACGTGAGCGGGCATGGGAACCGCCAGAGTGTCGGGAGCGGGGGCTGTGACTGGAGCAGGAGCAGGAGCAGGAGCAGGAGCAGGAAGGGACGCGGGCGGGGGCGGTGCCGGGGCTCCGGCCCGGGGTGGGTAGAGCTGACCGTGGTTGGCGCCGCTGATCTTCACGGTCATCCGGGGCCCGCGCTCCTTCGCCGCCGTTCCGGGTGCGGCGTACGGCGCCCAGAGGGGGGCGAGGTCCAGGGGCACACCGCGTACGGCGAGTTCGGCGAGCGCGGTGTGCAGGGTGCTGACCCCGGACCTGCCCGGCCGGTCCAGGGGGACGGCCGCGTGCTCGCGGTCGCCGAGGATCTGCCCGACCAGTCCGGTCAGCGCGGAGCCCGCGCCCACTTCGACGAAGGTCCGCACCCCCGCCGCGTACATCGCCTCGATCTGGTCCTGGAAGAGCACCGGCGAGGCGAGTTGGCCGGCGATCCGGCGGCGTATCCCGTCGGAGGAGGCCGGGTACGGGGCCGCGTCCGCGTTGCCGTACACCTCGATCCGGGGTTCCGTGAGCGGGACCGTGCGCAGGAACGCGGCGAGCGGTTCACCGGCCGGGGCGACCAGCGGGCTGTGGAAGGCGGTCGAGGTGGTCAGCCGGCGGGTGCCGACCCGCTCGGCCGCGAACACCTTCTCGGCCCGCGCGATCGCCTCCTTTGTCCCGGAAAGTACCGTCTGGTGAGGGGAATTGTGGTTGGCCGGCCAGAGGCCACCCAGTCCGCCCAGTCCACCCAGTCCGCCGGGGCCACCAGGTCCGCCGGGTCCGCCACCGGCCAGTAGCGCCGCCACGCGCACCCGGTCCGCCGCCACGGCGAGCATCGCCCCCGGCACGGCGGACGCGTCCCGCATCAGCTCACCGCGCCTGCGGGCCAAGGTGACCAGCGACCCGGCGTCCAGGACACCCGCACAGTGCAGCGCCACCAGCTCACCGAAGCTGTGGCCCGCCGCGCAGTCGGGCCGCAGGCCCAGGGACCGCACCACTGCCAGCAGCGCGAGCGAGTGCACCGCGAGCGCCGGCTGCGCCCACTCGGTGGCGGCCAGCGATGCCTGTTGGGCCGCGCGCTCCTCGTCGGTGAAGGCGGGCGGCGGGAACACCACCCGGTGCAGCGGCACTCCGTCGAACCCGGTGCCGCCCAACTCGTCCCACACGCTCTGGGCCGCCGGTGCCAGCATCGCGAGACCGGCGCCCATGCCGACGTACTGGGACCCCTGCCCCGGGAAGAGGAAGCCGATCCGGCCGGGCGCCGGTGTCCCCGCGGCGTACCGGATCCCCGTCGGTGTCGAGAACGGTGTGCCGGGCCGCCGCCGGATCAGCGCGAGCGCCTGCGCGTACCGTTCCCGCAACTCCTCCACGCCGGTGGCGACGACGGCCAGCCGTACCGGATCGGTGGGCGAGAACGCGCTGTGGCTCTCCCGCGCGAGCGCGGCCAGCGGGCGGTCGTCGCCGGTGTCCGGCGCCACCAGGGCGTCCGGGGACGCGCCGCTGAACAGGACGAGTTCGCCGGGCGCGCAGCGGTGGCGCGGCGCCGACCGGCCCGGGGTGCCCGAGGGCACGTACTCCTCCAGTGTGACGTGGAAGTTGCTGCCCCCGAAGCCGAAGCTCGACACCGACGCCCGGCGCGGGTGACCGGCGGGCCGTACCCACGGCCGGGCCTCGGTGTTGACGTAGAACGGACCGTCCGGGGTGGCCGCCGCCGGATTCGGCCGGTCGACCTTGATGGTCGGCGGCAGCACCTTGTGGTGCAGTGCCATGACCGCCTTGAGCAGCCCCGCCGCGCCCGCCGCGCACTTGGTGTGGCCGATCTGCGATTTGACCGAGCCGATCGCGCACCACTGCCCGTCCGTACGCCCCGAAGCCCCGAACACCTCGTTCAGCGCGTCGAGTTCCGCCGTGTCCCCGGCCTTCGTACCGGTCCCGTGCGCCTCGACCAGCTCCACGGTGCCCGGACCGTAGCCCGCCTCCTCGTAGGCGCGTCGCAGGGCCCGGGCCTGACCGCCGGGCAGCGGTGCGTAGATCGCCGAACTCCTGCCGTCGGACGAGGTGCCGATGCCCCGGACCACCGCGTGGACGCGGTCGCCGTCCCGCTCCGCGTCGGACAGCCGCTTCAGCGCGTACATGACCACCGCCTCGCCGAGCATCGTGCCGTCCGCCGCGTCCGACAACGGCCGGCAGTCACCACTGGGGGAGAGCGCGGGGGTCTTGGAGAAGGACAGGAACATGCCGATCCCGTTGCCGGTGTCCACACCACCGCTGATCACCAGATCCGCCCGGCCGAGGGCCAGTTCGCCGACCGCGGTGGACAGCGCCGCCAGGGAGCTGGCGCAGGCGGCGTCGGTGGTGTGGTTGGTGCCGTGCAGATCGAACCGGTTGGCGATCCGGCCCGCGACGACATTGCTGAGCAGCCCGGGGAAGGTCGATTCCCGCCACGGTGTGTAGTGTGCCGAGATCCGGTCGCACACCGCCCGCGCGTCGGCCTCGGTGAGTCCGCTCTCGCGCAACGCCTTGAGCCACACGGGGCGTTCGGTGCGACCGTACATGTGCGGGAGCAGTTCCAGCGCGGAGACCCCGAGGACGACGCCCACCCGGTCCCGGTCCATGTCCGGCAGGCCACCGGCGTCGGTGAGCACCTGGTCGGCCACCATCAGGGCGAGCAGCTGCGCGGTGTCCGTCGAGGACAGGCTGGTGGGCGGCACACCGTACGCCATCGGGTCGAAGTCGACGTCCGGCAGGAACGCGCCCCGGCGGGCGTACGTCCTGTCGGGGGCGGCCGGATCCGGGTCGTAGTGGTCCGCCACCAGCCAGCGGGAGGGCGGCACCTCGGTCATCAGGTCCTGGCCGCCGGTCACGATCCGCCAGTAGCCGGCCGCGTCGGTCGCGCCGGGCACCAGGGCGCCGGCACCGACCACGGCGACGGGCACCTGGCGAGGGGTGGAGGCGGTCACGGTCTCTCCTCGGGTTCGGACGGCGGCAGTTGACGGATCGGGCGCACCGGGGCCGCTCATGCCAGCGCGCACGGTGTGTAGGTGAACGCGTCGGACGGCAACGGGACCCCGTAGGTACGCAGTTGATGGGCGCGGGTGAGTACCGCGGCGCCTTCGAGCAGGTTGAGCGCGATCTGCACCACGGACCGGTTCGCCGGCTCGGCCAGGAAGGTGCCCGCGGCCCATCGGTTGAACGCGCCCATCGCGGGACCGCACCAGATCTGGTAGTCGGCACGCCGGGCCGTCTCGCCGGTGATCGCCCACCGGCTCGAACTGCCCAGGTACCAGCGGAAGACCAGCGCCATCCGGTGCTTGGGGTCGGACTCGGCCCGGGTGATCTCGGTGGGATCGCGCCGCTCCCAGAACGCGACGGTGCGCTGCCAGACCTCGTCGAACGGGGCGCGCAGCACATCCCGTTCGATCGGGGCGCGCACCGAGGGCGGGATCTCCTCCAGCGAACCGTGGGCCCGGTACGCAGCGTGGAGCCGGCCGGCCCGCTGGGCGAACATCGTTCCCCGGGAGAGCACTTGCAGCTGGACGCCCAGCTCGAACATGTCCGCCGCGGGTGCCATCGTCACATCGGCGACGTCCGCCGCGCAGAGCATCGCCTTGGCCTCGTCGGACAGCCCCGCCTCGGTGGCCGTCTGGTTCACCGACCCGACGACCACGTAGGACGCGCCGAGGGCGAAGGCGGCGGCCACCGCGTCCGGTGTGCCCAGCCCGCCGGCCGCGCCGACCCCGACCGCCCGGTGGTAGCCGAACCGCCGGCACAGTGTGTCGCGCAGCGAGGCGATCCTCGGCAGCAGGACCGACAGCGGCCGGTTGTCGGTGTGTCCTCCGCTGTCCGCCTCCACGGTGATGTCCTCGGCCACCGGTACGAGGGCCGCGAGGCCCGCCTCCTCGGGCGTCAACTCCCCCTCTCCGACGAGCCGGTCCAGCAGCGCGGCCGGGGCGGGCGAGAGGAACCTTTCGGCGACCTCGGGGCGGGAGACCTTGGCGAGCATCCGCGTACGCCGGACGATCCGGCCGTCCGCGCCCCGGCGCAGCCCCCGGGCCGAGCACAGCACGACGGCGGGGGTCAGCTCCATGAACGCCGACGCCGAGATCCGGGGCACCCCGTACCGCAGCAGCAGCTTGGCGACGCGGAACTCCAGCTCGGGTTCGGCCGGTGAGTGGATGAGGTTCACGCCCCAGTTCGGACGGGAACGCAACTCGTCGGCGAGCGTGTGCACGGCCCGCTCCACGTCGCCGTAGGCCAGGCCGCCGGCGCCGAAGAACCCGAGCATCTCCGCACGGGCCATCGCGGACACCATCCGGGTGGTCGCGATGCCGTTCGCCATCTCCCCGGCGACATAGGGGAAACGGACGCCGTGCGCCTCGCAGAAGGTGCGCCCGCCGAGCCACTCGGGGTACAGCGGTGGCAGCGTACCGAGTACCGGCGCACCGGACCCCGACCCGGGACCGGGACCGGTCGCGAGCCCCAGCTCACGGCCGCCGGGGCCGTTGACGACGTGGACGGGTTCCCGGATGCGCCGGGCCAGCGCGGCGATCTCCTCGGGGGAGAAGACCGGCGGGGACCCGGCGGGGGAGCCGGGAGCGGCGAGGACGGACACGGGGGCTCCAGCGGGAGTTGGCGGGGGCTGACGGGCAGGCTCGGTGGCGCGGACGGCCGTTCGGGAGTACCGGGCGGGTGCTCAGGAGTACCGGGCGGAGGAGAGACCGGGCCCGGCCGCCGGCCCGGCGCGGACGTGGTCCCTCGCGGCCAGGCCGGAACAGAGGTAGTCGAGGTCCACCCGGTCGGAGGCCGCCGAAGGACCGAGCAGGGCCCTGACCCGGGTGTCGTCGAAGCGCCGCCGGTGGGTGAGATAGACCGCCAGCCCCGGGTAGAAGTCCAGCAGGGACTCCAGCGCCGACGGGTCGTCCGGCTCCGTGCCGACCAGCTCGACCGAGACCGGCACCAGCCGTTCCAGCAGGGCCACGAGCAACGGCACGGGCACGTCACGGTCATGGACGACGTGGTACGTGTCGACCCCGCCCGAGGGCGCCCGGTCGGCGAGGCGCACCATGAGTTCGGCCGCGTGGTCCACCTGCAGCAGGTTGAGCCGGCCGTGCGGATGCCCCCTCAGCCGGACATGGGGGCGGCCGTCGCGCTCCGGGCCCCCGCCTCCGGCGGTGCGCCGCGCGTCGCGCATGATCCGCTCGACGACCTGGAGCGGATGCGAGGGCAGCTCCGGGTGCGGCGGCAGATCCGTGACCAGGATGCTCGGCCGGAGCACCACGACCGGACGGGCATGCTCCCGCGACCAGGCGTGGATCAGCTTCTCCGCCTCGTACTTGGAGCGTTCGTAGGCGTTCTCGAAGCCGTACGCGCCGTCCAGTTCGTCCTCGTACGCCACTCCCTCGCGCCGCCCGCCGGCCACGAACGCGGTACTGACGTGGTGGACCACGGGCCGCCCGCGTCCGGCGGCGGCCAACTCCAGTACGTGCCGGGTGCCTTCGACATTGGTCCGGCGCAACTCGGGAAGGTCTCCCTCCAGGTTGATGCTGCCCGCGCTGTGCCAGATCGCGCCGAGACCGTCGGCCAGCTCCCGGAAGGCGCGCACCGGCAGACCCAGCCGGGGCCGCTCCAGTTCGGTCTCCACCACCCGCAGCCGGTCGGCGAGTTCGGCGGTGAACGCCTCGGGCGCGCCGGTCACCTCGAAGAACCGGGCGATGCGGTGCAGCGCGTCGCCCGAGCCGGCGTGGGACAGGACCGTCACCGATCGGTGTCTGGTGAGCAGACGACGCAACAGGCGCAGTCCGAGGAATCCGGTGGCGCCGGTGAGGGCGACATGCACGACCACGACTCCAAGGGGTTCGGAAGAGGACCGGACCGCGACCGCGTACGGTGGCGGGTTGTCGTCGGTGCGGAGCTACCAGGGCATTTCGACGACGCGGAGAGGGCCTTTCCCCGGGGCCGGCGACCGCTGACGCACCGCACACAGTGTCAGAAGGCGGGCGGTGGAAGGCCCCCGATTTCTCCTCCTCACCCGAACGGATTACCCGCACCACGGCCAGGGTGCGCTCCGGACGGTCCCCCGAGGAGCCTTCCGTCCCAGGCCAGGGCCCGGCCGTACGGACCTGACGGAAGCGGCCCCGGCGGTACGGGCCGCGGCCATGTCCTCCTTTCGGGTGATTCCCTGGGTGCCGGCCGGGGCGTGGACCCGAGGCGCGCGACGCTGGTCGGCGGGCGGGGCGTGCCGTCCGTAGGCACGAACTGGAGTCCTCCGATGCATGAGTCCGTTCCGTCAGTCCCGTCCGTCCCCTCGCCCCGCCACCCCGCCCACGCGCTCGACCGCGCGTTCCTCGGTATGGAACGCCGCCACCCCGGCGCCCGCTGGGACGCCGGTGGCGTCGCGTATCTGAGCGGTCCGCCCCCGAGCCTGGCGGAGCTCCGCGCGTACGTGGGCTTCCGCCTGCCCCAACTGCCCCTGCTGACCTGCCGGGTCGAGGGCGGGCCGCGACGCCCCCGGTGGCGGACGGACACGGACTTCGCCGTCGACCGGCACGTCCACGAGGTGGTCGCCGACGGCCCCGGGGAGTGGGACCAGGCCCTGCACACCGCGATCAACGCGCCGTTCGCGCCCGGCACGTACTGGGGGGTCTGGCTGGTCCACGGCCACGCGCCCGACCGGTACGCGGTGTGTTACCGGTTCCACCACGCCTGTCAGGACGGTGCGGCCGCCGCGATGACGTTCCGGACCATGCTGGGCGAGGGGGAACCCTCGGCTCGCCCGGTGCCGGGGAAGGGCCGCCGGACCGACCTGCCCCGACGGGTGGCCACGGCTGTCGGGCTGGCCGCGAAGTTCGCGTCCGCCTCCCTCGTCGGCCGCGGCCCCCGGCCGGCAGCCGCCCCCTTCGTCCCCACGGGCGAGAGGCGGCTGTGGCGCGGCCGGGTACCGGCAGGTGAACTCCGCCGGATCGGCGCGGCGCGCGGCGGCTCGGCCCACGACGTCCATCTGGCCGCGCTCGCCGGGGCGTTGGCGGCCTGGTCGGCGCGGTCCGGCGTACCGCTCCCACGGGTCACGGCACTGGTGCCCGTCGACGCGCGCCGCCCCGACGAGGATCAGACCTGGGGCAATCGCTGTTTCGCCGTGCCGCTGGAGCTGCCCGTACGGACGGGCCCGCAAGACGCGGACGCCTCCCGGAGCGAGCGGGGCGCGCAAGGCGAGCAGGGCGGCCGGGCCGGCGATTCGCCCCTGTGGCGGGTGGACCGCGTCATGGCGAGGACCCGGAAGCTGCGGGGCGAGGCCTGGCGGCAGGCCATTCAGGACCTGGTCCGGTTCATGCCGGACCGTCCGACCGAGTGGTACCTGCGACGGGTGATCTCCCCGCGTGTCACCGACGTCATGGCCACGTCCATGCCTCTCGCCGACCAGGGCAGCCTGGGGGAGACCCCGGTGACCGGAACCGCACTGCTCCCCCTGCTCGTGCCCGGACACCTCTTCGGGGTGGGCCTCTCCTTCTTCGACACCTGGGCCGAGGTGTCCTTCCTGGCAGACCGTTCCCTTCCCCTCGGGGAGTCGCTGCCCGACCTGTGGGAGCGGGCGGTGGCAGAACTGGCGGGTGCCCCGGCGCCCAAGTGAGCGGCGCACGGCGCCGTTTCCGCCGCGCCGCACGCTCGTTGTGCACGGACGGAGCGGTCTCGCCGCCCTCAGGACGGAGACCTGGCATGGACGGAGCGGCCCGATGGACGTCAGAGATGTGCACCATGCCTACCGCAAGCACGTCGTCCTGCGCGGTGTCGACCTCCATCTGCGGTCCGGGGTCCTCGCCGGGATCGTCGGGGAGAACGGCGCGGGCAAGACGACGCTGCTCAAGATCCTCTCCGGCGAACTCAGGCCCGACCGGGGCTCGGTCCACCACAGCGGGAGGTTCGGCTACTGCCCGCAGTCCGTGGTCCTGGACGACTCCTTCACCGTCCGCCAGCACCTGGACCTCTTCCGCCACGCCTTCGGGCTCGCGGACCTGCGGCGGGCCGGGGAAGTGATGGAGGCCCTGGCGCTGACCGAGTACCTCGACCAGCGCGCGGGCGTGCTCAGCGGGGGCTCGCGGCAGAAGCTGAACCTGGCCCTGGCGCTCATGCACGACCCGGACGTGCTGCTGCTGGACGAGCCGTACCAGGGCTTCGACTGGGAGACGTATCTGCGCTTCTGGGAGCTGGCGACCGAACTCCGCGACGCCGGACGCTCGGTGCTGGTCGTCTCCCACCTGGCGTACGACGTCGACCGGCTGGACGAGCTGTACCGCCTGGAGGGCGGACGCCTCACCCGCCAGGACCGGCGGCCGGAGGCGGCGGCATGAGGAGGCACTGGACCCTGTTCCTCACGGCTTCCCGGTACGCGCTGATCGGGCACGCCCGCAACCGGTTCGCGATGCTGCTGGTGGTCGTGTACATCCCCCTCTGGATCGCCCTGGCCTACGTGAGCATTCCCGACCGGCCGGCGCCCTTCCGGCTGCGGGCCACGGGCGAGATCCTGTCCCCGCCCGGCAACCAACTCACCCAGATCACCGGGGCGCTGAACGCGGTCACCCTGATCGCCGGGTTCATGATGTTCGCCGCCACCTTCACGGGCGGCGCCTTCGACCGGCGGCTGGCGATGGCGGGGTACCCGCGCATCCATCTGGTGCTCGCCAAGCTCTCCGCGCTCACCCTGGTCTGTGCCGCCATCGCCGCGTACGCCACGGCCGCCGCCGGCTTCGCCTGGTCCCCCCGACAGCCCTTCCTGCTCGCCACCGCGCTGTTCTGCGCCGCCCTGACCTACGGCGCGCTCGGAGTGGTCCTGGGGTCGGTGCTCCGCCGCGAGGTGGAGGGAATGTTCGCCATCCTGATGATCAGCATCCTCGATGTCGCACTCCAGAACCCGCTCTCCAGCTCCGGATCGGACAGCGCCGTCGTACGCTTCCTGCCCTCGTACGGGGCCGTACAGGCCAGCATGGCCGCGGCCTTCTCCACCGCGCCGGTGGCCCAGGGCCTCGCGATCCAGCTCCTCTGGCTCACCGGCGCGGCGTTCGCCGCGTTCCTGGTCTTCCGCCGGCGCACCCGCGACGCGCTCCCGCTCCGCTCGCGCCGGGAGCGCGAGGTTTGACGCATGTCCCAGTGAGTGGTGAACGATGAGGCCGGGGCCGCGTCGCGGACCGCCCCCGCTCAGGCCGGCGAGTCCATCAGAGCGGTGACATAGGCATCCAGCCGCTCCTCCACGGCTCGCGTCGTCAGCTCTGTCCTCCCCGCCTCCCGCCACGGCCGCGCCACCGCCCGTACCTCTTCCGAGCACGCAAGCCCGTCCCGCACCCGCCAGTACAGCCGCTCGCTCGTGGTCGCGGCCAGCACTCCGCCGGCCTCCTCGTACGCCTCGGCGAACCGCGGACCCCACGCCGGGCCGTGCAGCAGCGCGAGGTTGGTGGAGCAGTGCGCCACATCGAGATCCGCCGGGCCCCAGGAGGCCGCCGCCCAGTCGACGACGCCGGAGATCCGGGCGTCTGCCGGCTTTGCGAGCGGCATGTCGAACAGTACGTTGCCCGGCTGGAAGTCCCGGTGCAGGAACCGCCCTTCACAGGGTGGCGGGGGCTTGCGGATGACGTCGACAGCGGCGGCCCATGCCGCCGCGTCGGCGCCCTTCGGAACCACGACGGTGTCGGCGGTCGTCAACGTCACGTATTTCCGGGGCCGCTCGGCGGGTCGCACCGTGTGGATCCCCACGAGTTGACGGGCCAGCAGAGGGAGGCGCGTCTCCAGTCCCTCGTCGTCGAGGACCGTCCGGCCCGCCAGGTGCGTCATGAGGAGCGACGGATACTCGCACCGCGTGGCGGTCGGATCCACCGCGACCAGTCCGGGAGCCGGCACGCCGGTCCCCGCGAGCAGGGCCAGGGCGCCGGCCTCCCTGTTCAGCCCGTCCTCGGCGTGCGCCACGCGGAACGGGTCGACGAAGCTCCGCAGTACCAGGTCACGGGTGCCGCCGTCCCGCGTGGCGATGGTCAGCCTCCGCATCTCCGCGGTGATGCCGCCGTACAGCGCCTCGGTTGCGACGATCCGTTCACCGGTCTCCAGGTGCCGGCCCACCCAGGCCAGCGTCAGCGGTCGGACGGCCGCCGCCTCATCGTGGTTGGTCACCGGGCCACTCCGAGTGGTCCGAGCCGGTGGTCGAGCGCGGCACCGACGTCGGGGCAGTTCTTGCGGATGACGTCGAGGAAGGCGTTCAGTGCCGGGGAACGGTCCCGGGCGCTGAAGGACAGGACCAGATCGGGCAGCGGCGTGCGCGGCATCACCTCGCAGAACCACGTGCCCCGTCGTGGGGCCGCCAGCATGCGAGAGGGTCCCAGACCGACGCCCACCCCGCAGGCGGCGAGGCCGATGATGGTGTGGATGTCCCTCGCGACGGTCGCGCCGGAGAGCGCCGGGGAGTCCTTGCCCAGCAGGGTCCGCAGCCCGGTGGCGACGGCGGGCTCGTCCTCCCCCGGCGCAACGATCAGCGGCTGTCGCCGCAGCTGCTCCACGTCCACCGACGACCGACCCGCGTACGGGTGCGCGCTGCTCACGACCGCGACCAGATGGTCGTGTCCGATCGGGACCGATACCAACTGCTCGGCCCCGACGCCCCCTGGCCGGCCGAGGCCGATCGCCACGTCCAGTTCGCCGGCGACGAGCGCGGCCGTGCTGCGCCTGGTCGCCATCTCGTGCAGCTCCAGCCGCACGTCGGGCCGTTCGCGGCCGAACCGGCCGAGGACGTCCGGCAGGGGTTCGAGCAGTGCCGAGGCGATGAACCCCAGGCGCAGCCGTCCCGTCTCGCCGCGCGCTGCCCTGGCCGCGTCGACCGAGGCCGCCGCGATCTCGTCGAGCGCCCTGCGCGCCCGGGAGAGGAAGGCCGCGCCCGCAGCCGTCGGAAACACCCCCTGGCGGGTGCGATCGAACAAGCGGGCGCCCACTTCCCGTTCGAGATCGGCGATCTGCTTGGACAGCGGAGGCTGTGCGATGCCCAGCGCACCGGCCGCCCGGCCGAAGTGTGCGTGCTCGGCGAGGGCCAGTGCGTACCGCAGGTGCCGCGCCTCCATGCCAGCCTCCCGGTCATATCTTGAATATATCGTCGGCCAGCTTGTCAGATCTTTCACTGGATGATCGGGGCCGGTTCGCGTGGAATGCGGTCATGACTGATCCTTCCTCCCCAGGCACCGTCTTCGTCTTCGTGCACGGGGCCTGGCACGGCTCCGGGCAGTGGGCGGCGACGCAGCGCGCACTCGCCGGACTCGGAGCCGCGAGCATGGCCGTCGATCTGCCGGGGCACGGCTTCGACGCGCCACTGCCCAGCGGATACCTCCAGCCGGGCCAGCCGGGCCTGTCGACCGAGAAGTCCGCGCTCGCCACCGTGACGATGGACGACAGCGCCGCGGCCGTGCTGGACACGCTGCGCCAGGCCCGCCACCACCGTCGTGTCGTGCTCGTCGCGCACAGCGCGGGCGGCGGCCCCGCGTCACTGGCCGCCGAGCGGGCACCCGAACTCGTCGACGAGATCGTCTACCTCTCGGCCTTCGTGCCCGCGGGACGGCCCCGGTTCTTCGACTATCTCGGCTCGCCCGAGAACGCCACGGCACGGGGCCAGGGTCTCAACCTCGGCGACCCCGGGGAACTGGGCGCCGTGCGGATCAACCCGCTCTCGCAGGATCCCGCCTACGTCGAGGAACTGCGGCAGACTCACTACCACGACACCGCTCCGGACCGCTTCGACCGCTGGCGCTCGGCGCTGAGCCCCGATCTGCCGCTGGCGATCCCCACCACCCCGGTCACCGTGACTCCGGGGCGGTGGGGACGCGTCCCGCGGACCTTCCTGCGCTGCGCGGACGATCGGGCGCTGCCCACGGCCGTGCAGGATCTGATGATCGCGGAAGCCGACCGGGTCATGCCCCGCAACCCGTTCACCGTGCGCACCCTCCCGGGCGGCCACAGCCCGTTCGCCGCCCGGCCCCGTGAGCTCGCCGCGGCTCTGCTGCCGTGAGCGGCGGACGCCTTGTGCTGCCGGTCGAGGTCCATGGAGCTCACGGCGGACCGTCCGGAGGCGAGGACTTCGGTCCTGGGCTCACTCGTTGCCCCAGTCCCAGGTGTCGAAGTACGCCGCCACACCGGTGCGGCGGGCCTCCGCGACGGCGCTCAGGCGCGCGAAGTCCCGAGGCGGCATCAGCGCCTCCCATTCGGGCAAGGGCAGGACCCGGACTTCGTCGTGCTCGCGCGGATCCAGGGCGATGCCGCGGATCCGGGCCTCGGAGAGCCGGCCGCCGTCGAAGACGAGGCCGATCGTGCTGTAGGGCCACTCGGTGCCGGGCAGGCCGTACACCGTCGCCAGAAGCCGAGGCGGTCCGGACGGCGTGATACCGGTCTCCTCCTGGCATTCGCGAACGGCTGTCTGCCAGGGGCGCTCACCGGGATCCATGGTGCCGCCCACCATCTGCCACGGGTGGGACGGCGAGTAGACGGAGTGCAGTTGGAGCGGCCGGTCGTGCTCGTCGGTGACGTAGACACATGCGAAGGCGGTGGCCTTGAGGACTGTCTCGGCATACTGCTCGGGCGGCAGCCAGTCGGTGCCGCCCACCCGTGGGCTCGGAACGACCGGTTCTTCGAGACGTGTCATCCGCATCAGCGCCGCGCTGCCGGCGAAACCCAGCTCACGGTAGAGCGGTGCCGCCTCCTCACTGGTGTGCAGTTCGAACAGGGTGACGTGCTCGGCGTGGAGACGGTCGAGGAGTGCGGACACCACCGCCCGGGCACAGCCGCGGCGCCGAGCGCCGGGGTGTGTGGCGACGACGTGCACGCGGCCGGCCAGGCCCTTCGGATAGGCCGGTGCCGGCAGTACGGGGTGGATCAGCCCGAGGGCGCAGGAGACGATCGAGCCGTCCGGGGCGTCGACGACGAAGGCACGGGCGTCTCCCGCCGGTGTCAGCCGCGGCGCCAATTCGTTCGCACACCGCCGGATCCACTCCTCGCTCAAGGGTTCGGAGAGGACATAGGCGGAGCGCAGCCGGACGATCCCTTCGGCATCGGCGGGCGTGGCAGCGCGGACCGCGGGCCGCCCGGCGGATGCCGGTGGTCCGGCCGTGGCGACGGGCCCCATGTCGAGGTTCACGTGGATTCTCCCTGTGGTGAGTTGTACGGGTGGCGCCCGGCGCGAGGCAGCGCCGGGGGCCTGCGTCCGAGCTCGATGACGTCCGGATCGCCGTGAAGGGCCTGCCGGCGACGATTCAGCTCACCGGGCCGAGGGGCGCCTCGACCGGGCATGCCTCCCCGGCGCGGCGCCTGTCGGAGGCCTGTGCGCGCCGAGCGCCCTCGCCCGGATGCCGAGGGCGGAACGCCGGGTGGCTCATGGGTGTGTCCCGTGCTGCTCGCCGTCGCCGAGGGCTGTGTCGGAGGTGACCTGGTAGGACAGCAGCTGCTTGAACAGCCCTTCCTGCTCGGCGAGTTCTTGGTAGGTGCCCTCCTGCACGACCTTGCCTTCGTCGAGGACCACGATCCGGTCGGCCACGGCCACGTTGGTGATGCGGTGCGTCACCAGCAGTACCACCCGGTCCCGTGCCAGTCCGCGCAGCCGCTGGAAGATCCGGTACTCCGCGCGGGGATCCAGGTTCGCGGTGGGCTCGTCGAGGACCAGGAGCCCCGCCTCGCGGAAGAACGCTCTGCCGAGGGCGATGCGCTGCCACTGGCCGCCGCTCAGTTCCTCCCCGTTGAGCCACTCCCGGGCCAGGAGGGTGTCCAGGCCGGCGCCGAGGCGGTCGACGACCTCGTCGGCGCCGGCCGCTTCGCAGGCCTCGCGCACCGCCGCGTCGCCGCGCGGCGAGGGCTGTCCGAGGGTGATGTTCTCCCGCACGGTCAGGGGCCAGTGGGCGTAGTCCTGGGGGACCAGGGCGACCTGCTGCCACAGCGCCTGCGGGTCGGCGTCGCCGGTGGGGGTGCCGTCCCACAGAATCTGCCCGTCGGTGGGCAGATACAGGCCGCTGACCAGCTTGGACAGCGTCGATTTTCCCGAGCCGTTGAAGCCGACCAGGGCGGTGACCTCCCCCCGGCGCAGGGTGAGCGAGACGTCGGACAGCGCGTCCCGGTCCTTGCCGGAGTAGCGGTGGGTGACCGACCGGAGCTCGATCGTCTTCGGCGGTTCGGGCCGGTGCGAGCCCCGGCGCATGCGGAAGCCGCCGGCCTTGTCCAGGAATCCGGTCCAGTCGTCCATGTACAGCCCGGTACGCACGGTCCGTGCCCCGACGGCCACGAGTCCGCGGACCGACTGCCCTACCGTCTGCAGGGCGAAGACGGCCGTTCCGGCGTGCCCGACGCTGATACGGCCGGTGGCCAGCAGCCATACCACCGCGCCCCAGACGACCGCCGAGCCGACGCCTCCGCACACCGCGCCGACCAGGGACATGCGCGCCGCCGTGTCGGCCGCGGTCCGGTCCTCGCGGTTGATCCGGGCGACCGTCTGCCGGTACCGGCCGGAGAGGAACGCGGCCATCGTGCCGGCCCGGATCTGGTCGGCGGCCTCCCGGGTGAAGATGTGCCACCGCAGCACCGACAGCATCCGGTTGTCCCCGTTGCTGCGGAGGTTCGCCAGATAGCGCACCCGCGCGGCGCTGATCTGGGCCAGGGCCTGCGGCAGGCTGGCCGCCACCAGGAGCGGGAGGAGCACCCAGCTCACTCCGGCCAGCACGACGGCCCCGGCGAGGAAGGAAGCCGCCGAGGCGATCAGATCCTGTCCTTCGTCGATCAGGTCTCCGGTGACCTGCGCGCCACGGTCGGCGGCCTCGCGGTCGCGGTTGAAGTCGGGCTCGTCGTAGGCGCACAGCTCCACCTCGGCGCAGCCGGTGAGCAGCATCTGCTGGGCCTCGCGCGACATCAGCGGCCCCAGCCGGGAGGAGAGCCAGCTGACGGTGATTCCCAGGATTGCGCGCACGCCGGACGCGCCGGCGAGCAGCGCCACGGACGGCCATGCCTGCAAGAGCCGGTGGTAGATGTCGCCGCTGGTCAGCAGCGCGGTCAGGGTGCCGCTGATCGCGACCAGGCCCACGGCCTGCATCACGCCGGCGACGGCCTGGCACAGCAGGAGGCCGACGGTCGCCCGTCGGTCGACCCGCCAGGCGAGAGCCAGCGACCGGCGCACCAACTGCGGGAGGCGCCTGGCCATGTCGCGCATCCGGATCGAGCGGCCGGCCGCCTCACGGCTGCCGGTCAGATCCACATACCGCATCTGCGGCCCCGGAGCGGCCGACTCCACGGCGGCGCCCGGCCCGGTTTCGAGGGGGAGGTCCGGTGCTTTCGCCGGTCCGGCAGGCTCTGTCCCGGGAGCGGGCGGAAGCGGGGCGGTGCGCGGCCCCGGGACACCGCCGGCTGACGCATCGGTGGGCTCGTCGCTCACGCCGCCCACCCCGTATCCGGGGTTACTGAGCGGATGATGCTGCCGAGGCCGTGGGGGATCGTGCTGAACCGCCGTTCGGTTCCAGGGGGCTGGTACGCACGGGCAGGATGCATGACGTCCTCCAACTGGGGCACCGGCGGGGTGGCGATGGTGGCGGTGGTGGTGAGTTCGGCGGGGAGGCAGCGGGTGCGGCGGGGGCGGGCATCCGGAGTCCGGCCGGTACGGGCGATCCGGCCCTTCGACTCCGGCCGGCGCGGGTCGGCCGCCACCTCACCGGCGAAGCCCGCGATGCTGAACTCAGGCCGCACGGGCTGTACTTCGCGGCCGGCAGGGGCAATGCGGTCGACGTTGTACGCGGTCTCTTCCAAGGGAACCTTCACAGGCATGGGCAAACCCTAGGGGCGCCCGCGGGGCGGCGCTGGCGTTCTCGCCGAGGGTCATCCGGCAGGGTGACGCGAGGCCGAAGGCCTGGCGCGGAACAGCCGGCGGGCATGGCGGGAACGGCCGCGGGATCAAGCCGTCGCCCGTGCAGTTGTGGCGTCCGGGAGGGCACGGTTACGCGCGGTGTGGCTGAACGCGATTCCGGCACAGCCCCGTTGGGCCGCGTCCGCCGAGTCGGCGGAGGCCGGAAGAAGGCGACCGAACGGGACCCGGGGCTGAGGCACGCCCTGCCGGCGCTGGTCGAGTCCGGCGAGCGCGGTCACCTTGAGAGGTCGCGCGGACTCGGACCGCAGCGCGCCGCCCATCGCCGGTGACAACGCCACGGCCAAGAGGGCTCCGGTCACAGCGTGCCGACGAGAGTGGGAACTGGACCGCCCGGTTCCGGTGGCGACGGACAGGCGTCGTCCGAGCGCGATGGTGTGCGGACCTTCCCCAAGGAGAAATCGAAATGAGTACAACACGGCAAGTCTGTCGTAGTGGCGGGCGGTTCCTCACGAGCGGTGCGCTCGGGGTCTTCCTTGCTGTGGCAGCCCCCCCGGCGGGCGCGGCCGCGGCGTTGCACCCCGCCGGGATCGGCAGTCCGCAGGAACCTGGCTTCGCCCGCCGACGCCGGGTCGGTACCACCTGCGGTCACCTCATCACCTCACCGCTCTCTCCCGGGCTGTTGGATCCGGGACCGGTCTTCGGAGACGGGGCGTGGTCGCGGACATAGACGGTGACTCGCGCGCCGTTGACATGAGTGGTTCCGTACTCGCGGAAGTGCCGTCGCAGGGTGCTTGTTTTCGCCTCCTCCTGAGGGTTGGTGGGTGAGTGTGTACCCGTCGGGGCGCGGACCACGACGATCCGGTCGAATTCCAGCATGCGTGCCGCTATGTCCTGGGCGGGAAGCTCGATACCTGCGAGTGTGTTCGATGAAGCGGGGTCCTGTGCCAGGGCCAGATCCGTCAGGAGACGGGTGTCCTCGGCGTTGGCCGCGGTCCAGATCCGGTGGAGGCCGGAGAGGTAGAGCAGCCCGTCGCCGGGTCGGCCTTCCTTGCGTACGGTGGCGCCGATGGCGATGACGTCAGTGCTCCGGCTCTGGGGCGTCCTCAGCGAAAGGCTCGTCGGGACGAGCGCGGCCAGTACGGCGACCACCGCGATCCACGCCGTCCGGGAAGACCGCTGCAGCCGCTGGAAGTGATCCATCCAGGCGCCCAGCAGCAACGCCATTCCGATACAGCTGTAGAGCACATACCGGTCGACGAAAAGGGGCTTGACCAGTGAGACGATCACCAGCAGAAGGCCCGGAAGCACAAGGATCGGCAGAGCCAACGCGGGAAGCCGCACGGGCCCCCGCACCCCCAGGGGCGCGCGGGCACACGCCACGCCCACGACCGACATGACCAGGAAACCAAGAAGCCGCGTCCCGGGCCAGTCGATCCAGGACACCTGCCCCGACTGCCCCGCACTACCGATGGCCAGCGGCAACAGCCCGGCCACAACGCCCGCGGCAGTCACACTCCACGCCCTCAGCACCGGTCGCGGAACACGGGAGACGATCAGTGTGACGCCGTGTGCGACCAGGGCGAGGACCGCGAACTCATGGAGCAGACAGGCCAGCAGCATGGTGGAGCCGTAGACCGCCCACCGCCACCGGGCGCGATGCGGGACGCTGACCACGAGCGTATAGGTGGCCCAGGTGACCAGGGCACAGACCATGGCGTACGAGCGGCCTTCCTGCGCGTACCGCTGGACCTGGGGAAGGAGCGAAAACACCAGCCCGGCCAGCAGCCCGGCACGGGGTCCCGCCAGGCGTAGCCCCAGAAGCCCGACTCCGCCCGCCGCCACGGACATGGCCAGTACCGACGGCAGCCGCAACGTCAGCAGCCCTCCGCCGAAGAGAGCGAAGATCTCATGCATCATGGCGTAGTGGAGGGCATGGACCAGATCAACCTCCTGGGCGGTGAGCCATATCTGCGAAAGATCGCGGTGCGCGAGCTGATAGGTGACGGCCTCGTCCCCCCACATACTGTTCTTCTTGCGGATACCCCAGAGCCCCAGCGCGATGGTCAGCAACAAGGGCGCGATGACGACAACGGCTGTGGCCGGGCCCGGTGATGGCCGACGGGCGGGTACGGGAGGGTAAATCGTCCTGGCCACGGCGGGGCCACGTTCATCAAGGGACATCGGCGACAGGGCCTTTCAGCAGTGGCGAAGACACTCCGCCAGCGTGCCCGGACCTCGTTGACCGGTTGCTGACCCAACCTGACCGGCCGATCAGGAAGGCGGGCCGGCAGTGTGCGAGGCTGCACCGCATGCGCATCCTGGTGGTCGAAGACGAGGTGGACCTTGCCCACACCCTGCACACCGGCCTCACCGCGGAGGGCTACAGCGTCGACCTCGCCCATGACGGCCGACAGGGACTGTGGATGGCCCGGACCGGCGAATACGCCCTTGTCGTCCTGGACTTGATGCTGCCCGGACTCAACGGTTACAAAGTCTGCGCCCAACTGCGCCGGGAGGGCAACGCGACCCCCATTCTGGTACTCACCGCCAAGGACGGGGACTGGGATCAGGCAGAGGCTCTGGACACGGGGGCCGATGACTACCTGGCCAAACCCTTCTCCTACATGGTGCTCGTCGCACGGCTGCGGGCCCTGGTCAGACGAGCCGCCACGGTCGCCCCGCCCGTCCTTGCCGTGGGCGACCTCTCGTTGGACGTCGCCGGCCGGGTCTGCCGCCGGGCCGGGACCCGGGTGGAACTCACCCCCCGGGAGTTCGCCGTGCTGGAGCTGCTGGCCCGCCGGGCGGGCCAGGCGGTCTCCAAAACGGATCTGCTCTATCACGCGTGGCCCGATGAAGCCCGGGACCCCAACCTGGTGGAGGCGCGGGTGAGCGCCCTGCGCAAGAAGGTGGACGGCGCGTTCCAGCGGCAGTCCCTGCAGACCGTACGGGGTACCGGCTACCGGCTGGTGGACGACCGTGAACGCGACTGAGCCACGACTCCGCTGGTGGCCGCGTTCGGTACGGGTCCGTACAGCCCTGGTCGCCGCCTCGGCCGCCGCCGTCATCCTGGCCGGCATCGGATGGTGGTTGCACCGCGACGTCTACCGCGAGAGCACACAGGTCGCCGAGGACCAAGCCAAGATGCAACTCTGGTCACTCTGCGAACAGTTGGGCAAGGGGGTCATTCCCCCCTCCACAGGCGCCATACCCTACGAGGTCGTCGCGACCGGCCGGCGCACCGCTGTCGCCTCGGGCGGGGCCCTGAGCGACGCCTACCCCGACACCCGGCACGTGATGCCCACCCCACCGAAAGCCTTCGGGGATCCGCCGGTGCTGCCCACCACCGTCCATATCCCTGCGAACCCCGACTACAACCCCAGGGATAAATTCGACATGGCCGGCGGGACCACCCAGGTCGTGACCGCCGATGTCTGGGCCGATGACCTGAGGAGTGACCAGGTCGCTGCTCTGGGTGTCGCCTCCGACGCCACACTGCGCGTCTATGTGGTGGTGCTCCCGCACACAGCCGAGGCGATCACCGAGACCATCGACCGCCTGCTGCTGCGGGCCGGACTCGTCAGCCTCGTACTGATCGCGGCCGCCGCCTACTTC
>NZ_JBHURV010000031.1:0-10196 GCF_042673865.1 Streptomyces sp. NPDC056987
GGCCGGACGGGACCCCGGACTCATCGGCTCAGCACATCTTGTAGTCGACCTTGGTGGAGTTGTACGAACAGGAGTCCACCTTGCCGCCGTTCGCCTTCTTCAGCGTCGCGGTGTCCTTGTCGTTGTTCCACACGTAGGCCGCGCGGTTCTGGTATCGGTTGGCCGCCGTGTCCTTCCCCTTGCCGGTGCGTACGGTCACCGTCTTCCCCTTGCCGAGGCTGTACGTGCCGAAGACGTACTTGTGGTTCGACGCGTCCACGAGCGTCCAGCCCTTCAGGGACACGGCCTTCGAGGTCGTGTTCCGGATCTGCACGTACTCGGCGTTGAGGGACGCGTTGGAGCGCGTGTCCTTGCCCGGCGAGTCGTAATAGACCTTGTACAGGTGTACGGAGCCGGTCGCGGCCTGCGCCTGAGCCGGCAGCAGGACGACCCCGGCGGCGACCGCCAGGGCGGCGGCGGTGAGTGTGCGGGTGGAGCGCATGATCAATTCCCCATTTTCCAGGCCGGGCACCCCCCAATGGCAGCCCGGCAGACGCACAGACTATGTCGGCCCGGACGGTGTGGTGTGTTTTTCCGGAAATCAGAGACACGCCGTGTAACGCGCCGTGTAAGGGGGCCCTGTCACACCCCCGCCGGCCACACCCTCGCTGGCCACACCCCCGCACAGCTCGCCCTGCCTGCACCCGGCGTACGGAGGCACGCTGGACGTGCCACCGCGGCCCGGCCCTGCGAAAACCGGCCGAACCCGCGCCTTCCCCCTGCCCCTTCCCCCTTCCCCCTTCCCCTCCCCGATCGAGGAGCACCGCTCGTGCGAGCCACCCTGCTGTACGCGGCCGACGACGTACGCGTCGAGGACGTCGCCGCCCCGAAGATCCAGCTGCCCACCGACGCGGTCGTACGGATCGTGCTGTCCTGCGTCTGCGGCAGCGACCTGTGGCCGTACAAGTCCCTGCCGCCCACCGACCGGCCCCGGCACATGGGGCACGAGTTCCTCGGAGTCGTCGAGGAGACGGGCGCGGAGGTCACCCGCCTCCAACCCGGCGACATGGTCGTGGCCCCGTTCGTCTACGCCGACAACACCTGCGAGTACTGCCGCGAAGGGCTCCAGACCTCCTGCCCGCACGGCGGCCAGTGGGGCGTGAACGGCGTCGACGGCGGCCAGGGAGAGGCCGCGCGCGTCCCGTACGCCGACGGCACCCTGGTCAGGCTGCCGGTCGGGGAGGACTCCGAACTGCTGCCTGACCTGCTGACCCTTTCCGACATCCTGTGCACCGGCTACCACGCGGCCCGCACCGCCGGGGTCGGACGCGGCGACAGCGTCACGGTCGTCGGCGACGGCGCCGTGGGGCTGGCGGCCGTGATCTCCGCCAGGCTGCTGGGCGCCGACCGGATCATCCTGATGGGCCGGCACCCGCGACGCACCGACCTCGGCCGTGACTTCGGCGCGACCGACGTGGTGGCCGAGCGCGGCGACGAGGGCGTCGCCCGGGTGCGTGACCTGACCGGCGGTGCGGGCACGCGCAAGGTCCTCGAATGCGTGGGCCTCAAGGACGCGCTCGCCCAGAGCTTCGGCGTGGTCCGCGCGGGCGGCACGATCAGCCGCGTCGGCGCACCCCAGTTCTCCGAGGTCCCGTTCGGCTTCGGCGACTTCCTGCGCAACATCACCCTCACCGGTGGCGTCGCCCCCGCCCGCGCCTACATCGAAGAGCTGATGCCGCACATCCTGGACGGCGCGATCCGGCCCGGCCGCGTCTTCGACCGCACCCTCGGCCTGGAGGACATCGCCGAGGGCTACCGGGCGATGAACGACCGCGAGGCCCTGAAGGTCCTGATCACGCCGTGACCGGGGCCCGGCGGAACCAGCGAGGAAGTGACGAGGAAATGACGAGGGAATGCACGAGGAAGTGACGAGGAAATGAAAGAAGCAGCCGTTGTCATCGGCTCCGGCAGCATCGGCCTGGCGATCGCGCGCCGTATCGGAGCCGGCCGTACGGTACTCCTCGCCGACCGCAGCGACGAGGCGGCCACCACCGCGGCCGGCCTGCTGCGCGGCGAGGGATACGACGTGACCACGCGCGTCACCGACGTCTCCGACCACGACGCCGTCGAGGCACTGGCCGACGCGGCCGCGGCCCTGGGCCCGGTCACCCAGGTCGTGCACACCGCCGGTGTCTCTCCCACCCAGGCGCCCGTCGAGCGCATCCTGCGCGTCGACCTCCTCGGCACCGCCCTGGGCCTCGACGCCTTCGCCCGCGTCGTCGCACCCGGCGGGGCGGGCCTGGTCGTCGCCAGCATGGCCGGGCACCGGGAGAGTCCGTACGCACCCGAGATCGAGGAGGCGCTCGCGACCACCGAGACGTCCGGGCTGCTCGCGCTGCCGTTCCTCCAGCCCGACCGGATCGGCTCGACCGTCCACGCGTACGCGCTGTCCAAGCGGGCCAACTCGCTGCGGGTGCTGACCGCCGCGGCTGCGTGGGGGAAGCGCGGCGCCCGCCTCAACGCCGTCAGCCCCGGCGTCATCATCACCCCGCTGGCCCAGGACGAGCTGTCCGGGCCGCGCCGCGCGTGGTTCGACCGGGTGCGCGCGGCGTCGGCGGCCGGCCGGTTCGGCACGCCCGACGAGGTCGCCGAGGCCGCCGCCTTCCTCCTCGGCCGCCAGGCCGGCTTCGTCACCGGCGCCGACCTCCTGATGGACGGCGGCGTCACCGCGGCCCTGCGCACCGGCGAACTGACCGTGCCCTGACCGCGGACGCAGACCGGAGGCGCGGGAGTCCGTCACTCCGGCGGAGCGTCACTCCGGCCGAGCGTCACTCCGGCGGAGCGTCACTCGACGGAGCGTCCGAGAGGTGCCGGCCGGCGGCCCAGGAGGCGAGGATGCGCAGCCCGTCGTGGGTGGGGGAGCCGACCTCGGCGGTCCAGACGACCAGTTGCTGGTCGGGGTCGGTGCTGGCGCTCAAGGTGTCCCAGTCCAGGGAGAGTTCACCGGCGACCGGGTGGTGGAGGACCTTCGTGCCGACACTCAGGGCGGCCACGTGATGCGCGGCCCACCACCGGCGGAAATCCGGGTCCCGCACGGACAGCTCACCGACCAGGGCGGCCAGCCGGGGGTCGTCCGGATACTTCGCCGCGGCCATGCGCAATTGCGCGACGCTCGTACGCCCCACGGCTTTCCAATCGGCGTACAGCGTGCGCATCGCCGGATCGGTGAACAGAATACGTACGTAATTACGATGCTTCTCCGGGACGGCGGAGAAATCGGTGATCAGCGCCGCCGCGAGCGGGTTCCAGGCGATGACGTCCATACGGTGCCCCATCACGACGGCCGGGGTGGTGGTGAGATCGTCCAGGACCCGGCGCAACTGCGGCTGGACTTTCTGCAGCGCGCGGCGCCGGGGTTTCGCGGTCTCCTTCCCCGCGAGGCCGAACAGGTAGCGGCGCTGATCGGCATCCAGATGCAGCGCCTGGGCCAGTGCCTCCAGGACGGGCGCCGAGGCGGGCATACGGCCCTGCTCCAGCCGGGTGTAGTAGTCCGTGGAGATCGCCGCGGCCCGGGCGACCTCCTCCCTGCGCAACCCGGCCACCCGGCGCGGACCGGGGCTGTCGGGCAGTCCCACGGCCCGCGGGGTGAGCTCGGCCCGGCGGGCCTTGAGGAACTCGCCGAGTTCGTTGAGATGCGGTGTCGGACTCATACCGCCAGTGTGACAGCGAGCGGTCTTCGCGTGAGGGGGAGGAATCCCTCCCAGGATGTTCCTCTCCCAGGAGGAAACCCTCCACTGCACATGAACCCGCGCGGGTGCGAGCCTGGACAGCAGTCAGGAGAAAAGAAAGGCCCGGTGCGAAAGAATCGGGCGAAAGAACAGAACGAAAGAACAGAACGAAAGAACAGAACGAAAGAGTCGGGTGAGGGAAGCGGCCAGGGCACCCGGAATTCGACGGTGCGGCCGCCCCGCCGACCGGCCGAACACGCGCCCGTACAAGACGTGGCGCCACCCCCCCGCACGGAGTACCCGCACCGAGTACCCGCACGGAGCACGAGAGGAACAGCGCGACATGGAGTTCGTGAAGCAGCAGCCCACCGGCAAGGGGCCGGAGGAATGGTTCACCGGGGATGTGTGGTTCGACGTCCTGTACGCCGGCGCCGAGCCGTCCCGGATGCGGGCCAACATGGTCCGCTTCGCGCCCGGCGCCCACACCGCCTGGCACCGCCACGCGGTCGGCCAGACGCTGCATGTCGTCGCCGGCGTCGCGCTGATCGGCACCCGTGACGGCACCGTGTTCGAGGCCCACCCCGGCGAGACGGTCACCTGCCCGCCCGGTGAGGACCACTGGCACGGCGCCACCGCGGACCGCTTCATGCAGCACCTGGCGCTGTGGGAAGCCCCGGCCCCCGGCGGCGACCGACCCGAGACCACCTGGCTGGAGAAGGTCACCGAAGAGCAGTACACGAGCCCGCGCACCCGCGCCCGCTGACCGCAGCCCCCAGGCCGCTGACCGCAGCCACTCCCCACCCCCCCATGCCCGCTCGGCACGACGGCCGAGCGCCCAGCCCCCCACAGCGAGAAGAAAGCGAGCTGTCCCCATGAGGGCCACCTTCATGTACGAAGCGGGAGACGTCCGCGTCCAGGACGCGCCCGACCCGGTCATCGAGCAGCCCACCGACGCGATCGTGCGCGTCGTCCGCTCCTGCGTGTGCGGCAGTGACCTGCACCCGTACCACACCATGGAGGCCGCCGACGGTCCCGTACCCATGGGCCACGAGTTCCTCGGCACCGTCGAGGACATCGGGTCCGAGGTCTCCGGTCTGCGCCGCGGTGACCTGGTGGTGGCGCCGTTCGCGTACGCCGACAACACCTGCGAGTTCTGCCGGGAGGGCCTGCACACCTCCTGCCCGAACGGCGGCTTCTTCGCCGCCGGGGTCGGCGGCGGCCAGGCCGAGGCCATCCGGGTCCCCCAGGCCCAGGGCACCCTCGTCAAGCTCCCCAAGGACGTGGACGAGGCGCTGCTGCCGTCCCTGCTCACTCTCGCCGACGTCTACGGCACCGGCTACCACGCCGCCCACGTGGCCCGGGTACGCCCCGGTGACTCGGTCACCGTCATCGGCGACGGCGCCGTCGGACTGCTCGCCGTCCTGTCGGCCAAGCGGCTCGGCGCGGAGCGCATCATCCTCATGGGGCGGCACAAGGACCGTACCGACCTCGGACGCTTCTTCGGCGCCACCGACGTCATCGCCGAACGCGGCGAGGAAGGCACCGCCAAGGTCCGCGACCTGACCGGGGGGCACGGCACCCGGGCCGTACTGGAAGCCGTCGGGCACATGCCGGCGTACGAGATGGCCCTCGGCGCCGTCCGTCCGGGCGGGGTCATCAGCCGCGTCGGCGTTCCGCAGTACGAGGACGCCCCCGTGGGGTTCGGCAGCCTCTTCGGCCCGAACATCACCCTCAACGGCGGCCCGGCCCCCGTACGCGCCTACATCGAGGAACTGCTGCCCGCGGTCCTCGACGGCACCGTGGAGCCCGGCCGCGTCTTCGACCGTACCGTCAACCTGGAGGAGACCCCCGGCGGTTACCGCGCCATGGACCGGCGTGAGGCCCTGAAGGTCCTCGTCACCCCGTGACGGCGAGGGCGGTGCGCGGGAGGGCGTACGGGGCGTTGTTCCGCCCTGTTGATCGCGTTCAGCTGCCAACGTCGGCCGCCCAGGGCTAAGTTCATGGCCGTGGATGAGCAGAGAGAGTCGCCGCGAGCCGCGGTAGCGGTCCCAGGTGGGATGTACGGCCCCCACGCGCCCCTCCTCATGTACGCCGCCCGTGCGGCCGAGGCCAGGGGGGCCAGGGTCGAGCGGATCACCTGGGATCCGCCACGGCAGGCCGACCGAGGTATCAACTCCTGGGTCCTCGACCGGGTCACCCCCGTACTCGACCAAGTGACCAGGAGCTCACCGCGCACTGTGGCCGTCATGATGGGGAAGTCCCTCGGCACCCACGCGGCGGTCCTCGCCGCCGAGCGGGGACTGCCGGCGATCTGGATCACCCCGTTGCTGACCACTGCCGAGGTGGCCCAGGCTCTCCGCTCGGCCACTGCCCCCTTCCTGCTGGTCGGCGGTACCGAGGACAGGCACTGGGACGGAGCCCTCGCCGCCGAGCTGTCACCCCATGTGCTGGAGGTCCGCGGGGCCGATCACGACATGCACGTTCCTGGGCCCCTGTCCGAATCCGCCAAGGTGCTCGGTCGGGTCGCCACAGCGGTGGAGGACTTCCTCAGCAGGATCGTCTGGCCTGAGGCAGCCTGACGCCCGAAAGGCCGGATGGAAGCGGTCCGTGCTCGTCGGAGCCAACCTCGGCCGCAGCGCCCCGTTCTGAGCCCGCATCGACCGTGGCCCGACGGCCGCGGAGCAGGTCGGCCGTCCCATCGGCAGGTAACCTGCCCCTGTGTCCGAGCCAACTCCCTTCAGCCCCACCGTCACGCTGCTGACCGTGAGCCGGGTGTGGGAGACCACGTTCACCGACGGGTTGAAGCCGCTCGGGCTGACCACGCGCAAGTACGGGCTGCTGGGGCACGTCCGCGGAACTCCGGGCATCTCCTTCAGCGAACTCGCCCGGCGCTCGCGCATCACCGTGCAGAGCGCGCACGCCACGGTGGCGGCGTTCGTCGCCGCCGGGCTCGTCGACGACGGGACCGCGCACGCCGGGGCCGCGTCGAGCCTGCGGGTCACGGCCGAGGGCGAAACGCTGCTGGCCCGTGCCGCCGAGGTGGTGGCCCGCCTGGACGCGGAATTCGCCGACCGGCACCCGGAGTTGACCGAGGCGCTACGGGCCCACATGGCACGGGCGGCAGGAGGGACTCCATGACCTTCAGCTAAGCTGAAGGTCATGGAGTCCCTGTCGCAGCTCCGTCCATTTCTCGGCGGGCACCGTCTTCACCGCCTGCGCCGCCCCGTTCCCACCTGCGTGCGACGGGAGGTGTCGGGCGCATGAGCTTCCGCCACTACCTCCGCCGTCCGCCCGCCGTGACCGCCGCCGAGGCGATCCTCCTGGTCGCGGACGGCGCGCTCGTCGTGGACGTCCGCCGCGCGTTCGAGTGGGACCGGGTGCACATCCCGGGCGCCGTGCACATGCCGCTCGAAGTGCTCCCCGAACGCTGCCCGGAGCTTCCCGAGGACCGCCTGCTCATCGCCTTCTGTACCGGCGGCATCCGCTCCGCCGGCGCGGCGAACCTGCTGGTGGAGAACGGCTTCGACGCGGTCAACATGAGCCGCGGCCTCGTCGACTGGCGCGCCGCCGGCGGCCCTCTCACGCCCCCGTGAATCGCCCCCGACGCCCAACAATTCCCCGGTGATCCGACCGGGTGGGAGCCGCATCCGAATCCGGAACGGCAACAGGGCAAAGGCGGAAAGACGCGCCCATGCGATCCCCCCGATCGGTCGGACGCCAACCCCCTGGCGAGAATCCGGAGCTCCTCGGCATTTTCGCCCCTGTCAGTCGGAGTAGCACCCTCCATAAACTCTCGGCATCATCCGCCGAAGAGAAAGAATCTCGCATGTCCGACAAGGGTAATGAGGCAAAGAACATCACCCGGCGCACGGCGCTGGAGCGCGGCGCGGGAGTCGCCGCGATCGGCATGGCCGCCGCGTTCGCCACCACGGTGTCCACCCCGTCCGCCGCCGCGGCTCCGGGGCGGGACACACTGCCCACGACCGTGGCCGGAGTCCGTATCCCCGACACTCAACTGGCCCGGGAAACTGCGGCGTTCGCCCGCAGCGTGTCCTCCCCGACACTCTTCAGCCATGTCATGCGAACGTACCTTTTCAGCGCTCTGCTGTTCGACCGCCAGGGCGTCCGTTACGACCGTGAACTCGCGTTCGTCGCCGCGGCCCTGCACGACCTCGGACTGGTCGCGGCGTACCGGACCCCGACGGAGCGCTTCGAGGTCGACGGCGCCGACGCCGCGCAACGCTTCCTCAAGGAGCAGCGCATGTCGGCCGAGCGGGTCGAGGTCGTCTGGGATGCGATCGCCCTGCACACCAATGTCGGTATCGCGACGCGGAAGAGGCCGGAGATCGCCATGATTTCCATCGGCTCCGGACTCGATTTCGCCGGGAACGACATTCAGCAGATCCCGTCCGAGATCCTTGAGGAAATACTCACCGAATTCCCCAGGGCCGGATTCAAACAGGACGCGGTCGACAACATACTCTCGCTGTGCCGCACCAAGCCCATGTCGGTACTGATGCACCCCTTCGCCGAGGTCGGCCGCTGCCACATCCCCGACTTCCCGGTGCCCACCGTGGAGGACCTGCTGCGCGCCGCCCCCTTCGACGAGTAACGGACCCGCGTGCCGGCCAACCGCCCGGACCGGACGGCGGCTCCGCCCGTTCGTCAGTCGCTACTGGCCGGTGGCTGCCTGCCGGTCTCGCGATCCAGAACCCGGCGGGCCGCTTCGCTCTCCGCCGCCGGCGGTGACAATTCGTCGAGGGTGTCGAGTTCATCATCCGTCTCCAGCTCCCGCTCCCAGGCCGCCGCAAGACGCTCCTGCTCCCGGCGCGGCCTGGCGCCGATGACCTCGCGCTCTTCCGGACCGAGGGCTGCCAGGAATCGTCCGACCGGGTCCGTGCGCATACGGTGCTCCTTGCCGCAAAAGGGATGACACCCTGCCCAGCATGGCCGAACGCCCCGCCACCGGCCGCCCGACACCGCCGGAAAACACCCCGTTGGCCTCTTCCCGGCCGGACATGCGGAGGACACATCGGCACCGTCGTGAGCCGGTGCCGGTGCCACGTCAGCGGCATACGGTGGCCGGCCGCATCCGGCGGTCAGCGGCGGCGCAGGCCGAGGGAGAACAGGGCCATCGCGCCCATCAGTACGGGCAGGACGAGCATGGCGGCTCGCAGGTCCACGGCCTCGGCGAGGCCGCCGATGACGGGCGGCCCGGCCAGGAACCCGACGTAACCGATCGCCGAGACGGCGGCGATCGCCGGACCGGGGCGTTCCGGCCGGAGCCGGGCGGCGTGGCTGAAGACCACGGGGATCACCGCCGCCATGCCCAGCCCGAGCAGCGTGTAACCGGCGAACCCGGCGCCGGTGGTGGGCACGGAGATCGAGACCACCGCCCCGGCCGCGGCGACGAGGGCGCAGCCGAGAGTGAAACGTACGGTGCCGGCCCGGGCCCGGATCCGGTCGGCACAGAGGCGCCCGGCGACCATCCCGGCAGAGAAGAGAGCGAACCCAACGCCCGCCGCGCCGGGCGAGGCGTCGGTCACGTCATGGAGATAGACCGCGCCCCAGTCGTTCATGACGCCCTCTCCCATCAGGGCGCAGAAGGCGACGAGTCCGGGGATCCACAGTCCGGCGCTCGGCAGGGCGAAGAGGGGACCGGCGTCCTCGGCCTGCCCCGGCGGATCGGGGAGCAGGGCGGTCGCAGCGGTGGCAACGGCCACGCACAGGACGAGCGCGGTCATCGCGAAGTGCGGGCGCGTGCCGATGTCAGCGGAGGCCGCGAGACTGCCGGCCACGGCGCCCGCGATCCCGCCGAGGCTGAACATGGCGTGGAATCCGCCCAGGATGTTGCGTCCATAAGCGCGTTCGACCAATACGCCCTGGGTGTTCATGGCGACATCGACGGCGGTGTTGCCGCAGGCGAACAGGGCGAGGGTCACGGTCAGCATCGGCAGGCCGGGTGCGAACGCGAGGCCGGCCAGCGCGGCGAGATAGACCGTCATCCCGGTGAACAGCACGGGCCGGCTGCCGTACCGGGCCACCAGACCGCCCACCAGCGGAAGGCCGAGGAACGCCCCGCTGCTCAGCCCCACCAGCGCCACCGCGAGTTGCCCTTCGGACAGTTCGAGCCCACCCTGGATCCCTGGAACGCGCGCGGCCCAGGTGGCGAAGGCGGCCCCGGTGACGAAGAACACGGCACACACGGCCGCGCGCGCGGCGCGCGGGGGAGCGGGCACCGAGGAGGAAGAGCCGGACGCCTCTGCCCCCGCGCCGGATCGTTCTGCCCCTGAGCCCGGTAACCCCGAGGTTCGCTCGTTCGCCGCGTCCGGCTTGTTTCCCATGGAGTCGTGCGTCCTTCTGCTCGGTCCGTCGATGCGGGGTGTGTTTACCCCGCGGAACCACACCCGGCAAACCCCCCCGGGGGGACCCCCCCGCCCCCCCCCCCCAAAAAAGGCCAACGGCGGGGGCGGGCGCTGTTAGGCCGGG
>NZ_JBHURV010000031.1:10206-95008 GCF_042673865.1 Streptomyces sp. NPDC056987
CGCCCGCTTTGTGGTGGTGTCTCATGGCTTGGGTCCTCGTCGGGGGGGGCGGCGGTGGGGGTGGGGCTCCGCCGCACCCCCCCCGGCCCCAACCCCCCCCCGCTGCTGTCCCCCGCGGCGCACCGCGGAACATTCAGGCCATGCGTCGGGCGAGCGAGATGAGCGCGTCGCGTTCTTCCACGACAGCCGAGTCCGGATGGCCCCCCAAGCAGGCGGTACGTACGTGGAGTGTGTGGCGTGCGGGGCGATGGCAGGCTGAGCGCACGATCCGCCTCTCACCGTTGATCGCCTGGCGTGTTCGGTTGGTGACAGGCGAACTGCGGGAGGGAGGTAAGAGGGGAAGGAAGTCCTGACCGAGTTGATCCGTCAGTAACCAGGCTGTGGGGTGCCGAGCGCCCGGGACCTGCTGACATGCTGAGCGGCATGGTGGAACTGAACGAACAGGCCGTATCAGTGGAAGACTTGCTGCCTCTCGCACTGACGTCTTACGGACACTTCACCTCCATGCGCGTCGGCACAGATCGCCGCATCCGCGGTTTGTCCCTGCACATGGAACGGCTCGTGCGGGACAGCAGGATCGTGTTCGGTGTCGCCGTGGACACCGGTCGTGTCCGCGATCTGGTCGGCAAGGCTTTGGATGGGCGGGACGGGCCCTGTGTCGTCCGCGTCACGCACTTCGACCCGGCGGTGAACATGGCGCACCCCGAGGAAGCCACCGGGCCGCAGATCATGGTGACCGTACGCCCCGCCGGTGGATTGACTCCGCCGCCGCTGACCGCGTTGAGCGTGCGGTACGAGCGTGACCTTCCCGAGGTCAAGCACTGCGGCCTTTTCGGCGCCCTGCATGCCCGCCGCACGGCACGACTCAAGGGTTTCGACGATGCCCTGTTCCTCGGCCCCGACAATCACGTGACCGAGGGCGGAACGTGGAACGTGGGCTTCATCGACGAGGACGGCACCATCCTCTGGCCGGAAGGCCCGGTGCTGCCCGGCGTGACGGCGGCCCTGCTCCAGGAGCGCACCGAGTTCAAGGTCGCCCCGGTCACTCTCGATGAGGCCAAGACCATGCCGGTCGCCTTCGCCACCAACACGTCCATCGGCGTCCGCGCCCTGTCCGCCATCGACGACAGGCCGATGGCGGTTGAGCACCCGGTACTGAGCGCGCTGCGTGAGACATACCTGTCCATCCCGGGCGAGGAGCTGTGAGGGGATGCACGGAGGAACGGTCGCAGTGCCGGGGCGAGACCATCGGCCTGCGTCGCGGCCATCAGGAGGTCCTGGATACCCTCCTCGGTCGCGATGGCGCCCCGTCGAGACTCACGCGCCCCAATGTGCCCTGGCCGCCCGACGGTCCCTTCACGGGCATGAAGAAGGCGGAGCCCGAAAGCCCCGCCCAAACCGCACGTAATCCCGGTTCAGGGCCACACCAAGCAGTACGGCTGGTGTCCCGCCTCGTGCAGGCGGACCGAGAAGTCCTGCCACTCGTGCAGCGAGTGGCGGCGGGAGCCCGCTGACCTGGTCCTTCTCGGTGAAGCGCGCGTTGACCTGGGAAAACTGATCCCGCCAGTTCTCACGGTTCAACGCCGTTTCCCAGGCTCATGTGCCCTGGATGTGCCCTCCGACATCCGGGGTGGAGCGGGCCACGACGGCGGAGGGGGTACGCGAGCACCCCCCTCCGCCGCCCGTGGTGACCCTCCAGGGGTGATGACGACGCCAACCGCCTAGGCAAGGACACGGCGAGGCTGAGGTTGCGACCCCTCCAGGGGTGATGACGACCTGACCACGGTCCTCATCAGCCCAGGAGGGTTCGCAACGCGGCGACCGCTTCTGCACCACGCGCACATCGTCCTCACCGAAGGCTCCAGCCTGCGGCTGACCCAGGCCACCACCGGCCAGGGCGTCGTCCCGCTGAACCAGCCGGGTTAGAACGTGTCTCCGCTGACGGGTTCGCCGGCCGGTCGAGAGGAAGGACCTGGCCAGGAGGCTTTGCTGCCCTCGACGTTGGCGACCATCCTGCGCAGCACCTTGAGCGCGGCTACGTACTCTTCGTCGCTGATGCCCTCGTGGACCACACCGCGCAGCTCGGTCACCAGCTCGCGCAGCCGCACCCTGGCAGCCTCCCCGGCATCGGTGAGCTGCAGGCGCTGCCCGGTGTCGATCCTGAGCCAGCCGCGGTGGAACAGCTGGTCGATGACACGAGCGATCTCGTGCGGCCCGTCCGCGAGGGGCGTCAGCTGGATGACGACCTCCTCGCGGCTCGGCGCCGCGGACCCACCGTTCACCCGGTTGAGCACCCAGTACTGCGGCTGCGTGACGTCGATCCTGGCCATAGCGTCACGCAGCTGCCGAGTGACGGCCACCTGCGCGAGGCCACTCCAGTATCCGATGGGCTGAGTGGCCAGCATGTCGTCGGTGGCAGCCGGATCAGCCGGCGCCTGGTCGGTGGCGGTGTCAGTCAGGGGTCTCATGATGGCGACGCTATATCCACCATCCGAGGGACGAATAGTCGTACCGGCCAGGGAGGTCAACTGTCCGCACACAAGGATCTGAGATGCCCGCTCACCCGGACAGCTCGCTGTCCGTTGACACGCCGCCGCTGCCGGGTCCTCATCAGCCCAGGAGGGTTCGCAACCACATCCAGTCCTGCGGTGCGGCCCACACCAGGCGGCCGAGGTCCTCACCAGCCCAGGAGGGTTCGCAACGTCAGGAGGCCAGGGAGCTGAGTGTGCAGGTGTGGGTCCTCATCAGCCCAGGGGGCTCGCAATATGGCCCAGATCAGCGTGTCGGGCATCTGGGCGAGCGGCCTCATCAGCCTGGGAGGGCGTGCAGCCGCAGTCGGCATGAGCGTACCGATTCGCCACCGCCGTTATCCGAATCGGAAGTTTCCCGGTCGCGCCTTGGCGGGTGCGCGGCGTTGGTCGTTTACGCCCCCAAGGCGGCCTTGCCTTCCTCGCCGAGGATCGTCTCCCGGGCCGCTCGCGCCCAGATGGCTTGCTGGCTCGTGCTGAACCCCATGCGGTTCCAGTGGAACAGGATGTGCCGGGCCAGGATGCTGCGTGTGCCGAGGCTGAGGCGTCCTTCTCGGCCGACATCGGCGAGTGCTCGGCCGGCGTGTTCGACTGCTGTGGTCCAGTCGGCCAAAGGCGCGAGTGAGCCAGCGGCCTCAAGCAAGGGGCCAGCATCGATGGCTAGGAGCTTCCGTAGTGTGCCCGTCAGGGTGCTCACCAACTCGACGGGTACGCCGTACGGCACTGTCCGCTTCGCCTCCACTATCGACCAGACGTCGCCCTGCTCACTCCACTCCTGTCCAGCGGCACGCAGGAACAGGCTGATCAGGAGGAAAGAAGTCGCTTTGGGATCGAGAAGTCCGGGGTCCGTCTTGGTTGCCGTACAGCGCAGGTAGTTGAGGACACCGACGCTGTCGGCGTGGAAGAGTTCGTGAGCGATGGCGGTACCGGCCAGGCCGCCGAACGCGAAGGACTCGGGCTCGTAGAGAGACGGCCACCAGCGCCTCGCCACGCCCCACGAGACCATGCGGTCAAGGGCATCGGCGACGTGCTTCTTGACGTCCTCGACGGCTCCGGCCGGTCCAGGAGAGATCCGGAATCGCCAGCATGGGTGCTTGCGGACGAACCACCAGGCCCCGACCACACCGGCGTTTGTCGCCTCTCCCAGCGCAGGAAGCAGGTAGGCGCAAATGGCCTGTTCGGCAGTCGGGTAGTCCGCGAACTCTACGTACACCTGGTACCAGCCAGAAGGGTCGGGCAGGGCGTCGAGTGCGGTTCGGCCCGCGGAGCGGTACAACTCGACGGCTTCAGCGAGACGTTCGGTGGATGTGGGCACCCTGACGGCGGCTTGCGCGAGTGGCGTTCCGGCGAGGACGGCCAGGATGGCTTCTTCGGAGGCTCCCGTGTCGTACAGGTTCACCAGGACTTCCCTTCGACAAACGGGCGGTTCAGACGAGCAGCAGGCAGACATCCCAGTCGCAGGCAGGCAACTCGTCGGCCTCGGCGCTGTAGAAGGCCAGGGCTGATCCGGCTGAGCCGTCGAGGAAGCCGGCGTCCCTCGGGGGATCCGCCGCGAGGAAGCGTTCGCGGAGCTGCGGCAAGTGGGCGGTGAACGCGGTCGGCGTCTCCGAGTCCGGGGCGACGCGTTGCACGACGCGCATCAGCCCGCCGACACCGTGGCAGAGGCCGCGTCCGGCCAGGTGGTTGAGCTGAACGGAGTCGGCCAGACAGTAGAGAAGGGCCCGTTCGGCCATGCGCTGTCTCGCGCGGTCGCCCAGGGCGATGCCGGCGAGCTGCTGTGCGCGGGCCACACCGGGGGTGCCGTAACACCAGGACGGCGCGGCGGGCCCACGGGGAACGGCGGCTTTCTCGGTGACCCACCGAGCCCACCAGGTGCCGTGGTGGTTCGTCTGGCGTATCCCGTCCAGCCAGCGGCAGATCCGGCGCATCGCATCGTCCTGACCATCCACCGTGATACCGCGTCGGCCGGCCAGCGCGAGAAGAGCGAGCGGTCCGCTGATTCCGTGGGCCACGCCGACGTTCGCGTGGCCGCCGGGCGCGGGTGCGGCAAGGCCGGTGGGGCCATGCCACACCCACCAGCCCGGCAGCGTTCCACCGCCGGGGCCGGATGGAAGGGGTTCGGTCAGACGTACCAGGTAGGAGAGGACTTCCTTCAGGACGTCCCCGTGGGGAGCTCGGCGCAGGAGGAGGGCGCCCAGCCCGGTCAGCCCGCGCAGCAGGTCGTATTCGGCGAAGCTGGTCTGTTCGCCACGGCCGATACGGGCGTGCGCCGCGTCGAGGCGCCGTTGGGTATGTACGGCAACGACGGAGTCCAGGGTGCGCAGCGCTCCCGCGTACCGGTCGCTGTCGGCGGCTGCGAGGTGCATGGCATACGCCATCGCAGGCGCACCGAGGAACAGGCCGGTGGCGCTGCCGTCGATGAGGGGCCGATCGGCCGCGGCGGAGAGCCAACGGTGCACCGTCTGCCAGGTCCCGGTGTCCCGGTGGGCTCGCTCGATGTGGAGCAGCGCGGTACCCAAGGGCCCCTGTGAGAGGGACTGTCGGCCGATGATGTCAGGCTTCACGGCGGGCGGGACGGTTGCGGAGATCGTCACTTCGGTCCTCCTCCATGCTGCGCTGTCCAGGACAGGGCGGCGGCGCGTGCCATACGGCGGCATGTGGCTTCAGCGTCGGTGTCGATACCGGCGGCCCGGTTGTGATGCATGTGGAGCAGTGAGGGCAGGACAACGGTCGGATCGGCGCCGCTGTCCATCAGCGAGGTGCGGTAGAGCGCAAGGGCTTCCCGGCGGTGCCGCCATGCCTCGACAACGTCTTCTCCTCCTGGCAGGGCACGCAGACCAGCGTGATCCGCGTGTGCGGCCGGTCGACGACGCGGCCCGCGGGGAGCTGGTCCTCCGGCGTGCCCGCCGGGAAGACCTGGATCTGGGCGCGGTCGCCGCGGTGTTCGCGGTCCCACACCTGGATCTGTTCGACCAGGCGGTAGGCGATCTCCTTGGCATGCGGGCCGTGGCCGACCACGCCGAGTTCGAAGCGGTCCGGGTCATCGGTGGCACGTACCGTTCGGTAGGCGAAGGTGCCGCCGTCCACCAGCGTGGGGATGCCGTGAGGCGAGATCGACGCGACCAGGCCGCGTGTACGGGCGGCCGGCTTTCCGGCAAGCAGCGGCAAGTTGTCGAACACCGTTGTCAGCCAGATGTCCAGGTGCTCATTCGACTCGTTGCCGGCGAGCGTCACGCCGGACCACGCCTTCACCGGCGGCGTTACCAGAGCAGCGCGCAGGGCTTCGGCGTCGGGCTCAGGATGTCCGTCGAGCCGCAGTCCGACCTCTTCGCCCTCCGTGTCGTGGAGCAGTACCAGGCGGACGCGGTTCTCGCCGATGCCCTGCATCGGGACGAACCCGCACAACTCGAAGCCGTCGCTGACCAGCCGGTCGCCCCGGCGTACGAACGCGACCGTCCTGGTCATACCGCGCATCCGGAGCGGCACGACGAGACGACCACCGTCGACGAGTTGCTCGATCCAGGCCGACGGAATGTCCGCGGCTTGCACGGTGACGACGATGCGGTCGTATGGAGCGTGCTCCGGCACTCCGAGTTCACCGTCGGTCGTGACGACATGCGTCCGGCTGTCGTAGCCGGTCGAGGTCAGGAACCTCTGGGCCCGCTCGGTGACCTCGTGATCGATGTCCGCAGTGACGAACAGGCCGTCCTTGCCGACGATCTCAGCGAGATAAGCCGCGTTGACACCGCCGGATCCGATCTCCAGGATGCGCGTCCCGGGCCTGATGTCGGCCTGTTCGATCTGCATGGCCTGGATGCGCGGTGCGGATACTGAGCTGAGCTGTAGCCCATCGGCGTCCGTCTTCGTGACCACAGCGTCTTCCACGAGGTAGGTCTTCGCCACATCCACGTCGGGGGTGGCGAGATGCCGCGGTACGGCGCGGAAGGCCGCCTCGACCCGTTCGCTCCGGACAGCCCTCATCCTGACCAGGCTGCCGACCATCTCGTTGCGCAATTGCTTGTCGGAAGTGGCGGGTTGAGCTTCTTCGGTCTTCATGTCGGGGACGTCATTCATTGAGGTTCTCCTTCTCGGCGCAGCGCCGAGGGTGGCCGCGACCTTGCTCTGTGCAACCCGGCACGAGGCTTCCGCCTAGCGCGGTGAGCGAGCGTGAAGCCGCTCGCCCCGGGCCGGGATTTGGGACTGCTCAGAGGGCCGGGCCGAAGCATTCGGACCGCCGAGCGGTTGTCTGGGATCACGGTCACACCACCCGGGTCTCCATGGCGTATGGCGTTGACGACCAGCTCGGTCGCGATCAGCCCCATGTCGTCCGCGATCCTGGGAACGCTCCACAGCCGGAGGGCGGCGACGACCGCGTGCCGTACGGGGGCCACGAGGTGGAGCTGCGGGGCGATGCCCACGCGCAGCGCCCGCCGGAGCCCGGTGTCGGCAGGTGCCGATTCCACGGTGAGGAGGGTCGTCTTCACCGCTGCCACCGCCCTTGCCGGACAACGGCATCGAGGCGCCTGAACGGGCGTACCGCTGGGTGCGGTGGTCCGTCTGTGCGGGTTCCCGCGCTGTTTCGCTCGACCATCTCCGGCATGGCAGCAAGCTTCGATGCATCACGAACAGAGGACCCGGACAGTTTGTCAGGGTCCTCTGTTATTGCAGATCAAGGTAGTTGACGCGCCGTCATCCCATTGTTTCCATGGCGCGGTCGATCGCGTCCAGCACCGCCCCCCACGGCAGGTCCCGCCCGGCAGGGGCCGCGCGCGGCTCGTGCAGCGGCCAGATGTCCGGGCCGTGGACGAGGTGAACGCCGGCCTCTTGCAACGCGGCGATATGGCGCCGCCACGCGGGGTGGCGTACATGGGCTGCGTTCACCCTCGGAAAGACGACGACCGGTAGCCCCAGGGTGCCGATGGCTTCCCCCACCTGCGTCAGCGCCTGGTTGTCGGCGATACCCGTCGCGAGTTTGGCCACCGTATTCGCGCTGGCGGGGGCGACCACGTAGCAGTCCACGCTCGGGTGCGGCCTTGCCTCGCCGGGCAGCCGGGGCTCGTCTCGAACAGGCAGACCGGTCAGCTCCTCCAGCCGGTCGACCTCACCGTTCCTCCGCAGCCACCGGCCGGCAGTTGGGGTGAGCGTCACGGCGACCTGCCACCCACGCGCCAGAGCCGGTTCCACCAGCCCGCTGCGCAACGCTTCGATCCCGCCGGCACTCGTGCCCACGACCCCGAGGACTCCGCGCTTCTTGGTGTTCACTCCACCGCCCTGCATCGTTGAGCCATCATGAACAACTCCGACGTACGAGCGCCGCCGGTGACCGGGGACTGCTTGATCAGGTCGCGCAGCGTGTCTCGTACACGGGGATTGTTCCGTACGAGCTGGGGCGACGCGTGCTCGGCTGTGCGCAGTTCCGCGAACGCGCTGTCGCCCCGGCCCGCCAGCGAGAGGGCACGGGCGTAGTCGATGCGGTGGGAGACGCCGCGCTCCGGGGGCATGTGGTCCACGTCGATCTGGCCGTGCCCCACGACATACGAGATGTTGTCGAGGTCCAGCTCCGCCGACAGCCGGTGCAGTACGACGTTCGTCGGCCCGAAGCTCGTCTGCCAGTGATTCCCGTCGGAGCCGAGTTGGTTGGCGAGCACCTCTGCTCGGTTCAGGAGACTCGTTGCCGTGGCCCGGTCCTGATGCCGGGCCGCTGCGATGGCAGCCCGTAGGCAGAACATGCCCAGCAGGCTCAAGGCGGCCGGATCGGTCTCATCGACTCGGGCCGACAACCACGCCGACGCGGTGTTGCCCAGTTCCATCGCATCGTCGTACCGGCCGTTGGCCAGCAAGGCATGTGTGCCGGACCGCGCGGCGGACGCCAGGACCAGCGGGTCGCCGGATTCGTCGGCGGCCCGCATGGCTCGTTCGGCGGCGAGCCACGAGATGTCCGATTCCCCGATCTTGGCGAGCGTGGTGGCGGCGAGGTGGTGTACCCGGGCGGAGACGGCCCAGCAGTCCCGGCGTTCCGCGGCGGAGCGGGCAGCGAGGTCCTCAAGCTCCTGGGCTGTCCGGAGGAGGCCGGGGAGCCCGGCGATCACCTTGCCGAGCCGACCGGACTGGTAGTCGTCCCAGGTCTGTTCCACGAGCTCGGCTGTCGGGCCGGGGCTAGGGAGCTGTGCCTCGGCCTCCGGACCGAACAGCAACCGGGAAAGACGACGCGGACTCATCAACGCGTCCCGCACGGCCGGGACATCGTCCTGCTGCCTCTCATCCTCCATGAGCACGGGTTGGCCGACCAACTCCCCGAGCGGCACGCGGAGCACACGGGCCAGCTCGGCGAGCATGTCGATACGCGGCGGCTTGCGCCGACCGGACTCCGCTTTCGCCAGCCAGTCCGTGCTACGGCCGACGAGACCGGCCAGCACCTGCTGGGTGTAGCCACGGCGTCTGCGGTGGAAAGCGATCCGCTCGCCGATGCTCAGGTGATCTCCGAGACCACGCATACGTGCTGCCTCCCGTGATGTAGGGGCATTCCCCACGATAGCGACGCGGCAGCGTGACGAACGGAGCCGGAGTTTCGGACGATCCGTGCGCTGCACGAGCTCAGCGTGAGAGCAGTGGTGCGTGGAGGCACGGACGATCTGTCCGGGACTGAGTGATCAGCGGAAGCTACTGGCCTTGGTGTCGAGGAACATCGCGAGACTGAGGCCATCGTCGGTGGCGGGTTCGCGAAGCATGGCGCGGACGGCGCCACGTAGGGAGCGGGCGTGCACTCTTCGAGTACCTCGGTCACTCGGACCCGGGCTTCACGCCGCGGATGTACACGCACCTGCTGCCGTCCAGCGAGACCCGCACCCGCAAGGCGATCGACGACGCCTTCACCGAGAACCCCGAACTGGAAGCCCGGGGCACATCGGCGCCCTCACCGAAACCCATGTGCCCTCAAAGTGCCCTGGCCGCCCGACGGTCCCTTCATGGGCATGAAGAAGGCGGAGCCCGAAAGCCCCGCCCAATCCGCGCGTAATCCCGGCTCAGGGCCACACCAAGCAGTACGGCTGATGCCCCGCCTCGTGCAGGCGGACCGAGAAGTCCTGCCACTCGTGCAGCGAGTGGCGGCGGCAGGCCGCTGACCTGGTTCTTCTCGGTGAAACGTGCGTTGACCTGGGAAAACTGATCCCGCCAGTTCTCACGGTTCAACGCCCTTTCCCAGGCTCATGTGCCCTGGATGTGCCCTCCGACATCCGGGGTGGAGCGGGCCGCGACGGCGGAGGGGGGTACGCGAGCACCCTCTTCCGCCGCCCGTGGTGACCCTCCAGGGGCGATGGCGACCGACGACGGAGGCCCAGGAACCCGGTCAGGCGTACGTGTTGCGACCCCTCCAGGGGTGATGAAGACTGCCTTTTGGTGTGAAGTGAACCCACCCCTGAACTGGTTGCGACCCCTCCAGGGGTGATGACGACACCCGTCGGCATCGACCCGAACGACGCCGGGTTCATGTTGCGACCCCTCCAGGGGTGATGACGACACCCGCGACCATCCCCTGGACACGGTCATCTACGCCAAGTTGCGACCCCTCCAGGGGTGATGACGACACATCGAATGGGGCACCCAACGCGCCGTGATCAACAAGTTGCGACCCCTCCAGGGGTGATGACGACACCCGACGGTAAAGCCGCTGGTCACTGCTGCCTTCGTCCGGCGTTGCGCTGCTCATTCTGCAGCGACCCGCCGGTAATGCATCAGTGCAGGTCAGGGCGTCGCGAAACATTGGTGCGGAGCTTGCCACAGGGAGGCTGTCAGTGGTGCCCGCTAGCTTACGGCTCTGAGTGTCCGAGTTGCGTAGGGCGACCACTGAGTCCTGGCGGAAGTCCCCTATAGCATATTTGGTAATGCTTCAGGGGTATTTATAGATTACCGCCACTTCTATTCGCATGGTCCGCTACCTTCCTGTTGTCGCCCCCCCCCTCAACCGATCGGGGTGGCGTAACGCCGTTGTTCTGTAGCGTCCTTGGGGGTGCTGTGCGGGTCAGGGTGGACATCGACGCCGATGTTCCGAGCATGGGCTGGGAGCACGTGCACGGGCCGGCGCGCGCTGTCATGTACGAGTTGCTCGGAAGCCAGGACGCAGCCCTCGCACGGTCGTTGCACGACGAGGGCTGGAAGGGGCAGTCGCTCAAGCCGCTGGGCTTGACCGCGCCTCAGTTCAAGGGCGCGCCGAGGAAGCGCGGTGTGTACACGACTTCGACCGAGGGGTCGGTCTGGCTGGGGTCGCCGGTACCGGAGATCGCAGCGGTTCTCGTGGCGGCCCTCGCTTCCCGTACCGAGATCGTTTGGGGACCGGCGCGGTTGAAGATGCGGGGTTTCACCGTTGATGTCGGGGCTCCGGTGGCGGACGGTCCGGTGGAGCTGGCGACCGCGACTCCGGTCGTGGTCAAGCACGAGGGTCGCTATCTCCTGCCGGGGGAGCCCCATTACGTCGCGCGGCTCCAGCACAACCTGGCCCACAAGGCGGACATCCTGGGGCTTCCGGCGCCGAGCGGGTTACGCGTGCTGGAGGCGGGACCGCGTCGGCGGTTCACGGTGCGGGGGGCGCCGCGCATCGGGGCGCAGGTGCGGGTGGGCATGGAGGCCGATGCCCGGTTCGTGGACGCGTTACGGTCCTGGGGCCTCGGGCTGGACACGGTGCAGGGGTTCGGGTGGATCCGGTGAGCCCGCTCGCCATCGACTCGCCGGGGCTGACCGCGACGAGTCACCCGATCCAGCGGGCGGGAGCCTGGGCGGTCGCCGTACTGGCCGGCCGGGCAGCGCCGCAGGATGTTACCGAGGCCGACCTGGACGCGGTGGCCGCCCGGCTGGTCGAGGACGTGATGACCGCCGCCTTGGCGCCCAAGGACTCGACGGCGTACGACTGGTGGAAAGTTCTCTTCGCGCTCTACCCCAACTCCAAGGCGACGCACAGCAAGCGACCTCGCGATCACGCCGCCCTGCTGCCGGAGATCCTGGCGCTGTTCGTCCCCGATGCCCCGGGCTCCCCGACCTGGCCGTGCACCTTCTGCGGAGTGCCCGCCGCCGTGGTGTGGACGAAGAAGAATCTGCCGATGTACGACACCGACAAGACGCTCAACACGTTGCCGCCGGGCGTCGCGGGCTGGCCGATCTGCCGTGGCTGCCGTGTCGCCGCCTGGGCCTTGCCGTACGGAGCGTGGGTCACCGCCGGGTCGGCGACGGTGCTCTCCTGCGAGCAGGACGCGGCCGAGCGCGAGTTCTCGGCGCGCAATGTGATCCGTGCCAGGCGGATCATGCAACTCGGCTTCGACGGGCTTGCGGCAGGCGCCCGGCCCGAGGCGGTGGTCCTGCGGGCACTGAAGGCGCTGGGCCCGGATCTGCCGGCCGCCGCCACGCTGTGGAGTTTCAAGAACGACAACCAGGATCCGTGGGTGCGGGTCACCCGGACCCGTCGCGCCATGTCTCTCTTCCTGGCGACGGTGGAGGGCAACGCCGAGCCGCGACGCGGGTGGCGCCTGCTGGAGCTGGCTCTCACCCGTCGGGACAAGGAAGGGCAGCCGGTGAAGAGCGGGCCGGCCGAGGCGGCCCGGCTGCTGTTCGAGGCCGAGGACGGCCGTAGCCGGTCGTTGCTGTCCCAGCTCCACCAGCTTCTGGACGAGCCGGAGAAGTCCTGGAGCCTGCGGAATCGGGCAGCCCTGACGCGGCTCGCCTTCATCTACGCCGAGGAGATTCTGGGCATGAACCCGGACCTGAAGCCGGTGGCGACGGTGATCGCCGACTGGATCGAGTACGGCAGCGGCGCGCCCCGGGGGCGCCTCGCGGAGTACCGGAACGTCGCGCTGAGCGACTACAAGCTGGGCGCCCTGCTGATGCAGGCGCATTTCCGCCTGACCCTCGACGGTCGTGCGGTGTCGGCCGGGCCCGAGGACTGGCGTCCGCTGATCCAGCAGCGCCCCCGCGCCTGGGAGCAGCGCATGCTGCTGTCCGCCACCGTGCTTCAGCTCCTTCAGGAACGGGGCGTGGCAGTGAACGAGCGACCGGTCGATCCGGAGGACGAAGCCCGTACGGAACTGCTCGTAGGCCGGCCGATCCTCGGCGGCGAAGACGATGACGACGACAGGGGAGCGGCGTAATGGCCTATCTGGCAGGGAAGATGGTGCTCGCCGTCGAGGCGGGAGCGCCCAACAACGGCAAGGGCGAGGAGACCCGGGCCCGGGTCAAGTACGCCCGGATCCGCGGCAGACAATACCCGTACATCTCCGCTCAGGCGGTACGGCGCTGGACCCGGGACGGGATGGTCGAGCTCGGCTCCGTACCGTCGCCCGTGAGCCGGGTCGGCAAAGCGCAGAACAAGGCGCAGAAGGGCAACACCGAAGCGAACCCGGTGCGTTATGCGGACGACGACCTGTTCGGCTACATGAAGGCCGGCGCGAAGAAGGACGGCGCGGCAACCACCCTGCGGGACAGCCCGTTCATGCTGGGCACCCTCATGTCGGTCGAACCCGCCTACCCGACCGAGGACTTCGGCGTCATGTCGCGCGGCGTGTCCGAGCCGGTCCTGCACGGGCACGAGTTCTACACCGCCGATCTGGCCGCCCCGTTCCTCCTGGACCTGCCGAGGATCGGCACCTTCACCCTCCCCGATGCCGCAGGCGCCGGCCGCCCGAACTACCTCAACCAGGAAGAGGCCATGCAGGTCGCCGAAGCCGCGCAGGCCGGTGCCTCGTCGCTCACCTTCCGCGATCAGCCGGCCGTACGGCTGCCGATCGAGGAGCGCCGTAACCGGGCGGCACTCCTCCTGGAGGCGCTCGCGCACCTGAGCGGCGGCGCCAAGCAGGCACTCCACTACGGGGACCGCGTACCCGCCCTGCTGGTGATGGTCCCCTTCAAGGGAGGCATCAACCCGCTCGCCCACTGCGTGGACGGCCAGGAAGGGACCGGCCTGCGGGTGCGCGGCGAGGTACTGCGCGAGGAGCTGAAGGCGTGGGACGGGGAGTGGGAGGCCCCGGTCCGGATCGGCTGGCGTCCCGGCTTCCGTGATCTCCTGCGGGAGGACTTCGAGAAGGAGTGCGCCCAGGAGATCGAGGACGGGACCATCGTCATCGATCACCCCCGAACGATTCTGCGCGATCTGGCGGCCGAACTGCGGGACGGCCGGCTGGACGGCTGGTTCGACGACCCCGCCCGGTGATCTCCGTGCCGGACACATCCCGAACAGCGCTCCGTACGGCGTGGCGGGCGGAGTTCTGGGCCCCCGTCGCCTCGTTCCGCGATCCGCTCTTCCCAGGGCTCAGCCGCGGCCTTCCCCTGCCTCCTCCCTCGACCGTACGCGGCCTGCTGGCCGCCGCCACGGGGGAGCGGAGCGAACCCCTGGCCTTCGGTATGGCCGCCCGTGCCGAAGGCGGCGGCGTGGACGCCGAGACGTACCACCCCATCTCCGCCGACGGCTCCAACCCGGCGGTCTCCGGCCGCGTGCGCGCCGTCAAGGGAGGCATGACGATCCGCGACCGGCCCTTCCTCGCCCACATACGTCTTACGGTCTGGCTGCCCGGCACCGACGGCGACCGCATCGCGCAGGCACTCCGCCGCCCCCGATGGCCACTGCGCCTGGGACGGTCCCAGGACCTTGTCCACCCGCTGCGGCTTCTGCGTACCACGCTGCGTCCGGCGACGACGGCCACCGTCGATCACGCGCTGGCGCCGACGGGCGGACACGACGTGCCCCAGGCGACCGTGCACCGTATGGCGGCGAGCGTGTCCATCGACCGGCTCTCCACCGCATGGTCCGATTACCTGTGGTGCGACGCCCCCACCGGGGCGCACCCGGTGCGCGACGCGTACGAGGACGACTCGGGGCAGGCGGTATGGCTGCTCGCCCCCTGACCCCGAAGCCCGCGCTGCGTACCCTCTGCGATGTCCGCGCCAAGTCCGCGCCGAAGCATGACCCCGAACGGCTGACGACACACTCGCGCACCGTCCACGACACGGTGGCGCAGATCGAACACCGCGTGGCCACGGCAGGGCCGCTCGCGACGGAACCCGCGTTCTGGACCCGCGTACGGGCTGCGGCCCTCCTCCACGACGCCGGCAAGGTCGCCGAAGGCTTCCAGCAGCAGTTGCTGCCGGGCGGCACGTTCTGGGGGCAGCGCCATGAAGTGCTCTCCCTGGCCTACGTCGACCTTCTGGCAACCGTCACCGGCTGGACGGACGAGGACCGGCTGATGATCGCCACGCTCGTCGCGACCCATCATCGGGCTCTGCACGCGGCGACCTCCGGCGCGGCCAAGGGCAAACAGAGTCTCTCTCAGCAGTACAACTTCCGTACGCGGTGGGACGAAGCCTTCACTCGCACACCACGTCCGAACGGTGACCCCCAGATTCAGGTCACCCGGGGGCTCCACCGGGAACTCCTCGCCTGGTTCTCCGGCGCCCTGCACACGGACCCGCCCTCCCCGCCGAGCGGCGGGCCCACGGTGGCCGACCGTGCACGGCTCGTCCTCGACGAACTACTCGACGCCTGGCGGCAGCCGGTCGCAGCCGACCGAGGATTGCTCGCCGTCCTTGCCCAAGGTGCGCTCACCCTCGCCGACCACGCCGGGTCCGCACATGAACGCCTCCAGACCCACATGCCACTGCCCACCGACTACATCCACCGCCTCCCGTACCCGCCCTACCCGCACCAGCGGCAGGCCGCCGACACCGAGGGGCACCTGGTCCTCATCGCACCCACCGGCAGCGGCAAGACGGAGGCCGGACTGTCCTGGGCCGGGCAGCAGTTGCGTACGATGCCCGGCCTGCCCCGCGTCGTCTGGACCCTGCCGTACCGCGCCTCCCTCAACGCCGCACGACGAAGGCTGCAACGCGACCTGAATCCGGCCTTGGGGGAGGAAACGGCGGATATCGGACTGCTCCACGGCACTGTTGCCCACACGCTTCTCGGCGAGGCGGCGGAGGCCGAATGCACCGACACCCATACCGACACGGATGCCGGCGCGAGCCGAAGAGCCGAACCGACTGCCTCGATGGCCCGCCAGGCGCGGGCCCGCGCCGGAGCCATGCGCCTGTTCACCCAGCGCCTGCGCGTCGCCACCCCGCACCAACTGCTCCGAGGCGCCATCGCCGGTCCCGTCTACTCTTCCGTACTGCTGGAACAGACCAACTCGGTCTTCGTCCTGGACGAACTCCATGCCTACGAACCCGAGACCTTCGGCCGCCTCTGCGCCGCCATGGGACTGTGGGAGCGGCTCGGCAGCCGCGTCGCCGTCCTCTCCGCCACGCTGGCCCCGCCGATGACCACCCTCATCGAGGAGAGCCTGACCCGGCCGGTGACCTGCCATCGCGCGCCCCAGGGCACCAGCCCGGTCCGTCACCGCCTCGTCCTGGACGAGAACCCCCTCACCGACCCGGAGAGCGTCGAACGCCTGCGCACCTGGCTCGACGAAGGCCACAGCGTCCTCGCGGTCGTCAATACGGTGGCCACCGCGCAGGCCCTGTACGAGGAACTGGCCGACAACGCCCGCGCCCGTCTGCCCGACGACCCGCACGCCGCCCTGCTGCTGCACTCCCGCTTCAAGAACCGCGATCGCGACGCCATCGAGAAGAACCTGCTGCGACGGCACCCCGAACGTGACGCGGGCAGTCGTTCCAGCCGCGGCGGGCTCGCCGTCGCCACGCAGACGGTCGAAGTCTCGCTGCAACTGGACTTCGACCGCGGGGCAGTGGAGAACGCCCCCTTCGAAGCCGTGGCCCAGCGCGCGGGCCGCGTCAACCGCCGAGGCCGCCACCCCGAAGGACCCGTCGAATTCCGGGTTCACCGTACGGAAGCCGGCCGACCGTACGACGACGCCGCGGTCGCCGCCTCCTGGGGCGCCCTGACCACGCTCGTCGCGGAAGGCCGCGAAACCCTCAGCGAAGAGGACATCGAACGGCTTCTCCACCTCGCCTACGACACCGACTGGGGCAGGGCGTGGGAAGCAAAGGCCCGCCGGGCCCGGGACGACTTCGAGGCCACCTTCCTCACCTTCACCGACCCGTTCCACGACCGCTCCGAGTTCGCCGACAAGCTGAGCGAACAGTTCGACAGCGTCGAGGTGCTGCTCCGCGAGGACGTAGGCGAATACCGCGACCTCACGACCGGCCCGGAAGGCCACGCCCTGCGCGCGGCCGGCCTCCTCATCCCTCTCCGGTACGGCCAGCTCAGGACATACAACGCGCAGTACGACCGGAATCTGGGAGTCCGTGTGATCGACGGCGCCTACGACGAGACCATCGGGCTGAAGCCACCGACGGAACCGGACACCATCCTGTGAGCCCCTCCGCGGGCCCCGGTAACGGGCCGGACGACGAGGACGCGCAACTCGGCGGCGTCCACATCAAGTACCTCCACCACTGCCCACGTCAGCTCTGGCTCTACACCCGCGGCTACCGGCCCGAGCAGCGCAGTGATCTGGTCGCCTTCGGCGAGGTCGTCGACGACACGACCTTCACGCGCCGCCGCGACATCGATCTCGGCGAAGCGAAGATCGACTGGATCACCACCGGAGCCGTCGTCCACGAGACCAAGTCCTCGCGCGCGCCCTCACCCGCCCACGCCGCACAGGTACGCCACTACTGCCTCCTGCTCGAACGCCGGGGCGTAGCCGTACGCGGCGGCACGATCCATTACCCCCTGATCCGCCGCACCACCGAGGTCCCCTGGGACAGCGAGGCCCGCGCCGAAGCCGAAGCGTCCGAGGCTCAGGCCCGCGCCACCATCGCCGCCGATGAACCACCACCTCGCCTCACCCGCGCCAACTGCCGCGGCTGCTCCTACCTCGACTACTGCTGGGGAGACTGATGCCCGCCGTCGGCCGTACCTACTGGCTGACCGAACCCTGCCGTATCCGCCGCGAGGACAACAGCGTCCGCATCGAGCGCGCCGACGGCAACCCGGTCCGTATCCCCATCACCGACATCCGCGACCTGGTCACCTTCGACCACGTCGACATCAACACCTCGGCCCTCTCACTCCTGAGCCGCAACGGCGTCGCCCTCCACGTCCTGGACCACTACGGCAACCACGCCGGGCACTTCAGCCCCTCGGAATCCATGTCGTCGGCCGCCGTCGTACGCCGACAGGTGGAAATCACCGCCGACCCGGAGCACCGTGCCGCGACCGGCCGCGCGCTCGTACTCGCCACGGCGGAAAACCTGAGGTGGGCACTGGACACCGACCTTCTCGACCCGGCCCTCCAGTCCCTGCGTACGGCTCTGCCCGACTGCGGCGACAGCGACGCGATCATGGGCCAGGAGGGCAACTTCCGCCGTACCGCCTGGGCCGTCCTCGACACCCAGCTACCGGCCTGGCTCCGTCTCAACGGCCGCACCCGCCGCCCGCCGACCAACGCCGGCAACGCCTTCGTCAGCTACCTCAACACCCTCGTCTACGCCCGCGTCCTCACCGCCCTGCGCACCACGCCCCTGCACCCGGCGATCGGCTTCCTCCACGCGGACACGGACCGCCGCCGCAACACCCTCGCCCTGGACCTGGCCGAACCCTTCAAGCCCCTCTTCGCCGAGCGGCTCCTGAAACGAGCCGCGGCCCAGAAGAAGCTGAAGCCCTCCGACTTCGAAACAGACGTCGCTCGCGCCTCCCTCAGCAAGGACGGCCGCAAGAAGGTCGCAGCCCTCGTCAAGGAAGAACTGGCGACGACGGTCCATCACCGCACCCTCAAGCGCAAGGTCAGCTACGAGGAACTCATCCACCTGGAGGCCCTCAAGATCGTCCGTATGTGCCTTGAGGACAAGCCCTACAAGCCCTTCCGGCCCTGGTGGTGAGCGGCCATCTTCGTGATCCTCGTCTACGACACCGCTGTCGAACGCAACCCCAAGGTTCTCAAGACCTGCCGCAAGTACCTCCACTGGACGCAGCGCAGCGTCTTCCAGGGCGAACTCACCACAGCGCAGTACCGCGCGCTGATGGCTGCCCTGAAGACGACGATCGACCCGGACTACGACAGCATCGTCACCTACGCCGCCCGATCCCCCGACATGATCGAATCCAACACCCTCGGCGTTGACCTGGGTGGCCCCGGCGACATCCTCTGAACCGCTTTGACCTGCAGCGATGCACTACCGACGGACTGCTGCAGAAACGCCCCTGGAACGTCGCCGGGGAGGGGCGCTGACCTGCGGCTTTACCGTCGGGTGTCCTCATCAGCCCAGGAGGGTTCGCAACGCGGATGTTGGGGCGCCCTGTGTGGGTGGTACGCCACGAGTGTCCTCATCAGCCCAGGAGGGTTCGCAACGCGGCGGGCGGACATCCATGCGTCCCGGTACCGGTGTCCTCATCAGCCCAGGAGGGTTCGCAACTATCGCGAGGCGGTCACGCGGGAGCAAGACCGCGCCGGTGTCCTCATCAGCCCAGGAGGGTTCGCAACCCGCTCTCAACCCCGAGATCCCGCAGCTCGCGGGTGTCCTCATCAGCCCAGGAGGGTTCGCAACAACGTCACCCTTCGCATGTGGGTCTTCCCGGCCGAGGTGTCCTCATCAGCCCAGGAGGGTTCGCAACTCCAGTGCAACCCGGTCAAGGGCGCGGAATACTACCGTCCTCATCAGCCCAGGAGGGTTCGCAACACCGCGACCGACGAACTGTGGGCCGCCGCGCTCGACGTCCTCATCAGCCCAGGAGGGTTCGCAACAAGAGGGGGCGCCGGAGCCCAGCACGGCCGCCCTGAGTCCTCATCAGCCCAGGAGGGTTCGCAACGTGAAGACGCCCGGCACCCCGCCGGACGCCACCAGCGTCCTCATCAGCCCAGGAGGGTTCGCAACATGACGTGCTGCTGGGCCTCAAGCGCGGCCATGAGCGTCCTCATCAGCCCAGGAGGGTTCGCAACGGGTGCTCGGTGAGCGGGATGCGGCGGCCGAGCTGGTCCTCATCAGCCCAGGAGGGTTCGCAACACGACGACCGCGAGGTCTGGCACTCCCTGCGGATGCGTCCTCATCAGCCCAGGAGGGTTCGCAACGTGTTCAGCAGACGCATCCTGCGGACCTTGGCGCGAGCGGGTCCTCATCAGCCGAGGAGGGTTCGCAACAAGTACACCGGCCGGTACTCCGGCATGGGGACGATGGTCCTCATCAGCCCAGGAGGGTTTGTAACTTCGGCTTCGACGGCGAGGGACAGCCGGTCACCGTGAGTCCTCATCAGCCCAAGCGGGTTCGCAATCCTGTCAACCGACTTCGGCGTGCCCGCGACGGGCCTGACCTCATCAGTCCAGGAGGGTATGGCACACGGCCGCAGCCGTGATTCCTACGCGATGGCCCGCCAGTGCCAAGGCCGTCTCCCCGCGCGGCCCCGGAGGCAGTCCACCCGGTGCTGGGCTTCCCGGCGCCATTCGGGGTGCGTGGCTGCGTGCTGCGCGGCGTATGTCGTCATGCGGAGTTCTCTGGTGCGGCGCATGGTGGCGTAGCCGGGCCATTCGAGTACGTCGGTGCCGTACGCCGTGCAGAACTCGTCGTACTCGGTGGGGGTGATCGTCCCTGTGGTGGTGAGTTTGATCGCGGTGGAGACGAGGTCCCATTCGGGTGGGCCTTGGGAGCAGCGTTCCAGGTCCAGGAGGATCGCATCGCCGCCGTTGAGGGGGCGGGCGACGTTGCCGGTCCAGGCGTCGCCGTGGACTACGCACTCCGGCCGGCCCATCGGCATTTCAGGCCAGGCGGTTTGGAGTTCGGTCAGGAGGGCGTGGAGCCAGGTGCGGTCGGGGGCCGGGAGGGTGGTGGCGGCTTCGATTCGGTTGCTGATGCGGATGAACGGGTCCAGGTGGCCGATGGGGAAGTCGGGGAGAGGGAGGGCGTGGAGTTGTTTGAGGAGGGCTGCTACGTGGAGGACTGTGCCGTCTTCGTGCGGTGGTAGCTCTTCCCAGAAGGTGACGGGGCGGTCGTGGGCGAGGACGGAGGAGTGCGGGCCGGGGTAGGGACGTACGACCGGTATGCCGGTGGTGGTGAGCCAGTGGGCCAGGCGTAGTTCGCGTGCGGCGTGGTGTTGTTGGCCGGGTTTGGCGATTCGGGCGACCAGGTTCCCGCGCAGGCGCCAGATGGCGTTTTCGGCGAGGCGTATGGGTTCTGCGCCGGTGGCGTCCAGGCCGGCGGTGGCGCAGGCGGCCAGGAGTGCGGCGTATGTCTCGTGGTGGGGGGCGGTCATGAGGGGACCGTGGCGGTGATGCGTTCGCGCAGGGTGGTGGCGTTGGGGTTTCTGGGGTGTTTGGCGGCGAGGTGGCTCAGTTCGCGTACGTCGTCGGCGGCGCGCCGGGAGTGCAGGTTGCCGACTTCGGAGAGGGCGCGGTGGCCGATGGCGGCGGCCTGGTCGGGGTCGCCGGTGGCCATGGTGAGGGAGGCGAGCTTGGTGCGGCTGATGGCGCGGGAGCGGGCGTAGAAGTCGTCGTGGCCCTTGACGGCGGTGGTGAGGCGGCGGGCGGCGTGGCGAGGGTCGTGGCCCTGGAGGGCGAGGTCGAAGAGCGCGTGGCCGGTGTCGCCGTGGTGCTGGGCCTCGTCGTAGTACGTCATCCAGGGTGGGTCCTCGTCGGGACGGGCCTGGGCGAAGGCGTCGTCGGCGGCGCCGATCGCGGTGAGGGTTTGCTGGACCTGGCCCATTTTGGCGAAGGCACGGGCGCGGGCGGAGTGGAGCATGGCGCGTTCGGTGGCTGTGAGGCGGTCGGAGCGGGCGAGGCCCAGTTCGGCGTAGGTGAGGCCCTGGTCGGGCTCGCCGATCCAGACGGCCTGGCGGGCCAGGAAGGAGTACGACTTGGCGCGCAGATGCCATTCGTTGGCTTCTTCGGCACAGACGGCGGCGAAGCGGAAGGTCTGGCGCGCGTCCGCGTGGGCGTAGGCGTCGAAGTGGCTCGCGGCGACGACGATGCCGAGGCGGGCGACCGCGGCGAAGAGCACGGGGCGCAGCTCCGTCGGGCACTTCACATGGAGCAGGTCCTCGGCCCACAGCATGGCGGTGGTCGCGGTCTGCTTGACGATGCCGTCGCCGCCGTACTGGTTGTCCAGGCGTGAGATGAACGCCGCAGCTTCGATCAGCTCGCGGATGTCGTGCGGCCGGATCTCGGTGGGGAGCGGTGTCGGCTGGGTCGGTTGGAGCAGGCGGGCGGCGCCGGGCACCGCGAGCGCGGCCAGTCCGGGTACGGCGAGGAAGCTACGTCGGTCCACAGGTTCGATGCCCCCATGCGTGAGCGATGCGTCTGCTGTAAGCATGCGCCCGCGCCGGGAGGGATTCCGAACGGGGTAGGGGCGCGGGGCGGAAGAGTTGTCATCAGGGGCTTTTTTGTTGTCATCGCCGAAGGCGTGACCCCATCCCCTTTCGAGAACTCCGTCCGTTCCCAATGCCTTGTCCAAGGCGAGTGCCGTCTCGATGCGGCAGTTGTAGTCGCCGACCTCGATACGGCGGATGACCTCGCGGCTGACGTGGGATTTCGTGGCCAGTTCCTTGATTGACCAGCCGACGACCTTCGTCCGCCAATAGCGCAGCTCGACGCCGAACCAGGCCCTGGGCTACGTGTTCCCATCGAGTTCCTTCGGTGGCTGCGGCATGCCCTCTCCTGCCTTCTCATGACAACTCTCCTGAAGTTGCCATTGGTTACTGCCCGAACGTGCTTCGTGAGGCGCACATTGGAGTTGAGCCATTCGTACCCAGTACACAGCGCTCCGTGAACTACCCGCTGCAGAAATGGATTTCCCGATGCCTGAACTTCTCGCCCATTCGGCGGTGCAGGACGCGTTGGGCCGGTCACTCTCCAGCCGCTCCTCCGCCGGCCGCTCGCACGCCCTCGGTGCTCAGTGGGAGCTGACGCTGACCGTCACGGAGCGCGGCATCGCACGCATACGGCACGCCGTCCGCGCGCACCTTCGGCGATGGGACCGGGAGGGGGCCGAAGCGGTCACGCTGCTCGGCGTGTCCGAGCTGCTGACGAACGTGCTGCGGCACGCCCACACCCCGGAGGCGCGCATCGTCGTTCGGACGGAGGCGGACGGTGGGTACGTCGTCGTCAGTGATCTCGACCGGCGGCTTCCGGTTGTCGGCGCTGCCGATCTCCTCAGCGAGGACGGACGAGGGCTCGCGCTGCTGGAGGCCCTGGCGGACGTGTTCGGCGTGACGTCCACCCCTTCGGGCAAGCACGTGTGGTTCCGCGTCGCCTGCCCCGGAGGGTGGGGGCCGGCCGACTCGGGAGGCGGCACGTGACGTACTCGGTGAGCTGCGAGTGGACCGACTTGACGGCCCTTGTCCGCGCTCTGTTCGCAGTCGAGCGCGGCTCGGAGGAGATGACCGTCCCCCCGGCACCGGCCCACGCTGCCCCCGGTCGACGTTCCGTCCCAGGTGGTTCTGCCTGCCGGCTGCCCGTGAGCGCCTACGTACCTTGATGAGGAGCAGCCACCATGGAGCAATCGCCCACCACCACTGAACTGCGGAGACTCCGTCTTTCGGGTCCGGGTGCCGCGCCGTTCGTCGTCGCATGGAGCGGTGGGAAGGCCGCCGCCCCGAGCGTGATCGCCACCCGGCGCGGCATCGCCTACGCGGACGAAGCCCTCCACGACCGCGACACCGCCGGCGTTCTGTGGACCCGATACGGGGTCGCCCTGGGACTCGGGGAGCCGCTGTACGGCAGTGTTCACCCGTTTCGGCAGCGACGCGCCATGCGACGCGGCCTCTGCCAGATGTGCGCCGGTCCGCCGGACCACGACGAGGCGGGTGTGCTGTGGCTGTTGGACGACGGCCGCGGCAGCCGCCCCGACTGGCCCGAGGGTGAGGTCACCACTCACCCGCCGGTCTGTCTCCCGTGCGCGCGTCGAGCGGTACGGGCCTGTCCTCACCTGCGTACCGGCTATGTCGCCGTACGCGTACGGCACTTCATCCCCGACGGCGTGTACGGAACCCTGTTCCGGCTGCGCGGCGGACGCCTGGAAGCGGGCAAGGACGCAGTCACGCTCTACGGAGACCCCGCCAACGCGTGGATGCTCGCCGGACAGCAGACGGCGACCCTGACCGGCTGCACGGTCGTGGACCTCGCGGGATCCGAGGGGGATCGGGCCGCGTGACGGCACCTATGCCGGCGTACGTAACGGCTCACGGGCGGTCCGGAAGGCCCACCTGGGCGATCGACATCGGCGGTACGAAGACCCTGCTCGGCCGTCTCGTCGGAGGCGTACCGACGGTGGCGGCGGTGATCCGTACGCCGGATGATCCCGCCGCTTCGCGACCTGGTTGAGGCGCAGTGTGCCCGGGAGCGTCGCTGCGGTGATCGAATTGCTGCTCGGTCTGCCACCATCCGTGCATCGGTGAGCGCCGACAGCATCGGCGTCTCACCGATAAGTTGCGGGCGTTGAATGTCTCGACGTTATTGTTCGTCGACGTGGATGCTGCCGATCTTGAACGACGGGCCCGTACGTACGACGGGTGGGTACCGCCCTGGACAGTCTCGCTGATGATCGAACACGGCCACCTCGACGAGGTGGCGGTCCAGGCGTGCAACGGGGACTGGTACTGCGCGAAGGCGTGGGCGCAGGCGCTGATCGAACAGGGCCGGAGGGATGCGGCGCTGGACGTGCTCGTTCCGTTCACCGAGGCGGGCTGGTGGGGTGCGGCCGTGAAGGTCTCCGAGATCCTTGAGGGCTCGGGACGTACCGACGAGGCGATCGCCCTGGCACGGCCGTACGCGGCTGACGGCGAACGGCTCGCCCTGGCGTATCTGGCGAGGCTGCTGGCCCGGCACGGTCGTGGTGATGAGGCATTCGAGCTGCTGCGCCCGCACACCAAGGACTGGTTCCTCGCCGAGGCGTTGGTCGATGTCTCTGCCGGCTTGGGCCGGGACGAGGAAGCGGCCGACCTGCTGACGCCGCATGTCGAGGCTCTGCGCGGGGCGGACGTGTGGCGGGCGGAGCCCTCGAACGCCATGGAGTTGCTGGCGATGGTGCGCGAGCGGCAGGGCCGGGTGGATGAGGCGGTGGCCCTGTTGCACACGCGTTGCGCCACAGTGGTCAACGGGCAGGATCTGCTGGCCGACCTGCTGGCCCGTCACGACCGTCTGACCGAACTGCGCGACTGCATCGCTGGGCCAGGCGGTGAGGACGCCGCCCACCGCCTGGCCCAGCTGCTGGAGGACCGAGGCGACGCCGAGGGCGCCCTCGACGTACTGCGCCCGTTCGTGGTGGCCGGTTCACCGAACGCGGCGGTGTGGTCGGCCGAGACGCTGACCAGGCTGGGGCGCGTCGATGAGGCCGTCGAGGTTCTGCGCCCGGTACCGGGCCACATCGGCGATCCCGAGTGGGTGGTCCGGATGCTGTGGACGCTGCTGGCCGACCACGGCCGCGAGGACGAGGCGCTGACGTTCATCGACGATCTCGCGGCGCGGTCCGACGGCATGTGGTTCGAGCTGTTCTGCGAACGTGCCTGGCTCCTGTCTCACTGCGGCCGAATTGAGCAAGCGATCACGGAGCTGCGCGCCCGTCCCGAGGCCGACACCTGGTACGGAGCATCGCACCTCGCCGATCTGCTGGCCACCGCCGGCTGATTGGACGAGGCCATCGCGGTCCTGCGGCCCACCTGCGAGACCGGAAGGAACGAGACCAACCTGGCACAGCTGCTCATTCGCCGGGGACACATAAAGGAAGCTGTCGGCCTCCTGCACCGTCGAACGACGAGCCTTTCGCTTGACGAGGATCCTTGGGCGTCGGCAAGCCGGCAGTGATGGTCAGTCGTGTGTCAGCGCGCTTTGAGCGGCGTGCTGCCGACAGTCCTCCAGCGCCTCCTCGACGCCGGCCCGGCCTTCGCTGTCACCGGAGAGCAGAAGCTCGCCGGCGGCCACCAGGGCGGCCCAGTAATCTGACGCGCTGCCGTGGCCGGGCCGGGGGCCGACGCGTGCGAGTGACAGGAAGGCACGGGTTAGCTGTCCGGTGCGGAGTTGGCGCGAGAGACTGAACGCATGGCCGCTTCGCAGTCTGCCCAAGGCGCTGATGGCGGTCTGCAGGAGACGCTTCACCTCCTCGCCCTGCGGGTCCAGTGTCCGGGGAACGTCGAACAGGCCGGTCATCTCAAGGAGACCCGCGCACTCGGTCTCCTCCCCGGGGCGAAACTCCTCGCACAGCCCGGCAAACTCCTCGTCGAGCCGACGCTCCACCTCCGTAGCCGGTATTCCGAGTGCCAAACACACCGCTAGGGCCGTCGCGTGCCAGTCCGCAGTTCGCTCGGCGAGCGCGGCGAAGACTTCGACGGCTGTCGCGCCCGCCTCCAGCTTGGTTCGAGCCTCGCCGACCAACCAGCCGTCGGTATCCGCACCCTTTCTCGTCATGCCCATGCCCTCACTGATCCGCCGATCACACGCACCTAGATGGTGGCCACCATCATCTCCTGGGACCACGACTCCCAAGTGCCCCTGATTTCCTAGCTGTCAATGGTGCCGCCCCGGCGGCGGCGCCGACATCGGCGGCTGTGCTTGCGGGGCATTCGGCACGCTTCGGCCAGGCCGTGCCGTCGGCCCCGACGCGAGCTGCGGTCCCTCAACCAGCCCTCGGCCATCCAGGGGTGGATCCGGACTCTCCAGGACGGCGGCCTCGAAGTGTCCACGATCGAGGGCATCTTCGACATCCTCTCCAGCATCCTCGGTGCGGCCGTCGAGGACGGGCTGCTGCCGAAGAACCCTGCAAGGCGAAGTCGGTCAAACTGCCGACCGCGACCAAGAAGAAGATCATCCCTTGGTCGTTGGAGCGCGTACACGCCGTCATCGCAGGACTCCCGAAGCGCTTCCAGGCCGGCGGCAAGCTCGCCTTCGGCTGCGGCCTGCGTCAGGGCGAGGTGTTCGGCTTCGCCGTCGAGGACATCGATTTCAAGGGCGGCTGGATCCACGTCAACCGGCAGGTGCGGCTCGTCGGCACGAGGCCCGTCTTCGCCCTGCCCAAGGGCAACAAGATCCGGTCAGTGCCCCTGCCGGCCCAACTGGCCGCCGCTCTCAAGGGCCACATGAAGGAGTTCCCGCCGGTCGAGGTCACGCTGCCCTGGGCCAAGCCGGACGGTGAGCCGAAGACCTTCCGCCTTCTCTTCGTGGACGAGAAGAGCCGGGCCTGCAACCGCGGCGTCTTCAACATGGGCGCCTGGAAGCTCGCCCTGGCCGCCGCCGGCGTGATCCCTCCGCGCGAGCGCGGCGCGAGGTACCTCCAGGCGGCCCCGGACGACGGTATGCACGCCCTCCGGCACGCCTACGCCTCCGTACTCCTGGACGCGGGGGAGAGCATCAAGGCGCTCTCCGAATACCTCGGTCACTCGGACCCGGGCTTCACGCTGCGGACGTACACGCATCTGCTGCCGTCCAGCGAGACCCGCACCCGCAAGGCGATCGATGACGCCCTCACCGAAGCCGAGGCGGAAGGCGACCCACCCTTCGGCCAGGGCACATCAGCGCCTCCAGCGAAACCAATGTGCCCTCAATGTGCCCTGGCCGCCTGACGGACGCTTCCGGCACTGAAAGGGGCGAGGTCCGAAGACCCCGCCCGATACCAACGAAACCGCAGGTCAGGGCCACACCAAGCAGTACGGCTGGTGCCCCGCCTCGTGCAGGCGGACCGAGAAGTCCTGCCATTCGTGCAGCAGTTGGTAGACGTTGTACGCGTCCTTCGGGCCGCCCCGGTCCGGGACCGTCGACCAGATGAAGGCCGCCGCGCCCACCGATTCCTCGCCGATTCCGCGCAGCGGGTCCACCACCGTCATGGGGAGCTTGACCACCGCGTAATCCGGGTGGAGCACGACCAGTTCGAGGGGCGGGACCTTGTGCAGGGGCATGCCCTGAATGCCCGTCAGGACCATCGCCGCTATCGTCTCGGGCTTGATCTTGGTGAACATGCCGCCCATGCCCAGCTCGTCGCCGCCCAGTTCCTCCGGGCGCATGGAGATGGGGACGCGGGCCGCCGTGGCGCCGTCGGGCGCGCCGAAGTATTTGTAGGTCACCCCCACCCGGCCACCACTCCTGATTTCCGGAGCCTCCTCGCGCGCCTCGCGCTCGGGGCGCTCGCCGCGTCGGTGTTTTCCACGCCGGGCAGGCTCGGGTCCCAGGTCGTCCGTCCCCTCGCCCAGTCCGCCACCGCGATGCATATCTCCACCCGACCACTCGCAGCCCTGGCCGCGCAACCCGATCATCGTGACAGTGACCTCCCCCACGAACGGCCGGTGAAACACCTGTCCGCAGATACGTCGGAGCCTCTGACACCATGGATTGCGTGAGCTTCCCCTATGACGCCCCAGTTTCGCAGACACTCTTTGACCGTGCGGCCCTCGTGACACCCGGAGGCGTGAACTCTCCCGTCCGCGCCTTCCGGGCGGTGGGTGGTACGCCCCGGTTCATGGTGTCCGGTAATGGTCCATACCTCATCGATGCGGACGGTCGCGAATATGTCGACCTCGTCTGTTCCTGGGGTCCGATGATTCTCGGTCATTCCCACCCGGAAGTGATCGCCGCCGTCCAGGCCGCGGTCGCGCGCGGTACCTCCTTCGGTACGCCCGGTGAGGGCGAGGTCGCGCTCGCCGAGGAGATCGTGGCCCGGATCGCGCCCGTAGAGCAGGTGCGGCTCGTGTCGTCCGGTACCGAGGCGACCATGTCGGCCATCCGGCTCGCCCGCGGCTTCACCGGGCGGGCGAAGGTCGTGAAGTTCGCCGGCTGCTACCACGGGCACGTCGACGCACTCCTCGCCGCGGCCGGCTCCGGCGTCGCCACGTTCGGGCTGCCGGACACCCCCGGGGTGACCGGCGCGCAGGCCGGCGACACGATCGTCCTGCCGTACAACGACCTCGACGCCGTGCGCAGCGCCTTCGCCGCGCACCCCGGCGAGATCGCCTGCGTGATCACCGAGGCGTCGCCGGGCAACATGGGCGTCGTACCGCCGAGGGACGGGTTCAACGCCGGGCTCAAGGAGATCTGCGCCGCCGACGGCGCGCTGTACATCTCCGACGAGGTGATGACCGGGTTCCGTACGTCCAAGGCCGGCTGGTACGGCGTCGACGGCGTCGCGCCCGACCTGATGACCTTCGGCAAGGTCATGGGCGGCGGCTTCCCCGCCGCCGCGTTCGGTGGCCGCGCCGACGTCATGGGGCGGCTCGCCCCCGCCGGGCCCGTCTACCAGGCGGGCACGCTCTCCGGGAACCCGGTCGCCACCGCCGCCGGCCTCGCTCAGCTCCGGCTGCTCGACGACGCGGCGTACGAGAAGGTCGACGCGGTCTCCGCGCAGATCCAAGGGATCGTGACGGCCGCGCTGAGCAAGGAGGGTGTCGCCCACCGGGTGCAGACGGCGAGCAACATGTTCTCCGTCTTCTTCACGGCCGACGAGGTACGTGACTACGAGGGGGCCAAGCGGCAGGAGTCCTTCCGCTTCACCGCCTTCTTCCACTCGATGCTCGCCGACGGCGTCTACCTGCCGCCGTCGTCCTTCGAGTCCTGGTTCGTCTCCACCGCCCACGACGACCGGGCCGTCGAGCGGATCGCCGCGGCGCTGCCCGCCGCCGCCCGTGCCGCCGCCGAGGCCACGGACCCCGACACCCAGCCGGAGAGTGCCGCATGAGTCAGAGTGCAGGGAACAGCGCGGCGAGCGGTGCGGAGATCACCGTCGTCCATCTGATGCGGCACGGTGAGGTGCACAACCCGGACGGTGTCCTGTACGGCAGGCGCCCCGGCTACCACCTCTCCGAGCTGGGGCGCCGGATGGCCGACCGGGTCGCCGAGCACCTCGCGGGCCGGGACATCACCCATGTCGTCGCCTCCCCGCTGGAGCGCGCGCAGGAGACCGCCGCCCCGCTCGCCAAGACGCACGGGCTGACCCTCGACACCGACGGCCGGCTGATCGAGGCGGCGAACGTCTTCGAGGGCAAGACCTTCGGCGTCGGCGACGGCGCGCTGCGCCGACCGGCCAACTGGAAGTACCTCACCAATCCCTTCCAGCCGTCCTGGGGGGAGCCGTACGTCGACCAGGTCGTACGGATGATGGGCGCGCTGAACGCGGCACGGGACGCGGCCCGCGGCCACGAGGCCGTCTGCGTCAGTCACCAGCTGCCGATATGGATCGTGCGGAGCTTCGTCGAGCGGCGCAGGCTCTGGCACGACCCGCGGCGGCGGCAGTGCACGCTCGCCTCGCTGACGAGCTTCACGTATCAGGGCGACAGGATCGTCTCGGTCGGCTATTCCGAGCCGGCCCGCGATCTCGTACCGGCGCACCTGCTCGCCGGTGCCCGGCCGGTGAAGGGCGGGGCCAAGGCGTTCGGTGCCTGAGCGCGGTCCTGTCCTTGGACTCGGACTCGGGCGAGGCCGGTTCTGTCCTCGGGCTTGGTCCCGGTCTCGGTTTCGGGCCCCTGTGACTGCGACTGTTTTTGTCACAGTCACTGTTACGTGCGTAAAGATCTGACACGTTTAGGAACCTCCGCGTTCGGTAGCAGCTCCTACGAGTTGCCGCTTGTAAGACTTGTATGAGCGGCGCACTTACGGACGTACGAGCGCGGATGGGACCTGTATGCGCCACATCAGTCGGAGGAGTCTGCTGGGAGCCGGAATGGGAGCCGCGGCCGCGATGGGTGTCGCGGCCTGCTCCACCGGTCAGGGCGCGTCAGGCGGGAGCGGCGCGGACAAGGCCAGTGGCGGGAGCGGAAGCGGAAAGCCGGACGGCGGCTCCGGGGCCAAGAAAGGCCGGCGTATCGGGGACGGTTCCACTTCCGACACCGGAAAGCAGCCCCACCAGCCGGAGGCGCCGGTCCCGTTGGAGCCCGGCCAGACCCCGCCGCAGTTCGTGGTCTTCTCCTGGGACGGGGCGGGCGAGGTCGGCAACGGCCTCTTCCCCCGCTTCCTCGAACTCGCCAAGGACCACGGTGCGGCGATGACCTTCTTCCTCTCCGGGCTCTACGTGCTGCCCGAGTCGAAGAAGACCCTCTACCGTCCGCCGAACAACCCCGTCGGCGCCTCCGACATCGGTTATCTCACCGACCCCCACGTCAAGGACACGCTCAAGAATGTCCGCCAGGCGTGGCTGGACGGCCATGAGATAGGCACGCACTTCAACGGCCACTTCTGCGGCGGCTCCGGCACCGTCGGGAACTGGACCCCCGAGCAGTGGCGCAGCGAGATAGACCAGGCCGTCTCCTTCGTCACGGAATGGCGCACGAACACCGGCTGGAACGATCTCGACCCGCTGCCCTTCGACTACCGCAAGGAGCTGATCGGCGGCCGTACGCCGTGCCTGCTCGGCCAGGAGAACCTGTTGCCGACGGCCAAGAAGCTGGGCTGGCGGTACGACGCGAGCTCGCCCGGCGGCACCCAGGTCTGGCCGGACAAGCTGCAGGGGATATGGAATTTCCCGCTGCAGGCCGTGCCGTTCCCCGGGCATTCCTTCGAAGTCCTCTCCATGGACTACAACATGCTCGCGAACCAGTCGAAGAACTCGACCAACGGAATGCCGTCCCGCTATCCGGAATGGCGCAAGCAGGCCGCCGGCGCCTATCTCGCCGGATTCAACCGCGCGTACGAGACGAATCGCGCGCCGTTCTTCATCGGAAACCATTTCGAGCAGTGGAACGGCGGGATCTACATGGACGCCGTGGAAGAGGCGCTGAAGGGAATGGCGGGCAAGAAGGACGTACGGCTGGTGTCCTTCCGGCAGTTCACCGACTGGCTCGACGTCCAGGACCCGGCCGTGCTCGACAAGCTCCGCGGACTCGGTGTCGGACAGGCGCCTACCGGCGGCTGGAACGCTTTTCTGAAGACGGCCACCGCTGGAGCCGAAACCGCTGGAGCCGACACCGCCGGAGCCGCCACCGGAGGCTGAGGCATCGGAACTTCGGGCGGGGCTCCGGGGGCTCTTTCGAGGAGCCGCCGAAACGCCGGGGCCGCCGAAACGTCCGCAGAAGTCTTTACATCGGGCTTTTACGGGCACCCAGGGGGGTGCCCAAGATCCTCGAATCGCCCATGCGAAACTTTTCACATGAACTCAGGCCGCGCCCCACGACGCCGTCCGGACCGTCGCCTCCGCGCCATCCTGCCCCTTGTCGTCGCCGCGTCGGCGATGACGTTCTCGGCCTGCGGCAGCGGCGGCAAGTCCGGCGGCGGCGGTGACACCAACTTCGTGACGAACACCGGAGGCATCTCCACCGTCGCGGCGGCGGACCGGCTGCCCGTCAACAAGATCGAGGGCCAGACCCTCGAAGGCGAGAAGCTCGACATCGCCGACCTCAAGGGCAAGATCGTCGTGCTGAACGTCTGGGGTTCCTGGTGTCCGCCCTGCCGCGCCGAGGCCCCGCACTTCGCGAAGGTCTCCAAGGAGACCGAGTCGAAGGGTGTGGCCTTCGTCGGGATCAACACCCGGGACGCCAACAAGGGGCCCGCGCTCGCCTTCGAGAAGGATTACGGCATCGGCTATCCGAGCCTGTACGACCCGGCGGGCAAGCTCATCGTCAGCGGCTTCCCCAAGGGCAGCCTGAACCCGCAGTCGATCCCCTCCACCATCGTGCTCGACCGGGAGGGGAAGATCGCGGCGCGCTCGTTGATGGCGCTCAACGAGGAGAAGCTGCGGAAGATGATCGACCCGCTGATCGCGGAGAAGTGATCCCGTGCAGTTTCAGCTCCAGGGCGACCACCTCGACCAGGCCAGGTTCCTCGCCGAGGCGACCGGCGGGAACGAGACCGTCACCAGCGGGGCGCTGCTGATCGCCCTGCCGATCGCGCTGCTGGCCGGGCTGGTCTCGTTCTTCTCCCCGTGTGTGCTGCCGCTCGTGCCCGGCTACCTCTCTTACGTCACCGGCATCAGCGGCACCGATCTGGCGGACGCCCGGCGCGGGCGGATGCTCGTCGGCGCCTCTCTCTTCGTCATCGGTTTCACCGCGGTCTTCGTCTCGGGCGGGGCGCTCTTCGGCTACTTCGGCAGCACGCTCCAGGAGTACCGCGGGCCCCTCTCCAAGATCCTCGGCGTGCTCATGATCATCATGGGCGTGTTCTTCATGGGCATGATGCCCTGGATCACCCAGCGCGAATTCCGCTTCCACCGGCGTCCGGTGACCGGCCTCGCGGGCGCCCCGCTGCTGGGCGCGCTCTTCGGGATCGGCTGGACGCCCTGCCTCGGTCCGACGTTCTCCTCCGTCAACGCGCTGGCGTTCGACCAGGCGAGCGCCGGCCGCGGGGCCATACTGACCGTCGCGTACTGCCTGGGGCTCGGTGTGCCGTTCGTGCTCGGCGCGGTGGCCTTCCGCAAGGCGCTCGGCGCGTTCGCCTGGATCAAGCGCCATTACACCTGGGTGATGCGGATCGGCGGCGGCATGATGATCGTGACCGGTCTGCTGCTGGTGACCGGTGCGTGGGACAGCATCGTGCAGGCGACACAGACCTGGTCCAACGGCTTCACGGTGGGGATCTAGTTCCATGAGCAAGGCGTCCACGAGCGGGAATTCCATGAGCGACACGGACACGGAAAAGGATAAAAAGGGCACGGAGGGGGAGGTCGGTCGCGACCGTACCGATCCCGCCGACGCCCGGGAACTCGGCGCCGCCGGCTCCCAGCTCTCCACCGCCCCCCGCGAGGAGCGTTACGAGAGCGTCGGCGGCGGCCCCACCCTCGGGATCATCGGCTGGGCCCGCTGGTTCTGGCGGCAGCTCACCTCCATGCGCGTCGCGCTGATCCTCCTCTTCCTGCTCTCCCTCGGCGCCATCCCCGGCTCCCTGATCCCGCAGACCAGCGTCGACGAGCTCAAGGTCCAGGACTTCAAGGACCGCCACGAGACGCTCACGCCGATCTACGACAAGCTCCAGCTCTTCGACGTCTACAGCTCGGTGTGGTTCTCCGCGATCTACATCCTGCTGTTCATCTCGCTCATCGGCTGCATCGTCCCGCGCACCTGGCAGTTCGTCGGCCAGTTGCGGGGCCGCCCGCCGGGCGCCCCCAAGCGGCTCACCCGGCTGCCCGCGTACACCACGTGGCGCACCACCGCCGAGCCCGAGGACGCCCGTACCGCCGCCCTCGCGATCCTGAAGAAGCGCCGCTTCCGCGCCCACACCGTCGGTGACGCCGTCGCCGCCGAGAAGGGGTACCTCCGCGAGGCCGGCAACCTGATCTTCCACATCTCGCTGATCGTGATGCTCCTCGCCTTCGCCGCCGGCCAGCTCTACAAGTCCGAGGGCGGCAAGCTCGTCGTCGAGGGCGACGGCTTCGCCAACACCCTCACCCAGTACGACGACTTCAGGTCCGGCTCCCTCTTCGACACGAACGACCTCGCGCCCTTCAGCTTCCGGCTCGACAAGTTCGTCGGTACGTACGAGCGCAACGGCCCCCAGCTCGGCACGCCCCGCACGTACCAGGCGAACATCCACTACACCGACGGCGCGGAGGGCGAGGAGCGCAAGTCGGTCATCAAGGTCAACAAGCCGCTTGAGGTGGACGGCTCCAAGGTCTATCTGATCGGTCACGGGTACGCGCCCGTCGTCACCGTCAGGGACGGCCGCGACGAGGTGGTCTTCAACGGCGCGGTGCCGCTGCTGCCGATCGACAGCAATGTCTCGTCCACCGGCGCCATCAAGGTGATGGACGGCTACCGGGACAAGAACGGCAAGAAGGAACAGCTCGGCTTCGCCGCGTTCTTCGTGCCCACCTACGGCGGCGGGGAGGGCGGCGCGAACAAGATGTTCTCGCGGTTCCCCGCACTCGACTTCCCGGTGCTCAACGTGGGCGCGTACCACGGCAGTCTCGGTGTCGACGCCGGGATGCCGCAGAACGTGTACCAGCTCGACACCCGCAAGATGAAGGCGTTCAAGGACGCCAAGGGCGACGTGCTGAAGAAGACCCTGCTGCCGGGCGACAAGCTCACGCTCCCGGACGGCGCCGGATCGATCACCTTCGAGAAGGACGTCAAGGAGTGGGCGACGTTCCAGATCTCGCACCAGCCCGGTGACGCCTGGGCGCTCGCCGGGGCGGTCGGGGCCATCGGGGGGCTGGCCGGATCGCTCTTCATCCAGCGGCGCCGGGTCTGGGTCCGGGCCGTGCGGGGCGCCGACGGCGTCACCGTTGTCGAGATGGCGGGCCTCGGCCGCAGCGAGTCCGCCAAGCTCCCCGAGGAACTGGCCGAACTGGCCCACACCCTCCATTCAGAGGCGCCCAGCGCGCCTGCAGCCGCACGTGAGACCGACGAAGCCGAAGGGGCCGAGAAGTGACTCTCGCCGCCGCAGCAACCAACGAAAGCCTGGCGCAGACCAGCAACGTCCTGATCTATTCGGCGATGGCCGTCTACATGCTGGCGTTCTTCGCCCATATCGCCGAGTGGCTGTTCGGCAGCCGCAGCAAGGTCGCCCGTACGGCCGCCGCCCTGACCGGTGACGCCAAGGGCGGCGCGGCGAACGCCGTACGGATCAAGGCCGAGCAGCGGGGCGGGGCCACCGCCGTCCTGGAGCGGCCGAAGATCATCACCCGTTCCGCCACCGGGGCCCGCGACCTCCCGGACGGCCCCGGCGCGGCGGGCGGTGACGAACAGGGCGACCTGTACGGCCGGATCGCCGTCTCCCTCACCGTCCTCGCCTGGGCGATCGAGGCGGCGGGTGTGGTCACCCGCGCGCTGTCCGTACAGCGGGCGCCGTGGGGCAACATGTACGAGTTCAACATCACCTTCACCACGGTCGTCGTCGGGGTGTACCTCGGCCTCCTCCTGATGAAGAAGAACGTCCGCTGGCTCGGCCTGCCGCTGATCACCACGGTCCTGCTCGACCTCGGCCTCGCGGTCACCGTCCTCTACACCGCCAGCGACCAGCTGGTGCCGGCCCTGCACTCGTACTGGCTGTGGATCCACGTCTCCACCGCGATCTTCTGCGGCGCGGCCTTCTACGTCGGCGCGGTCGCCACGCTGCTCTACCTCTTCCGGGAGCGGTACGAGTCCAAGCTGGCCGCCGGGGTGAAGCCGGGCGCCTTCGCCACCTCCGTGCTGGAGCGGCTGCCCGCCTCGCCGACGCTCGACAAGTTCGCGTACCGCGTGAACGCCGCCGTGTTCCCGCTCTGGACCTTCACGATCATCGCGGGCGCGATCTGGGCGGGCGACGCGTGGGGCCGCTACTGGGGCTGGGACCCCAAGGAGGTCTGGTCCTTCATCACCTGGGTGGCCTTCGCCGCGTATCTGCACGCGCGCGCGACGGCCGGCTGGAAGGGCCGCAAGGCCGCCTATCTGGCGCTGATCGCCTTCGGCTGCTGGCTGTTCAACTACTACGGCGTCAACATCTTCGTCAACGGGAAGCACTCGTACGCGGGCGTCTGACGCGTACACATCGGCGGAGGCGCCCCGCGCGGATCACTTCCGCGCGGGGCGCCTCCCTGTCGTACGGCGGTCTCTGCCGTCACCGGGGGGCTCAGCCCTCGCCGATGTCCTGGCCGATGTCGCCGATGTCTTCGCCGATGTCTTCGTGCCACAGCTCCGGGCTCCGCGCGATGAACTCCCGCATCAGCGCCACGCACTCCGCCGCGTCGAGCAGCATGATCTCCACGCCGTGCTCCGCGAGCCAGTCATGGCCGCCGTGGAAGGTCTCCGCCTCGCCGATCACCACGCGCGAGATCCCGAACTGCCGTACCAGCCCGCTGCAGTACCAGCACGGCGAGAGTGTCGTCACCATCGTCGTGCCCCGGTACGAGCGCTGCCGTCCCGCCGCCCGGAACGCGGCCGTCTCGGCGTGCAGCGACGGATCGCCGTCCTGTACGCGGCGGTTGTGGCCCCGGCCGAGCAGGGTCCCGTCCGCGCCGTACAGCGCCGCGCCGATCGGGACGCCGCCCTCGGCCAGCCCGGCCCGCGCCTCGGCGACGGCGGTCGCCAGCCACTCGCGCGCCCGCGTCGTGCCCGGTCCCGTCACGGCCGTCAGGGCTTCGGCGGGGTGTCGTCGGCGCTGCCGCCGCCCTTCTCGCGCCGCTCGATCTCCTCCTCGCGGCGGCGCAGATCCGCCTCCCACCGTTCAAGGTGCGTGGAGTCGTCGTCCTCGGGCGTCTTGGCGGCCCTGTCCTGGGCGGCGTCGTCGGCACCGGCGCCCTCGTCGTCGTGCTTCTTGTCCTTGAGGGAGTTCAGGAAGTCCGGGTTGTCGTCCGGCGCCACCCAGCCGCCGCCCCGCGCCTTCGGCGTCCGCTCGCGCCCCACGATCAGCCAGGACACCGACCCGACCAGCGGGAAGAGCAGCACCAGGGTCGCCCAGATGGGCTTCGGGAGATACCGGATCTCCTTCTCCTCGGTGGTGATGCAGTCGATGAACGCGTAGATGCTGAGAGCCAGCGGCACCAGAATCATCAGCACCCGAAGCATGGAGCTCCCCCTGGTAAGTGGAGTTCGAGACCGGATCGCGGCCCCCGTGACAAGTCCAGCGTACCGAGTAGCAGATACTGGAGCGTATGGCTTACGACGATCTTCGCTCGCTCCTCCGGGCGCTGGAGCGCGACGGCGACCTCAAGCGCGTCAAGACCGAAGTCGACCCGCATCTGGAAGTCGGGGAGATCGTGGACCGGGTGAACAAGGCCGGCGGGCCCGCGCTGCTCTTCGAGAACGTGCGCGGCTCGTCCATGCCGCTGGCGATGAACGTGTACGGGACGGACCGCCGCCTGCTCAAGGCGCTCGGGCTCACCTCGTACAGCGGCATCAGCGACAAGATCGGCGGACTGCTCAAGCCCGAACTGCCGCAGGGCTTCATCGGGGTGCGCGAGGCGTTCGGGAAGCTCGGCGCGATGACCCATGTCCCGCCGAAGAAGATCAAGCACGCGCCCGTCCAGGATGTCGTCCTCACGGGTGACGACGTCGATCTCGACCAGTTGCCCGCGCTGTTCACCTGGCCCCAGGACGGCGGGGCCTTCTTCAACCTCGGGTTGACGCACACCAAGCACCCGGAGACCGGTGTCCGCAATCTCGGGCTCTACCGGCTCCAGCGCCATGACCGGCGCACCATCGGGATGCACTGGCAGATCCACAAGGACAGCCGGAACCACTACCAGGTGGCGGCCAAGCGCGGGGAGCGGCTGCCGGTCGCGATCGCGTTCGGCTGCCCGCCCGCTGTGACGTACGCCTCGACCGCGCCGCTGCCCGGTGACATCGACGAGTACCTGTTCGCGGGGTTCGTGCAGGGGCAGCGGATCGAGATGGTCGACTGCAAGACCGTGCCGCTCCAGGTCCCGGCCAACGCCGAGGTCGTCCTGGAGGGGTGGCTGGAGCCCGGGAAGACGCTGCCGGAGGGCCCGTTCGGGGACCACACCGGCTTCTACACCCCGCAGGAGGAGTTCCCCGCGCTCACCATCGACTGTGTGACGATGCGGGAGCGGCCGCTGCTCCAGTCGATCGTGGTCGGCCGGCCGCCGACGGAGGACGGGCCGCTGGGGCGCGCGACGGAACGGTTCTTCCTGCCGCTGCTGAAGATCATCGTGCCGGACATCGTGGACTACCACCTGCCCGAGTCGGGCGGGTTCCACAACTGTGCGATCGTTTCGATCGACAAGAAGTACCCCAAGCACGCCCAGAAGGTGATGCACGCGATCTGGGGCGCGCACATGATGTCGCTGACCAAGCTGATCGTGGTCGTCGACGCGGACTGCGATGTGCACGATCTGCACGAGGTGTCCTGGCGGGCGCTGGGCAACACCGACTACGCGCGCGACCTCACCGTCGTGGAGGGCCCGGTCGATCATCTCGACCACGCGTCGTACCAGCAGTTCTGGGGCGGCAAGGCGGGGATCGACGCGACGCGCAAGCTCCCCGAGGAGGGGTACACCCGGGACGGCGGCTGGCCGGAGATGGTCGAGTCCGACCCGGAGACGGCGGCGAAAGTCGACCGCCGGTGGAGGGAGTACGGGCTGTGACCAGCGCAGCGGCGGCAGTACCGCAGCCGGGCCGGACGAAGGCGTTCCTGCGGCTGGTGATGATCGAGCACTCGGTCTTCGCGCTGCCCTTCGCCTACATCGCCGCGCTGACCGCGATGTTCCAGCTCGACGGGACCGTCCACTGGGGCCGGCTGCTGCTGGTCACGGTCGCGATGGTCGGGCTCCGTACGTTCGCGATGGCGTGCAACCGGATCATCGACCGGGAGATCGACGCGCGCAATCCGCGCACGGCGGGGCGCGAGCTGGTGACGGGCGCCGTCTCCGTGCGCTCCGCGTGGACGGGCGCGCTGATCGCCGTCGTCATATTCCTCGGGGCGGCGGCGGCGCTCAATCCGCTCTGTCTGGCGCTCGCGCCGATCGCCGTGATCCCGATGGTGGTCTATCCGTACGGGAAGCGGTTCACCAACTTCCCGCACGCCATCCTCGGGGTCGCGCAGGCCATGGGCCCGGTCGGCGCCTGGCTCGCGGTCACCGGGAGCTGGTCGTGGGAGGCGGTGATCCTGGGCCTGGCGGTGGGGATCTGGATCGGCGGCTTCGACCTGATCTTCGCCTGCCAGGACGTGCAGGCAGACCGGGCGCACGGGGTGCTGTCCGTGCCGGCGCGCTTCGGTATCCCCGCGGCGCTGTACGGGGCGCGCGCGTCCCATGTGGTGACCACGGTGCTGCTGGTCTGGTACGCGCTGGCCACCGGCGCGGGGGTGTTCTTCTGGACCGGGCTGGTGATCGTCGTGGGCGCCTTCCTCTACGAGCACACGATCGTGAAGCCGCACGACCTGTCGCGCCTGAACCGGGCGTTCTTCTCCGTGAACGGGTTCATCGGGATCGCCCTGTTCGTGTGCGCCCTGCTGGATCTGCTGGTGCGCGGCCTCACTCTGTGACAGGCCCCGGGGCGGCCCTGAGCCGCCTCAGCCTATGAGTTCGTTCATGGGCGGCTTCCTGCGGTACATGAAGGCCGCCATGACGCCGCCTATCAGCCCGAAGAGATGGCCCTGCCAGCTCACCGCCGGGTTGGTCGGCAGGACGCCCCAGAGCGCCGAGCCGTAGACCGCCAGCACCAGCAGCCCCGTCACCATGTCCACCGCGCTGCGGTCCACGAAGCCGCGCACCAGCAGATAGCCGAGCAGGCCGAAGACCACGCCCGAGGCGCCCGCCGTGACGGAGTGGTCGGCGGCGGTGAGCCAGACGCCGAGACCGCCGACGACCATGATCGTCAGCACCACGGCGGCGAACCGGCGCAGCCCGTTCAGCGCGGCGAGGAAGCCGAGGATCAGCAGCGGCACGGTGTTGGACGCGAGGTGGTCGAAGCCGTGGTGCAGGAACGCCATCGGGATGACGTCCCGCAGCTCACCGAACTCGCGCGGGCTCAGCCCGTACGTACTCAGCGAGCCCGTCGCGCTGTTGAAGGCCTCCAGGACCCAGAGCAGCGCGACCCAGCCGGCCATGAGAGCGGCCGCGCCCTTCACCCGGTCGGTGCGGGTGCGCGGGGTCGATGTGGTCGGGTCGACGGGCGAGTACGGCATCGCAGGCCCCCCTGAGGTCCACGGTGATCCATGTGTTCCGTTGTGCGGAGAACGTCCGGGACCCGGCCGTCGGTTCCCGGCCGGGACCGCCGGATAGGCTCGGTGCCGTGAAGCCCGGATCGTACGCAGACCACCGCACCCCGAGCCCGACGGGGCGGCCGAGGCGGCCCTGGGTCGTCGGAGTCTCCGGCGCGTCCGGGACGCCGTACGCCGCCGCCGTGCTGCGCGGGCTGCTGGCGGCCGGTGAGAGCGTCGACCTCGTCGTCAGCAGGGCGTCCCGGCTGACCCTGCTCGACGAGACGGGCACCGGCTTCCGGGACGCGCACTGGCGGGAGGACCTGGCCGCCTGGCTGGCGCGCGGCGCCGACGGCAAGCCCGACACCTTCACCGGCGGGTCGGCGCCCGACCTCTCGGACGTACGGTACTGGGCCGCCGGGGACCTGGCCGCCGGGCCGTCCTCCGGTTCGTACGCGTCGAAGGGCATGCTAATCGTCCCCGCGTCCACGGCGTGCGTGGCCGGGGTGGCGCTCGGGCTCTCCAAGGACCTGCTCCAGCGCGCGGCGAGCGTGACGCTGAAGGAGCGCCGGAAGCTGGTCGTCACCGTACGGGAGACGCCGCTGAACGGGCAGACGCTGGAGCACCTGGTGACGCTGGACCGGGCGGGCGCCGTGGTACTGCCCGCCTCCCCGGCGTTCTACGCGGGCGCGACCCACATCCAGGACCTGGTCGACTTCGTCGCGGGGCGGGTGCTGGACGCGGCGGGGGTGGCGCACGGGCTGTACCGCCGCTGGGAGGGGGAGCTGGGAGGCGCGGGGGGCTCGGGGAGCCCGGGAGACTCCGGCGAGCGGTGAGGCTCGGCTGATCATTTCCTGAACCGGTTTGCTAAATTCGCAGGACTTCACCTCTTCATGCCTTAGATTCTCTCTATAACTTTGCGGGATTGCTGAACAATGGAAGGTTTCAGGCATATGGACGCCGTGGATCGGCAGCTCATCCAGGCCCTCAGGGAGAACGGCAGAGCCTCCTACGCCGAACTGGGCCGGCTCGTCGGGCTCTCCGGGCCCAGCGTCACCGACCGCATCAACCGGCTCGAAGCGGCGGGCGTCATCACCGGCTACCGCGCCACGGTCGACTCCGCCTCGCTCGGCCTCGGGGTCACCGCGCTGATCGGGATCTCGCTCTCCGACGCCGCCGACCACGAGGACGTGGCGCGCCGGATGCGCGACCTCGGGGAGATCGAGGACTGCTGGTTCATCGCGGGCGACGACTCGTTCATGCTCAAGGTCCGCGCGAGCGACGTCGACGGCCTGGAGAAGACGATCCGGCGGCTGAGCGGCACCAAGGGCGTCTCCCGGACCCGTACGACCATCGTCCTCTCCACGAAGTGGGAGAACCGGGTGGGCGAACTGCCCGAGGACTGACCGGGAAGCGGGGCGCGGAGGCGTGAGAAGGGGCGGACGGAGGGCCGCCTCGGGTTCTGTCGGTCCGGGGGCGTAGGCTCGACTGGCCCGATTGGTAGACGTATGGGAGGCGGCCTGATGACCGCATCTGTCCAAGATGTAGGCCTCAAGCGCGAGCTGGAAGCCAAGGTCCTGGCCGGTGAGCGGCTGACGCGCGAGGACGGCATCGCCCTGTACGAGTCGGACGACCTCGCCTGGCTCGGCGGGCTCGCCCACGAGGTACGGACCCGCAAGAACGGTGACGTGGTCCACTTCAACGTCAACCGGCACCTCAACATGACGAACGTGTGCACCGCGTCGTGCGCGTACTGCTCGTTCCAGCGCAAGCCGGGCGAGAAGGACGCGTACACGATGCGCATCGAGGAGGCCGTCCGCCTCGCCAAGGCGATGGAGGGCGAGAGCCTCACCGAGCTGCACATCGTCAACGGCCTCCACCCGACGCTCCCGTGGCGCTACTACCCCCGCTCGCTCAGCGCGCTCAAGGAAGCCCTCCCGCAGGTCTCCCTCAAGGCGTTCACCGCCACCGAGATCCACCACTTCGAGACGATCTCTGGGCTCTCCGCCTCCGAGATCCTCGACGAACTGATCGAGGCCGGCCTGGAGTCGCTCACCGGCGGCGGCGCCGAGATCTTCGACTGGGAGGTCAGGCAGCACATCGTCGACCACCGGACCCACTGGGAGGACTGGTCGCGCATCCACCGCCTCGCGCACGAGAAGGGGCTCAAGACCCCGTGCACGATGCTGTACGGGCACATCGAGGAGCCCCGGCACCGGGTGGACCACGTGCTGCGGCTGCGTGAGCTCCAGGACGAGACCGGCGGCTTCCAGGTCTTCATCCCGCTGCGCTACCAGCACGACTTCGTGGACATGAAGGACGGCAAGATCCGCAACCGCCTCCAGGCGCGCACCTCGATGGCGACGGGGGCCGAGGCGCTGAAGACCTTCGCGGTCTCCCGGCTGCTCTTCGACAACGTCCCGCACGTCAAGGTCTTCTGGGTGATGCACGGCGTGCAGACCGCCCAGCTCGCGCTCCAGCACGGCGCGGACGACATGGACGGCTCGGTCGTCGAGTACAAGATCACGCACGACGCGGACAACTACGGCACGCCCAACAAGCTCGGCCGGGAGGACCTGCTCGACCTCATCCGTGACGCGGGCTTCCGCCCCGTCGAGCGGAACACCCGGTACGAGATCATCCGCGAGTACCCGGGCCCGGACCCGGACCGCCGCGAGACCCCGCAGGCGATGCGGCTCTGAGGCGGGGGTTCTGATGGCGCTCACGTTCGAGCTGGATCCGGCGGTGGACCGCGCCCTGCGGGACGGGCTCCTCACGCTGTGGACGGACGTCTCCAACGCCGGTGGCGCGGTCGGGTTCGTGCCGCCGGTGACGGCCGAGGACATCCGGCCCGAGCTGGTCAGGCACTTCGCGTCGATGGACGAGGGCCGCACCCGGCTGCTGGTCGGGTACGACGAGGCGGGGGACGTCGCCGCGGTGGCGTTCCTCACCCTCAACACCCACCGGCTGATGCGCCACTGGCTCTGGCTCTACACGGTGATGGTCCACCCCCGGTACCAGGGCCGGGGGTACGGCCGCGACCTCATGGCCGCCGCGGCCGACGCGGCGCGCTCCGTCGACGGCATCGAGGCGATACGGCTCACCTGCCGGGGCGGCACGGGCGCGGACGCGTTCTACACGGCCTGCGGCTACAAGGAGGTCGGCCGGGTGCCGGACGCGATCCGGGTCGCCCCGGGCGACGACCGCGACGACATCACGATGCTGCTCCCGCTGAACCGGCACTGAACGGGGCGTGCTTCACTGTTCGTACGCCTTTCGGACATCCAGGAAGAGAGAGAAGGCCCGCTGTGACCGCTGTGAAGACAGGCGCCACCCTCCGGTACACCGCGATGCGCCTGGGCATCTTCGTCGGAAGCTTCGTCGTCGTCGCCGGACTGGTCCAGTTCGGTGTGCTGCCCAAGGGGCTCGGGGACTCGAACTTCATCTGGGTGCTGCTGCTGGCGATCGTCATCTCGGCGCCGCTCAGCTTCGTGCTGCTGCGCAAGCAGCGTGACGCCATGTCCGAGCAGATCGTCGGCAAGGTCGGCACCGCGAAGGCCCGGCTGGAGGCCAACCGGTCGCAGGAGGACGGCGCCGCCGTCCAGTCCCAGTCGTAACGGCGAAGGGTCCCTACGCGCGGCCCTACGAGCCCGTCCAGGAGGGCGGGTCGTGGTCGCCGGGGGCGACGAGTCCCGTCTCGTAGGCGACGACCACCGCCTGGGCCCGGTCCCGCAGGGCCAGCTTGGCGAAGATCCGGGCCACATGGGTCTTCACCGTCGCCTCGCTGAGCGTCAGGGCCCGCGCCAGTTCGGCGTTGGAGAGCCCCCGCCCCAGCAGGGTCAGCACCTCGTGCTCGCGGGGCGTCAGCGTGGCGAGATCACGGTGCACGGCCGGGGCACGGCCGCCCGGGGCCGCGCGCGGGGGACGACCGGACTCCGCGAAGCGCTCCACCAGACGGCGGGTGATCGACGGCGCGAGCAGGGCGTCGCCCGTGTCGACGAGGCGCACGGCGGCGGCGAGATGCGCCGGGGTGACGTCCTTCAGGAGGAAGCCGCTGGCACCGGCGGCGAGGGCGGCGTACACGTAGTGGTCGAGGTCGAACGTGGTCAGCATGATCACCCGGCACTCCGGGGCCCGGGCGAGCACGCGCCGGGCCGCCTCCAGACCGTCCATCACGGGCATCCGGATGTCCATCAGCACGACGTCGGGCCGCAGCTCGGACACCGCCGCCACCGCCTCGGCCCCGTCGCCCGCCTCGCCGACGACATCGATTCCGCGCGCCCGCAGGATCAGACAGAAGCCGGTACGGACCAGCTCCTGGTCGTCGGCGATCACCACCCGGGGCCCCGGCCCGGCCCCCGGCATCCCGGCACCCGGTGTTGCCGCCAACGCCGTCACGGCCGGTCCAGCGGGATCCGGGCGCGCACGCGGTAGCCGCCGCCGAGCCGGCGCCGGGCGTCCAGGTCGCCGCCGTAGACGGCCACCCGTTCCCGCAGCCCGATCAGCCCCCGGCCGGTACCGTCCGCCGGCCTCCCGGCCGTCCGGTCACGGGGGGCCGGCCCACCGCCGGAGAGCGTGCTCGGCCCGCTGTTCAGCACCTCGACCCGCAGGCTGCGCTCCGCGTACCGCACCGTCACCTCGGCCTTCACCCCGTCCCCGTGTTTGAGCGCGTTGGTCAGCGCCTCCTGGATGATCCGGAAGGCGGTGGCGTCGACACCGGCCGGCAGCGGACGCGGCTCCCCGGAGATCCGCACCTCCACGGAGAGCCCGGCGAAGGAGACCCGGTCGATCAGCGGGCTGAGCCGGCGCAGGCTCGGCTGCGGCGCCAGGACCGTACCGTACGGATCCGTACCGTACGGATCCACGGCGCCCGAGCCCGCACCGTACCGATCCGTACCGTACGGCGCGTCCTCGCCGTTCTGCGCCGGGGCCAGCAGGCCGAGCAGATGGCGCAGTTCGGTCATCGTGTCCCGCCCCGCGGTCTCGACGGCGGCCATCGCGGCCGCGGCCTCGTCGGGCAGCGCGGCCAGCACCTCGCGGGCCGCCCCGGCCTGGACGACCATCAGGCTCACGTTGTGGCTGACGATGTCGTGCAGCTCCGCCGCGATCCGGGACCGCTCCGCGTCGACCGCGGTACGCGCCGCGCTCTCCCGTTCCCGCTCCAGCAGCCAGCCCCGCTCCTCCACGGCCGCCCGGTGCGCCCGCCGGGCGCGCGCCAGCAGCACCGCCAGCCACCCCGCGGCCGCGCACGCCGCCACCAGGGCCGCGGTCAGCCATCCCACCGCCGCTGAACTCCCCACCCGTACCCCCGCCTCCGCCCGCCTCCGCGCGTCCCTGACACCCCCAGCCTCACAGCGACCGGCGCCGTCCGCGTCATCCTCCGGGCTGGCCGCGTACATCGCCGGGATGACGGTCCGGACCGGATACATCCCGCGCGTGACGCCGCGCACCGACGCCGCTTCTAGGTTCGTGCCATGACAACTGATGACGGCAGCCCGCCGCGGATCGTCGTACGGCTGGACGGCGTGCGCAAGGAGTACGGCGAGGCCAGGGCCCTGGACGGGATGTCGGTGGAGATCCGGGCGGGGGACGCGGTCGCCGTGATGGGGCCCTCCGGCTGCGGCAAGTCCACCCTGCTCAACCTGGTCGCGGGCCTCGACCGCCCCACCTCGGGCACGGTCGAGGTCAACGGCCAGGACCTGGGGGAGCTGAACGAGACCGGGCTTGCGCTGTTCCGGCGGCAGCACATCGGGATGATCTTCCAGTTCTTCAACCTCATCGACGACCTGCCGGCGCTCGACAACGTGGCGCTGGCCGCCCAGCTGACCGGCACCCCGGCCCGGCAGGCCCGGCTGCGCGCGCTGGAACTCCTCGACGAACTGGGCGTCGCCGACCGCAGGAACAGCTATCCGGCCACCCTCAGCGGCGGCGAGCGCCAGCGCGTCTCCGTGGCCAGGGCGTTGATGAACCGTCCGGCGCTGCTCCTGGCCGACGAGCCGACCGGAGCCCTCGACAGCCGCTCCGGCGAGCAGGTGATGGACCTGCTGATCGACCTCAACCAGATCGGCCAGACCCTGCTGATCGTCACCCACGACCCGCACCTCGCCACGCGCTGTGCCAGCCGCCTGGTCGAGATGGCCGACGGCCGGGCGGTCCGTACGAGCGCGCTGGAGCCGACCGTATGAGCGCCGTGTGGCGGGCCTCGCGCGGGGCCGTGCGGCGCCGCAGGCTCCAGACCTTCGTCATCGGTCTCGTCGTCCTCTGCTCCACGGTGACCGTGCTGCTGGCGCTGGCCGTGCTCGACGCCGCCTCCGCCCCCTTCGACCGGGCCTTCGCCGAGCAGCGCGGAGCCCACGCGGTGGCGAGCTTCGACGCCGCGAAGGTGTCGGACGAGCAGCTCGCGCGGACCGCCGGACGGCCCGGGGTCGCCGCGGCCGCCGGGCCGTTCGGGCAGGCCGTCCTTCAAGTGCCCGACAGCTGGCTGGGGAGGCCGTCCGGTCCCCTCACCGTGGTGGGCCGGGCCGCCACGGCGGGGCCCGTGGACCGGATCCGGCTGCTGACCGGACGCTGGGCCACCGCGCCCGGGGAACTCGTCGTCGACTGGGGGATCCAGGGCACGCCCGACTTGGACATGCTGGGCACCGAGCTGAAGAGCCCCGGCGCCCCGACGCTCACAGTCGTCGGCTTCGCCACCAGCATGAGCAAATCCGCCGGTGGCTGGGTCTCGCCCGAGCAGATGGCCGCGCTGCACCCGGCCTCGACCCAGATGCTCTACCGCTTCCCGGATTCGCGGACGGGGACGGAGAGGGGGCTGCGGGCCGCGCTGGACACCGCGACCGCTGGACTGCCCGACGGCGCGCTGACCGGGACGCAGTCGTACCTCACCCTCAAGCAGGCCTTCTCCGCGCAGGCCGACGCGTACCTCCCGTTCATGACGTTCTTTGGGGTGCTCGGGCTGCTGGTCTCGGTCCTGATCGTCGGGAACGTGGTCAGTGGGGCGGTGGTCTCCGGGTACCGGCACATCGGCGTGCTGAAAGCCCTCGGGTTCACGCCGAACCAGGTCGTCGCCGTCTACCTGACGATGGTGTCCGTGCCCGCGGTCGCCGGCTGCGTCCTCGGCACCGCGCTCGGCAATGTGCTGGCACAGCCCATTCTGGGGCTGGCCTTCGGCGGCATCGAGATCGGCACCGCTTCCATCGGCGTCAGCCCCTGGCTCTCCGCCGGCTGCCTGCTCGGCATGCCCGCCCTCGTCGTGCTCGCCGCGCTGATCCCCGCGTTGCGCGCCCACCGGCTGCCCGCCGCGCAGGCGATCAGCGCGGGCAGCGCACCACGGACCGGGCGCGGGCTGCGGGTGCAGCGGTGGCTCGGCGGTACGCGGCTGCCGCGCCCGGTGAGCCTGGGGCTCGGCCAGCCGTTCGCCCGGCCGGGCCGGACACTGCTGACCATGGCGGCCATCGTCCTCGGGGTCACCACCGTGACCCTGACCACCGGCCTGACCAGCACGATGGTCGCGTACGCGGGCGGGGCCCAGGGCGACGGCGCCGACCGGGTCAGGGTGGAGATGGCCGACCCCGGGGCAGGCGGGGCGGCGCCCGAGCTCGACGACCGCGGGATCGAGGCGCGGCTGCGCGCGCTGCCCGGTACCGACCGGATCACCGTCCGCGCGCTCACCAAGGCGCGCCTCACGGGCAGCGGCACCGCCACGCCGTTCCTCGATTTCTACTGGGGGGACACCCGGCCCCTCGCCGACCGGATCGTCCAGGGGCACTGGCCGGGCGGGCCGCGTGAGATCGCGGCCGGGCCGGGGTTCCTGAAGCAGAACGGGCTCGCGGTCGGCGACCGGACCACTCTGGACCTGAACGGCAGGCAGCTGCCCGTGACCGTGGTCGGCAAAGTCATCGACGGCGATGCCCGGTCCATGGAGGCGGGCCGGCGCACCATGGCCGAACTGGCACCGGACACCCCGGTCGTCGGCTACACGGTCCGGCTCGCTCCCGGCACCGACACCCGGTCCTATCTCAAGGCCGTCCGGGCGATCGATCCGGCGCTCCGCGCGTCGCCGCTCACCGCGAGCGCCGCCCCCGTCGTGGCCGTCATCACCTTCTCGACGGTGTTCACCGTGCTGCTGACCGTCGTCGCGGCCCTCGGCGTCTTCAACACCGTCCTGCTGAACACCCAGGAACGGCGGCGGGACCTGGGCATGCTCAAGTCGATCGGGATGACTCCCCGCCAGACGGTGCTGATGACGGTGACATCGGTCGCCGGGCCGGGCGCGGCCGGCGGGCTGCTCGGCATCCCCCTCGGGATCGTGGCGCACCGGCTGGTCGTGGACAACGTCGGGATCATCGCGTTCCCGGAGTCCATGAAGAACGTCTGGCACGCACCGCAGTTGACGGGCCTGGCGCTGGCGGGCGTCACGATCGCCGTGCTCGGCGCGCTGGTCCCGGCCCGGTCGGCGGCCCGCCTCACCATCGCCAGGGTGCTGCACAACGAGTAACCGCTGCGGGCTGCCGGGCCCCTGACGGGCCATAGGGTGGGCCCGGCAAGGCAGAACTGGTGGGGGCGGGAAGAGGGAGTCGGGAGTGGCTGCGGGTGGTGCGGCAGGGGCCGCAGGGGCTACGGAAGTCGCGGAAGCCGTGGGGGCGGTGGGGGCCGCGGGGACCACAGAGGTCATAGGGGATACGCGAGCGGCAGGGGGCACGGGCGCCGCGGAAACCGCCGCGAGCGGGCGGTCCGGCAGGCGGATGCCGCGTGCGGTGCGGGAGCGGATGATGATGGACGCCGCCGTACGGACCTTCGGGCGGCGCGGGTACCGCGCCGCCTCGATGGACGACATCGCCGAAGTGGCCGGGGTGTCCAAGCCGTTGGTCTATCTGTATCTGAACTCCAAGGAGGAGCTCTTCATCGCCTGTATCCGCCGCGAGGCCGCCGCACTGCTCGAAGCGGTCACCGCGGGCGTCCAGGCCGGGGTGTCGGCCGACCTCCAACTGCGCTCCGGGCTGGGGGCGTTCTTCGCGCACACGGCGGAGAACCCGGACGGCTGGTCCGTACTGCACCGTCAGGCGCGCACGCACGGGGAGCCGTTCGCGGGGGAGGCGGCGAAGGTACGGGACGAGCTGGTGGCGTTCGTGACGGGGCTCATCGGCGCGGCGGCACGCGAGGCGGCCACCGGCCGCGAGGCGGCCACCGGTCGGGAGAGCAGCCCGGGAGGCGGCGCGGGCGAGCTGGCCGACCGGGATCTGGCCGGGCTGGCACAGGCCCTGGTGGGGGCCGCGGAGTCGTTGGCCGGGTGGGCCATCGAGACGCCCGGCGTCTCGGCCAAGGAGGCCGCGGCCACGCTGATGAACTTCTCCTGGATGGGCCTCGGCCGGCTCATGGACGGCGAGCGCTGGCCGACCACAGCCGGCCGGTGACATGGACGCGCGCCCCGGCGCCGTCGCGCAGTTCGAAGGCGACACCCGAGGGCGAGGACCTCGACACGTAGGTCACGGTGCCCGGCAGCGGCACCGGCGCGCGGAACTCCGCCCGCGCACGGGTCGCCGGGGGCGTGCCCCGGCCCGTCTCCGCCTCCGCCACACAACGGGCGAACGTCCACATGCCGTGCGCGACGGCGCGCGGGTAGCCGAAAGGTTTCGCCGCCAGCGGGTGCAGATGGATCGGGTTGCGGTCGCCCGACACGGCACCGTAACGCCGCCCGAGCCGGGCCGGCAGCCGCCACCGCGCCGTCGCGGCCAGCAGCGCCGCGGCGTCGGGGGCGTCGTCGGCCGGGGCGGCGCCATGGGAGGGATGGGAGGCAGGGGCGCCGTACAAGGAATGCGGGGTATGGGTGCCGTGCCGGGCGAGATAGGCGCCGCGTGACGTCCAGACCGGCTCGTCACCGATCCGCGCCTCGGTCACCATGATCACCTCTGTGCCCCGCCGGTGCGGTGCCAGCCGCTCCGCGTACACCGTGAGCGCGGGCCGGTCGCCGGCCGTCAGGGCCCGCCGGTCGCTGACCTCGATCCAGGTGTGGACCAGCCCGAGGACCGGCAGCGGGAAGTGGTGCTCCGTCATGATCCGCAGGGCGAGCGGGAATCCGAGCACATGCGGATACGGGAGCGGTACGGCGCCGTCCCGGGGGAAGCCGCAGATCCGGGCGTACGAGGCGAGCCGCTCCGGGTCGATCCGGGCGGCCGGGAGGACGAGCCGGGTGCCGGGCAGGGACGCGTCCTCGCGCGGAGGCAGGCGCTTGAGCGGCGCGGTGACCGCGCCACGGACCAGGGCGGGCAGCAGCCGGGGCGGCGCGGAGAGCGTCCGGGCGAGGCTGTCACGCATGAGTGGGACGTGCTGCTCGGGGCGTCTCCCGTATCCACCGGCGCGGGGCCACCGGTCGCGGAAGTCCGGGTTTTTCGGTGAGGAATCGGCCGGGTGCTGTGCCGGAGAGGTGCAGATAGCGATCGGCCATTGTCCTGACTCCCTGGACGGTCATAGTTTAACTATTAAGTAAGGTGACTGTCTGTAAGGTTACTGAAGAGTCAGGAGCTGGTCGAGGTGATCCCCCTTCGTGCCCGCTGAGATGCGCCCCGCACCGCCCGCACCGCTTCCCGCGCCGCCGGAGGATCCGTCGGCCGAGCCGGTGAAGGTGCGGGAGGACGGGGTCGTCAGAGAGGTGTCCGTACCGCCGCTCGCGCGGCCCGTACGGCGCGGCTCGCTGGCCGGCATCCCCTTCGACAACGCCCGCGAGGCGCCGGACGCGATCGTCCTGAGCCGTAAGCGGACCGCGACCGGCCGGAACGCGGAGCCGGCGGCGGCACGCGGCAGGCGTGGCGGCGGCAGGACCGGCAGCGGCGCGGCGTGGCAGGACGTCACGGCCGCCACCTTCGCCGGCGAGGTGCTGGCCGTCGCCAAGGGGCTGATCGCGGAGGGGCTGCGTCCCGGCGACCGGCTCGCGATCATGTCCCGTACGACCTACGAGTGGACGCTCCTCGACTTCGCCGCCTGGGCCGCCGGTCTGATCACCGTACCCATCTACCCGACCTCCTCGGCCTTCCAGGCCCGCTGGATCCTCCAGGACTCGGGCGCCGTGGCCTGCGTCGTCGAGGACGGCATCCAGGCGCGCGTGATCGGCCAGGAGCGCGACCGGCTGCCCGGACTCACCCGGCTGTGGACCGTGGAGAAAGGCGCCGTCGACACCCTGTGCGCGGCGGGGCGGGAGGTCCCGGACGACGAGGTCACCGCGCGGCGCGCGGCCCTCGGCCCCGACTCCGTCGCGACCATCAGCTACACCTCGGGGACGACGGGGCGCCCGAAGGGGTGCGTCCTCACGCACGGCAACTTCTTCGCGGAGGTGGACAACGCGATCGAGCTGCTGCATCCGGTCTTCAAGGCGCCGGGCCAGGCCCCTTACGCACCGCCCGCCCCCGCCGACGCCTGGGCCCAGCACAACTCCGCCGCCTCGTACGACCCCTCCACCCCGTACGACCCCTCCGCCCCGCACGGCTCCGCCACCCCGTCGGACACGTCCGGGACGCTCTCCACCCTGCTCTTCCTGCCGCTCTCCCATGTCTTCGGCCGGATGGTCGCGGTCGCCTGTCTGCGCGCGCGGGTACGGCTCGGCCACGCGCCCTCCATCAGGACCGAGGACCTGCTCGCGGACCTCGCGGGGTTCCGCCCGACGTTCCTGCTGGCCATCCCGTACGTCCTGGAGAAGGTCTACAACACCGGCCGCGCCCGGGCGGAGCGGATGGGGCGCGGCGCGTCCTTCGACCGTGCGGCGCGGATCGCCGAGGCGTACGGCGCCGCGGTCGAGGCGGCCGGCCACGGCGAGGGCCCCGGCCCGTCCCTCGGGCTGCGGGCCCTGCGGGCGCTCTACGAGCCGCTGGTCTACCGGCGGATCCGCGGGGCCCTGGGCGGGCGGGTGAAGTATGTGATCTGCGGCGGTTCCCCGCTGGGGCGCAGGCTGGCGGCGTTCTACTCGGGCGCCGGGGTCATGACCTTCGAGGGGTACGGCCTGACGGAGACCACGGCGGCGTCGACCGTCACCCCGCCGCTCCGGCCCCGGCTGGGCACCGTCGGCCGGCCGATGCCGGGGACGTCCGTACGGATCGCGGACGACGGGGAGGTGCTGCTGCGCGGCGGCCAGGTCTTCGCGGGCTACTGGGACGCGGAGCGCGGTGAGGCCGTACGGGTCCTGGAGCCGGGCCCGGGCTCCGGCCCCGGCTCGGCGGAGGGGTGGTTCGCCACCGGGGACCTGGGGGCGCTGGACGAGGGCGGTTATCTGACGATCACCGGGCGCAAGAAGGACGTCATCATCACGTCCAGCGGCAAGAACATCGTCCCGGCGCCGCTGGAGGACTGGCTCCGCGCCCATCCGCTGGTCAGCCAGTGCCTGGTGGTCGGCGACAACCGTCCGTACGCCGCCGCCCTGATCACCCTGGAGCCGGAGGGCCTGGCCCACTGGCGGCTGATGCGGGGGAAGCAGGGCGCTCCGCTCGCCGCCCTCGTCCACGACAAGGAGCTGCGCGGCGCGCTCCAGCGGGCGATCGACGAGGCGAACCGGCTGGTCTCGCGCGCCGAGTCCATCCGCCGCTTCCGGGTCCTCGACGTGGACTTCACGGAGGAGGCCGGCCATCTCACCCCCACGCTGAAGCTGCGGCGCGCGGCGATCGCCGAGGGCTTCGCGGCGGAGATAGCCGAGTTGTATACATAAAGGCTTTGTAAGCAGTGGCCAGGTGTTCGGTGAACGGATGTTCTCTTTGGATCTCCGGGAATTTCAGGCCGCGGGCAGGGTAGGCGCGGGAAAAGGCAGGAGCCCCGCCTTCCCTCGCCTGAGCGGGAGAAGCAGGGCTCCTTGGGTACTGCGTGTAAAGACGTCTACTGGGTGTAAGACGTCCGCGATCGCCGGACCTGGCAACTAGGCCGGGGTGACGTTCTCCGCCTGCGGGCCCTTCGGACCCTGCGTGACGTCGAAGGTCACTACCTGGTTCTCCTCAAGGGCGCGGAAGCCGCTTGCGTTGATCGCGGAATAGTGGACGAAGACATCCGGGCCGCCGCCGTCCTGGGCGATGAAGCCGAAGCCCTTTTCAGCGTTGAACCACTTGACGGTTCCGGTAGCCATAAGCCCTCCTTGGGCCAAAGGGTTGCCCTGCTCCAGAACCTGCAAAGAAGTCTGAAAACTACAAAAGCCTGCGGGTCACATGCTCCGCAGGCTCTGTACTGCAAGGGAAACCAAACTGCAACTTGCGGCGAGCCTAGCACGCAGCATGTGCGCAGCGGTAGAGGGAAAGATCACTTCACCCGGACGTTTGTATAAGGGCCTGACGCGCTGACGAAACGGGGGCCGCCGACACCCCGCCGACACCCCGTCGGCCCCCCTGCCGGCACCCCGCGGCGGGACGACACAGGTCCGGCTCCGCCGCCCCCGGAGCCGTTCCCCCGACGGCCCGGGGCTAGCCTCACGCTGTGGACAGTCCAGAGGAAAAGACAGCGGCAGAAGCAGCGGCAGAAGCGGCGGCGGGAGCGCCCGCCCGGGCCGGAGGTGACACGGGCGGCGACGCCGGCGCAAACAGCGGTGGCGGCGCAAGGCGCGACGCCGGTGGTCACGGGACCCGGCCGCGCGTCGGCCATATCCAGTTCCTGAACTGCCTGCCCCTCTATTGGGGGCTCGCGAGGACCGGAACGCTTCTTGATCTGGAACTGACGAAGGACACACCCGAGAAGCTCAGTGAACGGCTGGTGCGCGGCGAGCTGGATATCGCCCCCATCACGCTCGTCGAATTCCTCCGCAACAGCGACGATCTCGTCGCCTTCCCCGATCTCGCGGTCGGCTGCGACGGCCCCGTCATGTCCTGCGTGATCGTTTCGCAGGTGCCGCTGGACCAGCTCGACGGCGCCCGCGTCGCCCTGGGCTCCACGTCCCGTACCTCGGTGCGGCTGGCGGAGCTGCTGCTCAGCGAGCAGTACGGCGTACGGCCCGACTACTACACGTGCCCGCCCGACCTCGGCCTGATGATGCAGGAGGCCGAGGCGGCCGTCCTCATCGGCGACGCCGCCCTGCGCGCCTCGCTCCACGACGCGCCCCGGCTCGGCCTCCAGGTCCACGACCTGGGGCAGATGTGGAAGGACTGGACCGGGCTGCCGTTCGTCTTCGCGGTCTGGGCGGCGCGCAAGGAGTACCTGGCGCGCGAACCGAAGGTCGTGCGGGAGGTCCACGAGACCTTCCTGGCGTCCCGGGACCTCGCCCTGGCGGAAGTGGCGACGGTCGCCAAACACGCCGCACGCTGGGAGGCCTTCGACGCGGAGCTGCTGGAGCGCTACTTCACGACGCTCGACTTCCGCTTCGGCCCCGAACAGCTCGCGGGCGTCTCGGAGTTCGCCCGCCGGACCGGACCGACCACCGGATTCCCCGCCGATGTCCGCGTCGAACTCCTGACCTCCTAGGCTGACCCCCTAAAAGCACGAAGGGCGGGCCTTCGCCAGGGCCCGTCTTCGACCAGAGGGGACCGGCATGCAGCCGCTCGACACAGGCGACCCGTCGGAGATCGGCCCGTACCGCTTGCTCGGGCGCCTGGGCGCCGGCGGGATGGGCCGCGTCTATCTCGGACGCTCGGTCGGCGGCCGTACGGTGGCGGTCAAGGCCGTCCATCCGCACTTCGCGACGGACGACGAGTTCCGGGCCCGCTTCCGCCGTGAGGTGAAGGCGGCGCGGCTGTTCGGCACCGGCGCCGGCGGGCCGCGCTGGTCGGCGCCGGTGCTGGACGCGGACCCGGAGGCGCCCGTTCCGTGGGTGGTCACGGGCTATGTGGCGGGCCCCTCGCTGACCCAGGCCGTCGCCGGCCACGGGGCGCTGCCGGAGTCCTCCGTGCGGGCGCTGGGCGCCGGGCTCGCCGAGGCGCTGACGGCCGTCCACGCCCTGGACCTGGTCCACCGCGACGTCAAGCCGTCGAACGTGCTGCTCGCGCTGGACGGCCCCCGGCTGATCGACTTCGGCATCGCGCGCGCCACCGACGGCACCTCCTCGCTCACCTCGACGGGCGTCTCGGTCGGCTCGCCCGGCTACATGTCGCCCGAGCAGATCCTCGGCAGGAAGATCACCGGCGCGGCCGATGTCTTCTCGCTGGGCGCGGTTCTCGCGTTCGCGTCGACGGGCACCAGCCCCTTCCCCGGCGACTCCTCGGCCTCGCTGCTCTACAAGGTGGTGCACGAGGAGCCCGAACTCGACGACCTGCGGGGCGATGTGCGGGATCTCGTCGTGCGCTGCCTGGACAAGGACCCGGCCGGGCGGCCCACCCCCGCGGAGGTCGGCCAACTCCTCGCCCCCGAGGGCGCGGAGTCGCTGGTGGCGGGCGGCTGGCTGCCGGGGCCGCTGGTCGAGGAGGTCAGCCGGTCGGTGGTGCGGCTGCTGGACCTGGAGACGTCGGTCCACGGCCCCGACGTGCCCGGCCACTCCGCGGCGGCGAGCGCCGGACAGCCGTCCGCCTCCCTCCCGACCGGGCCGGTGGCCTTCAGCAACCCGTCCCTCGGCGGCCCCTCGCCCACCGAACCGGCCGGCGCCTCTCCGGCCGGTCCCTCCCTCGGGACCTTCGGCCCGCCCGTCGAGCCGACGGCCCTGGACGGCGCGCCGAGCCTTCCGGCCACCGCCGGCGCGCGGACCCGGACCGCCGCGGTCCGCGGCGACGGCCCCGGTGCGGACGCCCCGCACGCGCCCGCCGCCGACGCCGCGCCCGGCCGCCCCCGCCCCCGCCGCCGTACCGCCCGCAGACTGGGCTGCGCCCTCGCCGTGTTCGTGGTGGTCGGCCTCGGCGTCACGGGCGTCTTCGCCGCCTCGGGTTTCGGCTCGTTGATCCTCGAACAGGTACGCGACGACATCCTCAACGAGGGCACCACGGAACCCCTGCCCTCGGACCGTGGCACCACGGGTCCCCTGTACCCCGCGGACGGCGGCGCCACGGACGGGGCTTCCGGGGGAAGTTGGGAGGAGAGCGAGGGCGGATCGGCCACCGAGGTCCCCAAGACCTTCGTCGGCACCTGGAGCGGGCCGGTCACCGAGCGCAGCGGACTGCCGCACGGCACGCTCACCGCGGAGATAGTCCAGGGCGCGAAGGGCGAGGACATCGTCCGCACGACGAGCCGGATCACGGTCCTCGGCGCCAAGGTGGAGTGCTTCGGCGTCGGCAAGCTCGTCTCCGCCACCGACGACGAACTGCGCGTCGAGGAGCGTACGGACACCACGAAGCGGAGCGCGGAGGACCTGTGCACCACGGGCAGCGTGGCGGAGCTGACCTTCACCCGCGCCTCCGGCACCACCCTCGACTACGCGTCCGCCGAGGAGGCCGCCGGTACCCCGAAGGGGACCCTCACCAAGAAGTGAGGGGGACTGGCGTAGGCTGAATCGGTCGTGACAACCCCTTGGGAAGGACCCGCCCCGGTGACCGAGAAGGCCGACCTGACGTCCGTTCTGGCCCGTGCCGCCGCCGGTGGGCGCATCACCCCCGAGGAGGCCCTCGACCTCTACCGCTCGGCGCCGCTGCACGCGCTGGGCGCCGCGGCCGACGCGGTACGCCGCCGCCGGTACGCGGGTACGGAGCACATCGCGACGTACATCATCGAGCGGAACATCAACTACACCAACGTCTGTGTGACGGCGTGCAAGTTCTGCGCCTTCTATGCCGCGCCCAAGGACACCGCCAAGGGGTGGACCCGCGATCTCGACGACATCCTGCGCCGCTGCGCGGAGACCGTCGAACTGGGCGGTACGCAGATCATGTTCCAGGGCGGGCACCACCCGGACTACGGCGTCGAGTACTACGAGAAGCACTTCGCGGCGATCAAGCAGGCGTACCCGCAGCTCGTCATCCACTCCCTCGGCGCCTCCGAGGTCGAGCACATGGCCCGGATCTCCGAGGTCTCCGTCGAGGAGGCGATCCGGCGCATCCACGCCGCCGGTCTCGACTCCTTCGCGGGCGCCGGCGCCGAACTGCTGCCCGCGCGGCCCCGCAAGGCGATCGCCCCGCTCAAGGAGTCCGGCGAGCGCTGGCTGGAGATCATGGAGGCGGCGCACGGTCTGGGCGTCGAGTCCACATCCACGATGCTCATGGGCACGGGCGAGACCAACGCCGAGCGCATCGAGCACCTGCGGATGATCCGCGACGTACAGGACCGGACGGGCGGCTTCCGCGCGTTCATCCCGTACACCTACCAGCCCGAGAACAACCACCTGAAGGGCCGGACGCAGGCCACGCTCTTCGAGTACCTGCGGATGATCGCGATCGCCCGGATCTTCCTCGACAACGTCGCCCACATCCAGGGTTCGTGGCTGACCACCGGCAAGGAGGTCGGCCAGCTCTCGCTGCACTACGGGGCCGACGACCTCGGGTCGATCATGCTGGAGGAGAACGTCGTCTCCTCGGCCGGTGCCCGGCACCGCTCGAACCGGCTGGAGATCATCGACCTGATCCGCAAGGCGGGCCGCGTCCCGGCGCAGCGCGCCACGACGTACGAGCACCTGGTGGTGCACGACGACCCGGCGAACGACCCGGTCGACGAGCGGGTCGCGTCGCACATCTCGTCGACGGCGATCGAGGGCGGCACGGCCCACCCCGAGCTGAAGCTCATCGCCACCAACTGACGTCGTCGGACCGGGTTCTGTGAGGCGCTGAGTGGAGACCCTGCACGCGGCCGACGTGCTCCGGTACGCGTGGAACGAAGGCGATGCCGACGGCGCCGACGCCGACGCCGGAGCCGACGCCGTTGAGCGGCCGCTCCCGGGCGGCGCGGTGGTGGTCGGCCGGGACCGGATCCTCGCGACCGGGAGCTACGAGGAGCTTCGGGTACGGTTCCCCGCCGCGCGGGTACGGAGGTGGTCCGGCGTGCTCGGCCCCGGCCGCGTCCACGAAGGGCCCCTGCCCGACGCCCCGAGCCCGCGCGAGCGGATCCACGCCGTGCTGAAGCTGGGCGCGGTCGCGGTGCTCGACGCGTACGTCACGGAGGACCCGGCGCTCCGCGCGGCCGCCGCGCGGGTGGGCGTGACCGTACTGCCGGCCCCGGCCGCCGCCCGGCGCCCCGTGCTCACCGCGACGGGACGCGCGGACCTCGCGGTGTTCGACGCGGACGGACGGTGTCTCGCGACGGTCTGCGCGGGGCGCCTGGTGCACCGCCGGGCCTGACCGGCACAACGGTCAGTCCGACCCCAGCGCCTCCGCGAACGCCCCCGCCGTCTGCTCGACGCCGCTGCACGAGTCGGACGCCTCGGCCGTCGACACCCCCTCCGCGCACGCCCGGTCCCGGAACGTCGCCCACATCGAGAGCGCGCCCACGCCGTTCTGCCGGGCGAAACGGCGCAGCCGCGCCGCGTCCGCGAGGGTGAAGGTCTCGCCCGCGACATCGTTGACGCCCGCCATCGCCGTGATGTGGAGCGAGGTCCACGCCCGCGCCGACGACAGCCCCAGGATGTCCGCGATCTGGCCGTGGGCCGCCCGCGCCGCCTGTTCCGCGTAGCCGCCCATGTCCCCGGTGTACGCGGAACCGTAGTTCATCGCCATGATGTTGACGGCCGAGAGCCGCACACCGCGCTCCGCCGCGTCGGAGAGGAGCGCCCTGCCGCCCTTCTCCAGACCGTCGGGCATCACCGGCAGGGTGTACGTGACGTCGAGGTCCCGCTCCTTCTGGAGCTGGACGATCGCCTCGTTCCGCAGCGCGACGGAGGCGCTGTCGGTGAGCGCGTCGCCCTCGATGTCGAAGTCGGCCTTCGCCGCGCCGACCGCGTCGAGCACCTTCGCGTACGCGGCCACCAGGGCCGCGGTGTCCCCGCAGGCGAGCGCCGGCTCGGTGCCCGCGGCGCCGCCGAAGGAGACCCGGACATCGGCGCCCGAGGCCGTCAGCTTCGCGACGCGGGCCTTGACGGCCGCGCTGTCGTACGCCGCCGTACCGCCCCAGGTCGAAGTGCAGCCACCGGCACCGTCCGTGATCACGAAGGCCAGGTTGTACGTACCGGGGGAGCCGGCCCCGTCGGTGCGGGCGGCGGTGGTGGCGCTGACGTACGGGGCGAACTCCGTCGTGGCGGCGGCGGGGGCGGTGGTCGGGGTGGTGCGGCCGGGCGGGGAGTCCGCGTTCCGGTCGGCGTCGGCGGCGGTGCCCGTCGCGCACGACGTACCGGCCAGCGCGAGCGCGACCAGAACGGCCGGCCAGGTGACCGATCGTCGTCGGTGACTCCGCGAACTCGGCATGGAGAAATGCACCCGCTCTCTGCGTTCTGCGTTCTGTGTTCCCGGAACAATGTGCCGGACGACAGGAGCCTCCCACACGGAAATAGGGTGACCGAGCACACAGTTCGAGGAAGACGGTTCGGTGGACCTGTCCAACCCCCCATTCCCAGCAGTGCGTTCACGCTCCGGGCGGACACCTTCGGGGATTTCCGGGCCGTATCCCTCCCAGCTCGCCGACAGGAAAAGAAAGATTTCATAGGAACGCGTCGTCGGAGTCACAGGTTTCGCACATAAAGGGTGGCCAATCTGCTCGCATGCATTCTGACCCCACCCTTGAGGAACGCCCGGCGAGCCCGGTCCGGGCGGTAAGGCCGGATCGGCCTCACCGGCGCCGCAAACGAGATGCCGACCGCCCCCAGGAGGGCCCCGTCTTCGTGGACACCTCCGGGCGCAGGGCCCGCCTGCTGCGCCGCGCCGGGCTGGTGCTGGGCACCGTCACCCTCGGGTATGTCGCCGTCCTGGGGCTCGCCTTCATGGGCGGCATCTCCCTGACCCCGTCGCAGATCCTGCCGTTCGACGGCGGACCGGCCGCCGCCGAGGGCGGCACGGGGTACGGCCCGCCGCCCGGCGCGGGAGAGGTCCCGCCCATGGCGCCGCCCGCCGCCTCCACCGGCAGCGATCGCTGAGCCGATGCCCGAGACCCCCACCAACTCCCCGGCGCGCAGGCGCCGGCACGCCACCCCCACCCGTATCGAGCGCGTCGGCCGGCAGGCGATGCCCAAGCCCCGGGTGATCTTCGCCGTGCTGCTGCTGGCCGGCCTCGTCAGCGTGCTGCTGCTCGACGGCTATCTGCGCTCCGAGGTCGGCGGCGACCAGCGGATCCGGTCCGACGCGAGCAACAGCGAGGTTCCGGACAGCATGGTCGACGGCGGCCCCATTCTCAGCTTCGCCGGCGGTCGGGCGCGTACGCGGTCCGTGGCGGACAAGACGATCGTGCTCACCTTCGACGACGGGCCCGACCCCGAGTACACGGAGAAAGTCCTCAGAATTCTCGACGACCAGGACGTGCCCGGCACGTTCTTTCTCATCGGCTCGCTGGTCTCGCGCTATCCGGGCGTGGTGCGGGACATGGTCGACCAGGGAAACGAGGTCGGAATCCACACCTTCACGCACGTCGATCTCTCGTACCAGAGCGCTTCCCGGGTCAAGCGGGAAATCGCCCAGACCCAGCTCGCGCTGGCGGGCGCCGCGGGCATCACGACCACGCTGTTCCGGGCCCCGTACTCCTCGACGAACGACGCGATCGACAACGAGAGCTGGCCGGTCTACCAGCGCCTCGGCGCGCTGGGGTACACGAGCGTCTTCATCGACGCCGACAGCGAGGACTGGCAGGAGCCGGGCGTCAGCAAGATCATCAAATGGGCCACGCCGAAGAACGGCGACGGCGCGGTGGTGCTCTTCCACGACGCGGGCGGCGACCGTACGGAGACACTGGAGGCGCTGCCACGGTACATCGAGAAGATGAAGGCGAAGGGGTACACCTTCACGACGGTCAGCGGCGCCCAGCAGGCGGGTGAGCAGGCCGGTCCCGGCGGCGCTCCCGGCGGGGGCCCACCGGCCGAGACTTCCGGTACCGATACCCGTACCGGCACCGGCGTCGAGCAGATGGCCCACCGCAAGGCCACCGGCGCCACCCTCTGGGAGGGCAGGGCCCTGATCGCCGCCGTGGCCGTCGCCGAGTGGTGCGTCCCGGGTCTCGCCACCGGTCTCGCGGTCGTCGGCGTCGCCGTGCTGGCCCGGTTCGGGCTGATGCTCGTCCTCGCCCGCCGCCACCACCGGCAGCGCAACAGACGCCGCTTCACCTGGGGACCGCCGGTGTACGAACCGGTGAGTGTGATCGTGCCCGCGTACAACGAGAAGGAGTGCATCGCCAACACGCTCAACTCCCTCGCCGCGAGCACCCACCCGATCGAGATCGTCGTCGTGGACGACGGTTCCACGGACGGCACCGCCGAGATCGCGGAGTCCCTGGGGCTGCCCAACGTCCGCGTCGTCCGCCAGGAGAACGCGGGCAAGTCCGCCGCCCTCAACAACGGGGTGCGGCAGGCCGCGTACGACATCGTCGTGATGATGGACGGCGACACCGTCTTCGAACCCGACACCGTACGGGAGCTGGTGCAGCCCTTCGGCGACGAGCGGGTCGGCGCGGTCGCGGGCAACGCGAAGGTCGGCAACCGCGACACGCTCATCGGGGCGTGGCAGCACATCGAGTACGTGATGGGCTTCAACCTCGACCGCCGGATGTACGACGTCCTGGGCTGCATGCCCACCATCCCCGGCGCCATCGGCGCGTTCCGCCGGCGGGCCGTCCTCGATGTGGGCGGCATGAGCGAGGACACCCTCGCCGAGGACACCGACATCACCATCGCCCTGCACCGCGCCGGATGGCGGGTCGTGTACGCGGAGCACGCGCGCGCCTGGACCGAGGCGCCCGCCACCGTCGGGCAGCTCTGGCGCCAGCGCTACCGGTGGAGCTACGGCACGATGCAGGCGCTGTGGAAGCACCGCGGGTCGGTCCTGGACAAGGGCCCCTCGGGCCGGTTCGGCCGGATAGGCATGCCGCTCGTGGTGCTCTTCCAGATCGTCACGCCCGTCTTCGCCCCGCTCATCGACGTGTTCACCGTCTACGCGATGATCTTCGTCGACCTCAAGGCGTCCCTGCTCGCCTGGCTGGCGGTCCTCCTCGTCCAACTGCTGTGCGCCGCGTACGCGTTCCGGCTCGACCAGGAGAAGTACCGGTATCTGCTGATGATGCCGTTGCAGCAGATCGCCTACCGGCAGCTGATGTATCTGGTCCTGATCCACTCCGGCGTCACGGCGCTCACGGGCGGCCGGCTCCGCTGGCAGAAGCTCAAACGCACCGGCGAGGTCGGCGCGCCCCGCCCCGGCGCGGGAGCGGCCTGATGGCGGGCGCGCACCGCAAGGAGGCGCTGCCGCCGGAGGCGGTACGTACGGGTACGGCGCCACCGCCCGCGCACCCCGTTGGCGGACTCGTCGGCGGACCCGGTGGCGGACTCGTCGGGGGCCGGGACCGGTACTTCGACGCGCTGCGCGCCTTCGCGCTGGTCCGCGTCGTCACGTACCACACCTTCGAGTGGCCCTGGCTGGGCCTGGTCTTCCCTTCCATGGGGGTGATGTTCGCGCTCGCCGGCTCGCTGATGGCGCGCTCCCTGGAGCGGCCCGCCGGCGCGGTGATCCGGAGCAGGCTGCGGCGGCTGCTGGTGCCGCTGTGGGTGTTCGGGGCCGTGCTCATCGTGGCCATGGCGAAGCACGGCTGGCTGCCGGGCACCGACGCCGTCTACTGGCTGCTGCCGGTGGGGGACCCGCCCGGCGACGCCTGGGGCGAGCAGGCGTGGGCGGTGCTCTGGTACCTGCGGACGTACCTGTGGTTCGTGCTGCTCTCGCCCGTGCTGCTGAGGCTCTTCCGGCGCGCGCCGCTCCCCGTACTCCTCCTGTCGCTCGTCCCGGTCGCCGTCTTCGAGACGCTGTGGCCCCTCCCGGACGGGCGCCTCGGCGCCGCGCTCGGCGATCTGTCGGTCTTCCTCTTCTGCTGGCTGCTCGGCTTCGCGCACCGTGACGGGGTCCTCGACCGGCTGCGCCCGGGGCCCGTGGTGGGCGCGGCGCTCCCGGTGATGGCGCTCGGCGCGGGGTGGGCGTTCTCCCACCCGGTGGACGGTACGTACGACCTCGACGACATCCCGCTCGCGCAGGCGCTGTGGTCGGCGGGGTTCGTACTGCTGCTGATGCGGTTCCGGCCGGACTTCGGGTGGCTGGGGCGCCGGCCCGTGGCCGACCGGGTCGTGAAGGTCTTCAACGCCCGCGCGGTGACGGTCTACCTCTGGCACGAGGTCGCGCTGATGGTGAGCGTGCCGCTGATCGACGCGATGTGGGACATCCCCGCCTTCGAGCGGGACCTGCCGCTCGGCAGCGCGTGGTTCCAGTTCGGGATCGCGTGGGTGCTGATCGCGGCGGCCGTGGCGCTCTTCGGGTGGGTGGAGGACGTGGCGGCGAAACGGCGCCCGAAGCTGCTGCCCTGATGCGGGGCGGCGCGCCATGCCCTGGCAGACTGACGGACGTGACCCGAGCCTCCCTGGACAAGCAGCCGCACGAAGTCGCCTCGATGTTCGACGTCGTGGCGGAGAACTACGACCTCACCAACGACGTGCTCTCGCTCGGCCAGGACCGGCGGTGGCGCAAGGAGGTCGCCAGGGCGGTCGGCGCCCGCCCGGCCGAGAAGATCCTCGACCTGGCGGCCGGCACGGCCACCTCCTCCCAGCCGTTCGCCGCGACGGGCGCGTACGTCGTGCCGTGCGACTTCTCCCTCGGAATGCTGCGCGAGGGCAAGAAGCGGCACGCGTGGATGCCGTTCACGGCGGGCGACGCGACGAAGCTGCCCTTCGCCGACGAGGTGTTCGACGCGGTGACCATCTCCTTCGGGCTGCGGAACGTCCAGGACACGGACGCGGCGCTGCGCGAGCTGTACCGAGTGACGAAGCCGGGCGGCCGGGTCGTGATCTGCGAGTTCTCGCACCCGACCTGGGCGCCGTTCAGGACCGTCTACACGGAGTACCTGATGCGGGCGCTGCCGCCGGTCGCGCGCGCCGTCTCCTCCAACCCCGACGCGTACGTCTACCTCGCCGAGTCCATCCGCGACTGGCCCGACCAGCCCGCACTGGCCGCCCGGCTCCAGGGCGCGGGCTGGTCGAAGGTGGCGTGGCGGAACCTGACGGGCGGCATCGTGGCGCTGCACCGGGGCGTACGGGCCTGACGGGCCGCGGCGGGCGCCCGGGTGGGCACGCGCACCACCCGCTCACGCACCCACCCACTTCAACGGACTGCCGGTCTCACAACTCCAGACGGAAGCAGAAGGCCTCCTGCTGGGACACCGGCCCCACATACGTCTCCGCCAGCTCCATCCCCAGCCGCCGGGTCACCGCGACCGAGCGGGCGTTGCGGGAGTTCACCATCGCCACGACCCGGCTGACGCCCGCCGCCCGTACCCGTTCCAGCGTGGTCCGCGCGGCGGCCGTCGCGTAGCCCCGGCCCCAGTACGCGCGCCCCAGCCGCCAGCCGATCTCGATCTCGCCCACCGGCCCGAACTCCGGGTGCGGCCAGGGCTGGGCGCCCGTGAAGCCGATCACCTCCCCGGACTCGTCCAGCATCGTCCAGAAGCAGAAGCCGCGCTCGGCGTCGTGCCGGCGCTGGCGGGCGGTCAGCTCCTCGTACACGGACATCTCGGCCGGTGCGCCGCCGTGGAACTCCATCACCTCGGGGTCGTCGAAGACGCGGTGCCAGGCGAAGGCGTCCTCCTCGGTGGGGACGCGGAGCCGCACGACGGGGAGCGCCTTGGTTGTGTTGTCCACGAGGGCAGCCCTTCACTGGGGGATCGGTACGCACCCATAGACTGCAGGTGACCAGTGCCGTTCGGTACGCGAATTCGAGTCTTCGGGAGAACCCGCTGTGACTGAGCCCCTCTCCGAGAACACTGCGGACGTCATCGTCGTCGGCGCCGGTCCGGCCGGTTCCACGACCGCGTACTACCTCGCCAAGGCGGGTCTGGACGTGCTGCTGCTGGAGAAGACGGCGTTCCCGCGCGAGAAGGTGTGCGGCGACGGACTCACCCCGCGCGCCACCAAGCAGCTCGTGTCGATGGGCATCGACATCTCGGAAGAGGCCGGCTGGCTGCGCAACAAGGGGCTGCGGATCATCGGCGGCGGCGTACGGCTCCAGCTCGACTGGCCGGACCTGGCGGCGTACCCGGACTACGGCCTGGTCCGCAAGCGCGACGACTTCGACGAGCAGCTCGCCCGGCAGGCGCAGAAGGCCGGCGCCCGGCTGCACGAGCGCTGCAACGTCGGTGCCCCGATCACCGACGCCCGTACGGGCCGGATCACCGGCGTCCACGCCAAGCTGGGCGAGGAGAAGACCCCGGTCACCTTCCACGCGCCGCTGGTCGTCGCCGCCGACGGCAACTCGACGCGGCTGTCGCTCGCGATGGGGCTGCACCGCCGCGAGGACCGGCCGATGGGCGTGGCCGTACGGACGTACTTCACCTCTCCGCGCCACGACGACGACTACCTGGAGTCATGGCTGGAGCTGTGGGACCGGCGCGGTCCGGGCCCGGACAAGCTGCTGCCCGGCTACGGCTGGATCTTCGGCATGGGCGACGGCACGTCGAACGTCGGCCTCGGCATCCTCAACTCCTCGTCCGCGTACAAGGAGCTGGACTGGCGCGAGGTGCTGAAGGCGTGGTGCGCGTCGATGCCGGAGGACTGGGGCTACACCCCCGACAACATGACGATGCCGATCAGGGGCGCCGCGCTGCCGATGGCGTTCAACCGCCAGCCGCACTACACCAAGGGCCTCCTGCTGGTCGGCGACGCGGGCGGCATGGTCAACCCGTTCAACGGCGAGGGCATCGCGTACGCCATGGAGTCGGGCCAGATCGCGGCGGACGTCATCGTCCAGGCCCACGCCAGGGCGACCCCCGCGCAGCGCGAACTGGCGCTGCTGCACTACCCGAAGGTGCTCAAGGAGACCTACGGCGGTTATTACACGATGGGCCGCGCCTTCGTGAAGCTCATCGGAAACCCGAAGATCATGAAACTCGCGACGGAGCGCGGCCTGACGCATCCGCTGCTGATGAAGTTCACCCTCAAGATGCTGGCGAACCTGACGGACCCGACGGGCGGCGACGCGATGGACCGCATCATCAACGGCCTTTCGAAGGTGGCGCCGAAGGCGTGAGGTCCCTCGCGACCCTCAGCCCTTTCTCGCCCACTTCTTCAGCGCGGCACGGTCGGTGAACTGACCGATGTTCGTGTCGAGGGGGCTGTCGGTGTACTGGTGGAACTTCCACGCGGCCTGGATCCGGGGCTTCCCGGCGGTCACGTAATCCGCGATCCACAGGGCGTCGCCGGCGTTGCTGGTGGTGTCGCGGTTCAGCCAGTAGTCCCGGTTGCAGTACAGCCCCACGCGATGCGTGCTCCCGCGCAGCCGCTTCACCTCGGCGAGGAAGGCGTCCTTCTGCGCGTTGGAGACGTCACTGTCCTCCCAGTCGGCGAAGAGGGGGTCGTAGGCGATGCTGGAGCACTTCTCGACGAAGTACTTGGCCTGCGCCTTCATGTTCCCGCCCCGCAGGAAGTGGTAGAACCCGACCACCAGCCCGGCCGCCCGGCCGTGGGAGGCCTGGGCGGCCATCTTGGGGTTGATGTACGAGGTGCCTTCGGTGGCCTTGACGAAGACGAAGTCGAAGCCGGCGGTGGAGTAGGTCGAACTCTGGTACGACGAGACGTCGATGCCTTTTATGGTCATGAGGGGAGTTCCTCCTGGCCGGATGAGGTGGGGACTGTCCGGCGGTGTGGTGCGAAGTGACGTAAGTGTCTTCTACCCAGGAGGAGTTAGCATGCCATCACTCGATCGGGTCAAGTGAGAGCTTGATCAAATCTTGGTCCGGTCCCACACCCTCCGCACTGCCACCCCCGGAAACGGCGACAGCCCGCATCCCCCTTGCGGGGCGCGGGCCATCGCCGTACGTGTTGCCGGGTCGGAACGAGGGGCGGGGCGGGGTGCGTCAGAGGACGCGGACCGCGCCGGTCGGGGGGTCGTAGTCCAGGGAGGCCTGGATGACGCCCTTGCTCGGGTTCTGCGCGCCGATGAACTCGCCGCCGCCGATGTAGATCGCCGTGTGGTACGCGCTGCCGGCGCTGCCCCAGTAGAGGATGTCGCCGGGCTGGAGGTTGTCCAGGGAGACCTGGGTGCCCGCCACCGACTGGTCCTGCGAGACGCGGGGGAGGTCGACGCCGATCTGGCGGAACGAGGCCTGGACCAGGCTGGAGCAGTCCCAGGCGTTCGGGCCCGTGGAGCCCATGATGTACGCGTCGCCGACCTGCGCCTGCGCGAAGGCGAGCACAGCGGCGGCCGAACCGGTCGCCTGCGAGGTGGCCTTGGAGGCGGTGTCGGAAGCGGACGACGACGAGCTCGACGCGGAGCTGGAGCCGGAGTCCGACGAGGCACTGCTGAGCGTGGTGCGCTCGGCGGCGCGGGAGGCACGCTCGGCGGCCTCGGCGGCCTTCTTGCGGGCTTCCTCGGACTTCCGCTTGGCCTCGGCCTTGCGCTCGGCCTCCGCCTGCGCGGTCTTCGCGGTCTTGGCCGCCGTCGCGGCGGCGGCGTCCTGCTGGGCCCGCAGGTCCAGGGTGTTGGCCACCTGCTGGGTCGCCTCGGCGGACCGGGCGAAGTCGCCGGCGAGGCCGGCGGTGAGGGTAGGCATTTCGATGGTCTCGGTCACCGGCTCGGCGTTCGCCGGCGCGGCGGCACCGGCGACCGCGATCGTGCTGAGGACGCCACCGGCGACTCCGGCGCGAATGCTGACGCGCGGGGTGCTCCGGCGGGGCTTCCGGTGGCTGGTTATCTGAGCGGTGTGGGACATGAGACCAACGGCTATCAGGTCGGCCCGGGTTCTCGTCAAGAAACGTGGGGTGCACCACAGTTCCGTCCGGAATCTGTGAATCCGCTTTCCTTCGGCCCTTATTGACGCCGTAACGGGCAAAACGGGCAAGGGTGATCATGGCTGTGATCACGGGCTTTCCGATAAACGTCCGAATTGCCTGCCGCTTACCATCGCTTCACACTCATGGCCAAGCCCTCTTCTTTGAGGGGTTGAGTGAAGTGACGCAGGTCACATTTCAGGTGCGCAGATAACAGGTCGGTCACCGTTCGGCTGTCGGTCCGGTCACGCGAGGTGTGACGCGCTCACGAATGAGTTGGTTCCGGCGCTCTCGCGACGCCGTCCCGTCGCCCGCCCCGCCCGGATCGGACCCGCGCCGGCTTGCTCGTGAATGCGTGCACGTGTCCCCTTCGGTCCATCCGGAGCCCGCCGCCCCCTCGCCCGGGTGACCCTCCGCGCCGTATCACCCGAAAGTGTCTCATCGCCAATTTGCTTGCACGGTGCATCTCTTGGTAGGGCGCAACGCCTCTGGCCAGCACTGACCGGCTCGAATGTCACCTCTGGTGATCACGTGGCCGCTTCGCGTATGAAGATCACCCATCATCCGGCTTCATGATCCTTCGTCAGGTGGTGGAGATCACAAACTCCCCGCTGTACCCCGTGTCGCAGATCACAGGTCACCGGGCATAGGATGCGGGGCAGCCGGGCTTGTGAACTGCCTCACATGTACGCGATCTTCGGTGATCCGCGACGAGGCGGCGAGGCGGTCCGCCCGGTGCGATCCGACGGTCAAGGACGACTGGAAGGAGCTGAGGGGCGTGAATGCCTACGCACCCATCCTCGTGCTCGGCGCGCTGGGGGCCGGGTTTGCGATCTTCTCCGTGGTCATGGCCACGCTTATCGGCCCAAAGCGCTACAACCGGGCGAAAGTCGAAGCGTACGAGTGCGGCATCGAGCCCACACCGACGCCGGCCGGGGGCGGCCGATTCCCCATCAAGTACTACCTGACGGCGATGCTCTTCATCATTTTCGATATTGAGGTCGTCTTCCTTTACCCGTGGGCGGTCAGCTTCGACGCCCTGGGGATTTTCGGGCTCGTGGAGATGCTGCTCTTCGTGCTCACCGTCTTCGTCGCCTACGCGTATGTGTGGCGGCGCGGCGGTCTGGAATGGGACTAAAGGGGCTGAGGGGCCACCAATGGGACTCGAAGAGAAGCTGCCGAGCGGTTTCCTGCTGACCACCGTCGAACAGGCATCGGGCTGGGTACGGAAGTCCTCCGTCTTCCCCGCGACGTTCGGTCTCGCCTGCTGCGCCATCGAGATGATGACGACCGGCGCGGGGCGGTACGACCTGGCGCGGTTCGGGATGGAGGTCTTCCGCGGCTCACCGCGCCAGGCCGACCTGATGATCGTGGCGGGGCGGGTGAGCCAGAAGATGGCGCCCGTCCTGCGGCAGGTCTACGACCAGATGCCCGACCCCAAGTGGGTGATCTCCATGGGGGTCTGTGCCTCGTCGGGCGGGATGTTCAACAACTACGCGATCGTGCAGGGCGTCGACCACGTCGTTCCTGTCGACATCTATCTGCCCGGCTGCCCACCACGTCCCGAGATGCTGATGGACGCCATCCTCAAGCTCCACCAGAAGATCCAGAGCTCCAAGCTCGGGGTCAACGCGGAGGAAGCGGCCCGCGAGGCGGAGGAGGCGGCCCTCAAGGCGCTCCCGTTGATCGAGATGAAGGGGCTGCTGCGGTGAGCGACAAGCAGCGATCCGGAGACGACAAGCCGCGATCCGAGGACGGCACCCACCGGTCCGGCAACGACCGGCCGGAATCCAGGAACGCAGGGCCGGAATCCGGCAAGAACGTTCCGTCCGCGCGGGACCGGGCCGACGAGCCCATCCGCGTGCAGAAGGGGATGTTCGGCGCCAACAACGGCGGGGACACCAGCGGATACGGCGGTCTCGTCCGGACCGTGACGCTGCCGGGCGCCTCCTCCCGGCCGTACGGCGGACCCGGCGGTGTCTTCGACGAGATCGCCGACGAGCTGGAGGGCGCGCTGGAGGAGCAGGACCTCGTCCCCTCCCACGCCATCGAGAAGACGGTCGTCGACCGCGACGAGCTGACCTTCCACATCGCCCGCGAGCATCTGTCCCAGGTGGCCCGCACCCTGCGCGACGACCCGGCCCTCCGCTTCGAGCTGTGCACCGGGGTCTCCGGCGTCCACTACCCCGGCGACAAGGGGCGCGAGCTGCACGCCGTCTACCACCTGCGCTCGCTCACCCACGGCCGGCTGATCCGCCTGGAGGTCTCCGCGCCGGACGAGGATCCGCACGTACCGTCCCTGGTCGCGGTCTATCCGACCAACGACTGGCACGAGCGCGAGACGTACGACTTCTTCGGCCTGATCTTCGACGGTCACCCCGCCCTGACCCGGATCATGATGCCGGACGACTGGCAGGGCTTCCCGCAGCGCAAGGACTACCCGCTCGGCGGCATCCCCGTCGAGTACAAGGGCGCCCAGATCCCGGCTCCGGACCAGCGGAGGTCGTACTCCTGATGACCACTTCACACGCCTCCGCCCCGCAGGACTCCGCCCCGGACGCCTTCGACGCGCTCGGCTCCGGCCGGGAGACCACCGAGGGCACCGTCTACACGGTCACCGGCGGCGACTGGGACGAGGTCGTCCAGTCCGCAGCCAAGGCCGACGACGAGCGGATCGTCGTCAACATGGGTCCCCAGCACCCCTCCACCCACGGGGTGCTGCGGCTGATCCTGGAGATCGAGGGCGAGACCGTCACCGAGGCCCGCTGCGGCATCGGCTATCTCCACACGGGCATCGAGAAGAACCTCGAATTCCGCAACTGGACGCAGGGCACCACCTTCGTCACGCGCATGGACTACCTGACGTCGTTCTTCAACGAGACGGCGTACTGCCTGGGCGTCGAGAAGCTGCTCGGCATCGAGGACGACATCCCGGACCGCGCCACGCTCATCCGTGTCCTGCTGATGGAGCTGAACCGGCTCTCCTCGCACCTCGTCTGTCTCGCGACCGGCGGCATGGAGCTGGGCGCGACCACGATCATGATCTACGGATTCCGCGATCGTGAACTGATTCTCGATGCCTACGAGATGATCACCGGACTGCGGATGAACCACGCGTTCATCCGCCCCGGCGGGCTCGCCCAGGACCTCCCCCCGGGCGCCGTCGACAAGCTGCGCGAGCTGCTGAAGCAACTCCGGAAGAACCTGCCGGAGTACGACAAGCTCGCCACCGGCAACCCGATCTTCAAGGCCCGCATGCAGGACGTCGGCTATCTCGACCTGGCCGGCTGCATGGCGCTCGGCGCCACCGGACCGATCCTGCGCTCCACCGGGCTCCCGCACGACCTGCGCAGGAGCGACCCGTACTGCGGTTACGAGACGTTCGAGTTCGACGTCCCGACCGCCGACACCTGCGACGCGTACGGCCGCTTCCTCATCCGGCTGGAAGAGATGCGCCAGTCGCTGCGGATCGTCGAACAGTGCCTGGACCGGCTGGAGCCGGGCCCGGTGATGGTCGCCGACAAGAAGATCGCCTGGCCCGCGCAGCTCGCGCTCGGCCCGGACGGACTCGGCAACTCCCTCGACCACATCAAGAACATCATGGGCACGTCCATGGAGGCTCTGATCCATCACTTCAAGCTGGTGACGGAGGGCTTCCGGGTCCCGGCCGGTCAGGCGTACGCCGCCGTGGAGTCGCCCAAGGGCGAACTCGGCGCGCATGTCGTCTCCGACGGGGGCACCCGCCCGTACCGCGTGCACTTCCGCGATCCGTCCTTCACCAATCTCCAGGCCATGGCGGCGATGTGCGAGGGCGGCCAGGTCGCCGACGTCATCGTCGCCGTCGCGTCCATCGACCCCGTGATGGGAGGCGTCGACCGGTGACCGCCACACCGCCCAACGCCGCGGCAGGCACGGCAGCCGCGGCCACCGCCGGGGTCAGTCTCGGGATGCCCCGGCTGCCCGCCCCCGCCTACCCGGACGAGGTACGCGCCCGGCTCGAAGCGGACGCGAAGGAGATCATCGGCCGCTACCCGGACTCCCGCTCCGCGCTGCTGCCGCTGCTCCACCTCACCCAGTCCGAGGAGGGCTTCGTCTCCCGTACGGGGATGGCCTTCTGCGCCGAGCTGCTCGGCCTGACCACCGCCGAGGTCACCGCCGTCGCCACCTTCTACTCCATGTACCGGCGCGAGCCCGGCGGGGAGTACCAGGTCGGCGTCTGCACCAACACGCTCTGCGCGGTGATGGGCGGCGACGCCATCTTCGACGAGCTGAAGCGCCATCTCGGCGTCGACAACCACGGGACGACCCCCGACGGCAAGATCACCCTCGAACACATCGAGTGCAACGCGGCCTGCGACTTCGCGCCCGTCGTGATGGTCAACTGGGAGTTCTTCGACAACCAGACGCCGGACACCGCCCTGCGGCTCGTCGACGACCTGAGCGAGGGACGCCCCGTCGCACCCACCCGGGGCGCCCCGCTGTGCACGTACAAGGAGACCTCGCGCATCCTGGCCGGCTTCCCCGACGAGCGCCCCGGCGCCGTCGAGGCCACCGGCGGCGCGGGACCCGCCTCGCTGGTCGGGCTGCGGCTCGCCAAGGGCGAGGGGCTCCAGCGGGTGGTACGCCCCCGGGACGGCGCGGACGCCCCGCCCCGAGACGCCGCCCCGAAGGACACGGCGCGGGACGCGCGGCCGGACCAGCAGACCGGAACCGAAGCCGAGGAGGAGGAGTGATGACCATGGCCGCCGAGCTCAACGAGAACGGGACCAGCCCGGAGAAGCTCCTCGCGCCCGTCCTGTCCGCCTTCTGGGACCAGCCGGAGTCCTGGACCCTGGCCACCTACGAGCGGCACGAAGGGTACAAAGGGCTCCGCAAGGCCCTCGCCATGTCGCCCGACGACCTCATCGCGTACGTCAAGGACGCGGGTCTGCGCGGACGCGGCGGCGCCGGCTTCCCCACCGGGATGAAGTGGCAGTTCATCCCGCAGGGCGACGGCAAGCCGCACTATCTGGTCGTCAACGCGGACGAGTCGGAACCCGGCACCTGCAAGGACATCCCTCTTCTCTTCGCCAACCCGCACTCCCTCATCGAGGGCATCGTGATCGCCTGCTACGCGATCCGCTCGCAGCACGCCTTCATCTATCTGCGCGGCGAGGTCGTCCCCGTACTGCGCAGGCTGCACGAGGCGGTGCGCGAGGCGTACGCGGCGGGGTACCTCGGCAAGAACATCCTCGGCAGCGGACTCGACCTCGACGTCGTCGTGCACGCGGGCGCGGGCGCGTACATCTGCGGCGAGGAGACCGCGCTGCTCGACTCCTTGGAGGGGCGTCGCGGACAGCCCCGGCTGCGTCCTCCCTTCCCGGCGGTGGCGGGCCTGTACGCCTGCCCGACTGTGGTGAACAACGTCGAGTCCATCGCGTCGGTTCCCGCGATCCTCCACCGCGGCAAGGACTGGTTCAGGTCGATGGGCAGCGAGAAGTCCCCGGGCTTCACGCTCTACTCGCTCAGCGGCCATGTCACCAGCCCCGGCCAGTACGAGGCCCCGCTCGGGATCACGCTGCGCCAGCTCCTCGACATGAGCGGCGGCATCCGGGCCGGACACCGCCTCAAGTTCTGGACCCCCGGCGGCTCCTCGACCCCGATGTTCACCGACGAGCACCTCGACGTCCCGCTCGACTACGAGGGCGTCGGCGCGGCCGGCTCCATGCTCGGCACCAAAGCGCTCCAGTGCTTCGACGAGACCACCTGCGTCGTACGGGCCGTCACCCGCTGGACCGAGTTCTACGCCCACGAGTCCTGCGGCAAGTGCACCCCCTGCCGCGAAGGGACGTACTGGCTCGTCCAGTTGCTCCGCGACATCGAGGACGGCAAGGGGGAGCTGTCCGACCTCGACAAGCTCAACGACATCGCCGACAACATCAACGGCAAGTCCTTCTGCGCGCTCGGCGACGGCGCCGCCTCCCCGATCTTCTCCTCGCTCAAGTACTTCCGCGCGGAGTACGAGCAGCACATCACCGGCAAGGGCTGCCCCTTCGACCCCGCGAAGTCCACCGTGTGGGCAGACCGGAACCCGCACCTGGAGGTGAACGCATGACGGTGACCACGAATGCTCCCTCCGGGGGCGGCGACGCCGCGGTTCCGCCCGAGGATCTCGTCTCGCTGACCATCGACGGCATCGAGATCTCCGTCCCCAAGGGGACGCTGGTGATCCGCGCCGCCGAGCAACTGGGCATCGAGATCCCGCGCTTCTGCGACCACCCGCTCCTCGACCCGGCCGGCGCCTGCCGCCAGTGCATCGTCGAGGTCGAGGGCCAGCGCAAGCCGATGGCGTCCTGCACGATCACCTGCACCGACGGCATGGTCGTCAAGTCGCAGCTGACGTCACCGGTCGCCGAGAAGGCGCAGCGCGGGGTGATGGAGCTGCTGCTCATCAACCACCCCCTGGACTGCCCGGTCTGCGACAAGGGCGGCGAGTGCCCGCTCCAGAACCAGGCCATGCAGGTCGGCGACCCCGACACCCGCTTCGAGGGCCACAAGCGCACCTTCCAGAAGCCGGTACCGATCTCCACGCAGGTGCTGCTCGACCGCGAGCGGTGCGTGCTCTGCGCCCGCTGCACCCGGTTCTCGAACCAGATCGCGGGCGACCCGATGATCGAGCTGATCGAGCGGGGCGCCCTCCAGCAGGTCGGCACCGGTGAGGGCGACCCCTTCGAGTCGTACTTCTCCGGCAACACCATCCAGATCTGCCCGGTCGGGGCGCTCACCTCCGCGGCGTACCGCTTCCGCTCCCGCCCCTTCGACCTGGTCTCCTCGCCGGGCGTCTGCGAGCACTGCGCGGGCGGCTGCGCGACCCGTACGGACCACCGGCGCGGCAAGGTCATGCGGCGGATGGCGGCGAACGAGCCCGAGGTCAACGAGGAGTGGCTCTGCGACAAGGGCCGCTTCGGCTTCCGGTACGCGCAGCAGCGCGACCGGCTCACCACCCCGCTGGTACGGAACGAGGACGGCGTCCTCGAACCGGCGAGCTGGCCCGAGGCGCTGGAGGCCGCCGCGCGCGGCCTGTCCGCGGCCCGGGGCAGGACCGGCGTCCTGACCGGCGGGCGGCTCACCGTCGAGGACGCGTACGCGTACGCCAAGTTCGCGCGCGTCGCCCTCGACACCAACGACATCGATTTCCGGGCGCGGGTGCACAGCACCGAGGAGGCCGACTTCCTCGCCGCGTATGTCGCGGGCCGGGGCCATGACCTCGACGGTACGGGGATCACGTACACCACGCTGGAGGCCGCCCCGGCGGTGCTGCTCGCGGGCTTCGAGTCCGAGGAGGAGGCGCCCGGCGTCTTCCTGCGGCTGCGCAAGGCGCAGCGCAAGCACGGCCAGCGGACGTTCGCCCTCGCCACGCACGCCACCCGGGGTCTGGAGAAGGCGGGCGGCACCCTGCTGCCCGCCGCGCCCGGCACCGAGACCGAGTGGCTGGACGCCCTCGCCTCGGAGACCGGACTCGACGCGGACGGCACGGCCGCCGCGCGGGCGCTGCGCGAGCCCGGCGCAGTGATCGTCGTCGGGGAGCGGCTGGCGGCCGTTCCCGGCGGGCTCACCGCGGCGGCGCGCGCCGCCACCGCGACCGGCGCCCGGCTGGTGTGGATCCCGCGCCGGGCCGGTGAGCGCGGCGCGCTGGAGGCGGGCGCGCTCCCGTCGCTGCTGCCCGGCGGCCGGCCCGCCACCGATCCGCGGGCCCGCGCGGAGACCGCGGCGGTGTGGGGCGTACGCGAACTGCCGCCCCGTTACGGCCGCGACACCGGTCAGATCGTCCGGGCCGCCGCCTCCGGCGAGCTGGGCGCGCTGCTGGTCGCGGGCGTGGAGGTCGCGGATCTGCCGGCCCCGGCGGCGGCGCGGACCGCGCTGGACGAGGTCGGCTTCCTGGTCTCGCTGGAGCTGCGGCCCAGCGAGGTCACCGAGCGCGCGGACGTGGTCCTCCCCGTCGCGGCGGTCGCGGAGAAGCCCGGCTCCTTCCTCAACTGGGAGGGCAGGGCGCGGCTGTTCGAGGCGGCGCTGAAGCCGGAGCAGATGACGCGGCGGCTCGCGCCGAGCGACGCGCGGGTGCTGCACATGCTCGCGGACGCTCTTGACGTCCACCTCGCGCTGCCCGACCTGCGGGCCGTACGCGTCGAACTCGACCGGCTCGGCGGCTGGGACGGGCCGCGCGCCACCGAACCGCTGGAATCCTCCCGTCCGGTGCCCAGGCCCGGCGACGGCGAGGCGGTCCTCGCGGGCCACCGGCTCCTGCTGGACCAGGGCAAGCTCCAGGAGGGCGACGACGCGCTGGCCGGTACACGCCACGCGGCGGTGGCCCGGCTCTCCGCCGCGACGGCCGCCGAGACGGGGGTCAAGAACGGCGACGACCTGACTGTCACGGGCCCCGCGGGCGCGGTCACGCTCCCGCTGGCGGTGACGGCGATGCCCGACCGGGTGGTCTGGCTGCCGCTGAACTCCACGGGCGGCGGCGTCCTCGCGGACACCGGTTCGCAGCCGGGCACGCTGGTCCGGATCGGCCCGGCGGAACCGGCCGGCGCAGCGCCGGACGGGGTGCCGGCCGATTCCCCGCAGGACGGCCCCGCCGACGAAGCACCGGAGGTGCGCGCATGACCGGCCTCGTCCCCCTCGCGGCGGCCCCGGGGACCGTCCTCGCCGCCGAGGACCTGTCGATGTTCGGCCGCGACCCCTGGTGGCTCGTGGTCGTCAAGGCGGTGTTCTGCTTCGCGTTCCTGATGGTGACGGTGCTCTTCTCCATCGTGTGGGAGCGCAAGGTCGTCGCCTGGATGCAGCTGCGCATCGGCCCCAACCGGCACGGCCCCTGGGGCATGCTCCAGTCGCTCGCCGACGGCGTGAAGCTGATGTTCAAGGAAGACGTCATCGTCAAGCGCGCCGACAAGGCCGTCTACGTCCTGGCGCCGATCATCGCGGCGATCCCCGCGTTCATGGCGATCGCGGTGATCCCCTTCGGGCCCGCGGGCAACGAGATCTCGATCTTCGGCCAGCGCACCACGATGCAACTGACCGACCTGCCCATCGCGATGCTCTACATCCTCGCGGTCGCCTCGGTCGGCATCTACGGCATCGTCCTCGCGGGCTGGTCCTCGGGGTCGACGTATCCGCTCCTCGGCGGGTTGCGCTCGTGCGCCCAGATGATCTCGTACGAGATCGCCATGGGCGCCGCGTTCGCCTCGGTGTTCCTCTACTCCGGGTCGATGTCGACGTCGGCGATCGTCGAGGCGCAGGCGGACCGCTGGTACGTGCTGCTGCTGCCGGTCTCCTTCATCATCTACATCATCACGATGGTCGCGGAGACGAACCGCAACCCGTTCGACATGCCGGAGTCCGAGGGCGACCTGGTCGGCGGCTTCAACACCGAGTACTCGTCGATCAAGTTCGCGATGTTCATGCTCGCCGAGTACGTCAACATGGTGACCGTCTCGGCCGTCGCGACGACGCTCTTCCTCGGCGGCTGGCGCGCCCCCTGGCCGGTCTCCACCTTCTGGGAGGGCGCGAACCACGGCTGGTGGCCGATGCTCTGGTTCGTCCTCAAGGTCCAGCTGCTGCTCTTCTTCTTCATCTGGCTGCGCGGCACGCTGCCCCGTGTGCGCTACGACCAGCTGATGAAGCTGGGCTGGAAGGTCCTGATCCCGGTCTCGCTGGTCTGGCTGATGCTCGTCGCGACCGTGCGGGCGCTGCGCAACGAGAACTACTCCTTCCAGACGATCCTGCTGTACGTGGCCTCGGCGATCATCGCGCTCCTGCTGCTCTCCTTCGTCGCGGACATCTTCCGCGACAGGAAGGAACGGGCCGCGGCGGCGAACGAACCGGAGCCACCGGCCTTCGACCCGATGGCGGGCGGTTTCCCCGTGCCGCCGCTGCCCGGACAGACGCTGCCGCCGGTCCCGCGCAGGCAGCCGCGACGCGAGCGGGAGCTGATTGTCAGTGGCGGGGTCAATACTGTGAGTGACAGTACCGAGAGTGACGGAAAGGAGGCCGGTGGTGTCTGACTCTTCGCAGGAGAACCTCCCGCAGCGGAGCGGACCGCGGGGGAGCGCCCCGGAGGGGGACGTTCCGGGGGCCGACATCCCGCGTCCGCCGCGGAATCCGGTGGCCGGCTTCGGGCTGACCTTCACGGCCATGTTCAAGAAGCGGCTGACGGAGCAGTATCCGGAGACGCCGAAGGTGACGGCGCCGCGCTTCCACGGCCGGCATCAGCTCAACCGCCATCCGGACGGCCTGGAGAAGTGCATCGGCTGCGAGCTGTGCGCGTGGGCCTGCCCCGCCGACGCGATCTATGTGGAAGGCGCGGACAACACGGAGGAGGAGCGCTACTCCCCGGGCGAGCGCTACGGCCGCGTCTACCAGATCAATTACGCGCGCTGCATCTTCTGCGGACTGTGCATCGAGGCGTGCCCGACCCGGGCGCTCACGATGACCAACGAGTTCGAGCTGGCCGACAGCTCCCGCGAGAACCTCATTTATACGAAGGAGCAGCTGCTCGCCGGTCTGGAGGAGGGCATGGTCGAGTCGCCGCACTCGATCTTCCCCGGCATGGACGAGCAGGACTACTACCGCGGTCTGGTCACCGAGGCCGCGCCCGGCACGGTCCGGCAAGCGGCCGCCGGCAAGGGTGAGAAGCCGCAGGACGAGGGGGCCGACGCATGAGCCTCCTGACAGCTTCCCTGGCGGGCCCCGTGGGCGGTCCGCTGCCCGAGGCGCTGACGCCGGCGCTCGCCGCCGGGTCCGTCACGTCGACCGGCGAGGCCGTCCAGTTCTGGATCCTCGGTACGGTCGCGGTGGTCGGCGCGCTCTGCACGATCCTGATGAAGAAGGCCGTGCACAGCGCGCTGTGCCTCGCCGCCACCATGATCATCCTGGCGGTCTTCTACCTCGCCAACGGCGCCTATTTCCTGGGCGTCGTCCAGATCGTCGTCTACACCGGCGCGATCATGATGCTGTTCCTCTTCGTGGTCATGCTGGTCGGTGTCACCGCGGCCGACTCCCTGAAGGAGACGCTGAGGGGCCAGCGCTGGTGGGCCGCCGCCTGCGGGCTCGGCTTCGGTGTGCTGCTCATCGCCGGGATCGGCCAGGCCTCGCTGAGTTCGTTCACGGGGCTCGGGCAGGCCAACGCGGGCGGCAACATCGAGGGCCTGGCCGCCCTGATCTTCACGAAGTACGTCTTCGCCTTCGAGATCACCGGCGCGCTGCTGATCACCGCGGCGGTCGGCGCGATGGTGCTCACCCACCGGGAGCGCACCGAGCGGGCCAAGACCCAGCGGGAGCTGGCCGAGGCGCGGGTCCGCAGCGGCCAGTTGCCGCCGCTGCCCGCCCCCGGTGTCTACGCCCGGCACAACGCGGTGGACATCGCGGGCCTGCTGCCGGACGGCACCCCGTCCGATCTGACGGTCAGCAGGACGCTCAAGGACCGTGGTCAGATCCGCGACGTGTCGGACGAGGCCATCGCGGACCTGAAGGCGCTGGAGCAGCGCTCGTCGGAGCGGCTGGGCCGTACGGAATCCGGCCGGGTGGACTCCGGTCGCGCCGATCACGACCGCGCCGACAAGGAGGTCAAGCGATGAACCCTGTCTACTACCTCTATCTCGCCTCGGTGCTGTTCACCATCGGCGCCGCCGGTGTGCTGATCCGGCGGAACGCGATCGTGGTCTTCATGTGCGTCGAGCTGATGCTCAACGCCTGCAACCTCGCGTTCGTCGCCTTCTCCCGGATGCACGGCAATCTCGACGGCCAGATCATCGCGTTCTTCACGATGGTCGTCGCCGCCGCGGAGGTCGTGGTCGGGCTCGCGATCATCGTGTCGCTGTTCCGTTCCCGCCACTCGGCCTCGGTCGACGACGCCAGCCTGATGAAGCTCTGAGGGGTCGCTGAATCGTGGAGAACTTGATTGCGCTGCTCATCGCGGCGCCCCTGCTCGGAGCGGCGGTCCTGCTGTGCGGCGGCCGCCGGCTCGACCGCGCGGGCCACTGGCTCGGTACGGTGCTGGCCGCCGCGTCCTTCGTGATCGGCCTGGTCCTCTTCGGCGACATGCTCGGCAGGAGCGCCGACGACCGCTCCCTGCACCAGCACCTGTTCTCCTGGATCCCCGTCGAGGGTTTCCAGGCGGATGTCGCCTTCCAGCTCGACCAGTTGTCGATGACCTTCGTCCTGCTGATCACCGGTGTGGGCACCCTGATCCACATCTACTCGATCGGGTACATGGAGCACGACGAGCGGCGGCGCCGCTTCTTCGGCTATCTGAACCTCTTCCTGGCGGCGATGCTGCTGCTGGTCCTCGCGGACAACTACCTGCTGCTGTACGTCGGCTGGGAGGGCGTGGGCCTCGCCTCGTACCTGCTCATCGGGTTCTGGCAGCACAAGCCGAGCGCGGCCACGGCGGCGAAGAAGGCCTTCCTCGTCAACCGGGTCGGCGACATGGGGCTGTCGATCGCGATCATGCTGATGTTCACGACGTTCGGCACGTTCGCCTTCGCCCCGGTCTTCGCCGCCACGGGTGACGCGACCGAGGGCAAGCTGACGGCGATCGCCCTGATGCTGCTGCTGGCCGCCTGCGGCAAGTCGGCCCAGGTGCCGCTCCAGTCCTGGCTGGGCGACGCGATGGAGGGCCCGACCCCGGTCTCGGCCCTGATCCACGCGGCGACGATGGTCACCGCGGGCGTCTACCTGATCACCCGCTCCTCCGCCATCTTCAACCTGGCGCCGGACGCCCAGCTGACGGTCGTGGTGGTCGGCGCGGTGACGCTCCTCTTCGGTGCGATCGTCGGTTGCGCGAAGGACGACATCAAGAAGGCCCTCGCGGGTTCGACGATGTCGCAGATCGGCTACATGATCCTGGCGGCGGGCCTCGGCCCGATCGGCTACGTCTTCGCGATCATGCACCTGGTGACGCACGGCTTCTTCAAGGCGGGGCTCTTCCTCGGCGCCGGTTCGGTCATGCACGGCATGAACGACGAGGTCGACATGAGGAAGTACGGCGGCCTGCGGAAGTACATGCCCGTCACCTTCGTCACCTTCGGCCTCGGCTACCTCGCCATCATCGGCTTCCCCGGCCTCTCCGGCTTCTTCTCCAAGGACAGGATCATCGAGGCGGCCTTCGCCAAGGGCGGCACGGAGGGCTGGATCCTCGGCGCCGTCACCCTGCTGGGCGCCGCGATCACCGCGTTCTACATGACGCGCGTGATGCTGATGACCTTCTTCGGTGAGAAGCGCTGGCAGCCGGACGCGCAGGGGAACGAACCCCATCCGCACGAGTCCCCGAAGTCCATGACCATCCCCATGATCATCCTGGCGTTCGGCTCGGTCTTCGCCGGCGGGTTCTTCGCCATCGGCGACCGCTTCCTGAACTGGCTGGAGCCCGTCACCGGGTACGACCACGGACACGCGCCGATCAGCGCGGGCGCCGTCACCACTGCCACGGTGGTCGTCCTGGTCATCGGTGTCGCCGTCGCCTGGTTCATGTACGGCCGCGCCCCTGTCCCGGTGGTCGCCCCGCGCGGCTCGCTCGCCACCCGCGCCGCCCGCCGCGACCTCCTCCAGGACGACTTCAACCACGTGGTCCTGGTCCGCGGCGGCGAACACCTCACCCGCTCCCTCGTGTACGTCGACCACACCCTGGTCGACGGGGTGGTCAACGGCACCGCGGCGTCCTTCGGCGGGCTCTCAGGACGGCTGCGCAAGCTGCAGAACGGCTATGCCCGCACCTATGCGGTCTCGATGTTCGGAGGTACGGCAGTGCTCATCGCCGCGACCCTGCTGATGAGGGCGGTGTAACCGGATATGTCGTTCCCCCTTCTGACGGCGACGGCGGTGCTGCCCGCGATCGGGGCGATCGCCACGGCGGCCGTCCCGGCGGCCCGGCGCACCGCCGCCAAGTGGCTGGCGCTGTTCTTCTCGCTCGGCACCCTCGCGCTGGCCGCCGTGGTGCTGGTCCGCTTCGAGCCCGGCGGCGCCCGCTACCAGCTCACCGAGTCCCACGCCTGGATCGCGGACTTCGGAGTGCGGTACGAACTGGGCGTGGACGGCATCGGGGTGTCGCTCCTCGCGCTCACCGCGCTGCTCGTCCCGTTCGTGATCCTGGCGGGCTGGCACGACGCCGACCCGCTGGAGGACGTCAACCCGAACCGCCGCTGGCGGCCGACCCAGGGCTTCTTCGCGCTGATCCTGATGGTCGAGGCGATGGTGATCCTCTCCTTCGAGGCCACCGACGTCTTCCTCTTCTACATCCTCTTCGAAGCCATGCTCATTCCGATGTACTTCCTCATCGGCGGCTTCGGCGACCGCGCACACGCGGGCGGCGACGAGGCGGCGGCGACCCAGCGCTCGTACGCGGCCGTCAAGTTCCTCCTGTACAACCTGGTCGGCGGGCTGATCATGCTGGCCGCCGTCATCGGCCTCTATGTCGTCGCGGGCACCTTCTCGCTCTCCGAGATCGCGGCCGCCCGCGCCGACGGCAGCCTCACCATGGCGACCAACACCGAGCGCCTGCTCTTCCTCGGCTTCTTCTTCGCCTTCGCGGTGAAGGCCCCGCTGTGGCCGCTGCACACCTGGCTGCCCAACGCCATGGGCGAGGCCACCGCGCCCGTCGCCGTACTGATCACCGCGGTCGTCGACAAGGTCGGCACCTTCGCGATGCTCCGCTTCTGCCTCCAGCTCTTCCCGGAGGCCTCCAAGTGGGCCACCCCCGCGATCCTCGTGCTGGCGCTCATCAGCATCATCTACGGGGCGCTGCTCGCGGTCGGCCAGCGCGACATGAAGCGCCTGATCGCCTACGCGTCGATCTCGCACTTCGGCTTCATCATCATGGGCATCTTCGCCATGACCAGCCAGGGCCAGTCGGGCGCCACGCTCTACATGGTCAACCACGGGATCTCGACGGCCGCCCTGATGCTGGTGGCCGGATTCCTGATCTCGCGGCGCGGCTCCCGGCTCATCGCGGACTACGGCGGCGTGCAGAAGGTCGCCCCGATCCTCGCCGGGACGTTCCTGATCGGCGGGCTCGCCACCCTCTCGCTGCCGGGGCTCTCCCCGTTCGTCAGTGAGTTCCTCGTCCTGGTCGGCACGTTCAGCCGCTATCCGGTGATCGGCATCATCGCCACCCTCGGCATCGTGCTCGCCGCGCTCTACGTCCTGGTCCTCTACCAGCGCACGATGACCGGCCCGGTGAAGGACGAGGTCAGGACCATGCCGGATCTGCGGTTGCGGGAGCTGGTGGTCGTCACCCCGCTGATCGCGCTCCTCCTCTTCCTGGGCGTCTACCCGAAGCCGCTGACCGAGATCGTCAACCCGGCGGTGGAGCACACGATGTCCGACGTACAGCAGACCGATCCCAAGCCCGAGGTGGAGGCCGCTCCATGAGCGCGAACGCCGTCCACAGCCTGTGGACAACGACGGCGGCCGACGGAATCGCCAAGATCCCGGCCCCGAAGATCGAGTACGCGCAGCTCTCACCCGTGCTGATCGTGGTGGCCGCCGCGGTCCTCGGCATCCTCGCGGAGGCGTTCGTCCCCCGCAAGGCGCGCTACCACACCCAGCTCTTCCTCTCCGTCGTCGCCCTGGCCGCGTCCTTCGCGGCGGTGGTCGGGCTCGCGGCGGGCGGATACGGCACGACGAAGAAACACATCGCGGCGATGGGCGCCATCGCCGTCGACGGCCCGACGCTCTTCCTCCAGGGCACGATCCTGCTGGCGTCGATCGTCGCCGTCTTCACCTTCGCCGAGCGCCGGCTCGACCCCGAGGCGCACGGCAACCGCGTCGACTCCTTCGTCGCGCAGGCCGCCGCCGTACCGGGGAGCGACAGCGAGAAGGCCGCGGTGAAGGCCGGGTTCACCACCACCGAGGTGTTCCCGCTGCTGATGTTCGCGGTCGCCGGCATGCTGGTCTTCCCGGCCGCCAACGACCTGCTGACGCTCTTCATCGCGCTGGAGGTCTTCTCCCTCCCGCTCTACCTCCTGTGCGCCCTGGCCCGCCGCAAGCGGCTGATGTCGCAGGAAGCCGCGGTCAAGTACTTCCTGCTGGGTGCCTTCTCCTCCGCGTTCCTGCTCTTCGGCGTCGCCCTGCTCTACGGCTACGCGGGCTCCGTCTCGTACGCGCGGATCGCGGAGGTCGTCGACGGCACGGTCCAGAGCGTGACCCCCGCCCTCGCGGACACCATGGGCAACGACGCGCTGCTGCTCATCGGCGGCGCGATGGTCCTGATGGGGCTGCTCTTCAAGGTCGGCGCCGTCCCGTTCCACATGTGGACCCCGGACGTCTACCAGGGCGCGCCCACCCCGGTCACCGGCTTCATGGCGGCCGCCACGAAGGTCGCCGCGTTCGGCGCGCTGCTGCGGCTGCTGTACGTGGTCCTGCCGGGCCTGAAGTGGGACTGGCGGCCGGTGATGTGGGGCGTCGTCATCATCACGATGCTGGGGGGCGCGATCGTCGCCATCACCCAGACCGACATCAAGCGGCTGCTCGCCTACTCCTCGATCGCGCACGCCGGCTTCATCCTGGCCGGTGTGATCGCGGGGAACAGCGAGGGGATCTCGTCCGTCCTCTTCTACCTGGCGGCGTACTCCTTCGTGACGATCGGCGCCTTCGCGGTCGTCACCCTGGTCCGCGACGCGGGCGGCGAGGCCACGCACCTCTCCAAGTGGGCGGGGCTCGGCCGGCGTTCGCCCCTGGTGGCTGCGGTCTTCGCGGTCTTCCTGCTCGCCTTCGCCGGTATCCCGCTGACCTCGGGCTTCTCCGGCAAGTTCGCCGTCTTCAAGGCGGCGGCCCAGGGCGGCGCGGGCACGCTGGTGGTGATCGGTGTGATCGCCTCGGCCATCGCGGCGTTCTTCTACATCCGGGTCATCGTGCTGATGTTCTTCAGCGAGCCCAAGCCGGAGGGCCCCACGGTCGCCGTGCCGTCGCCGCTCACGATGACGGCGATCGGGGTGGGCGTCCTGGTCACGGTCGCCCTGGGCGTCGCCCCGCAGTACTTCCTCGACCTGGCGAGCCAGGCGGGAGGCTTCGTGCGGTAGCGCCGCACCGGGTGCGTACGGCGTACGTACGGCCGGGCCCGGCGCCCCCGCGGGGGGGGGCCCCGAGTCGGGGGTGGGGGGCGCGGCCCCCCCCCTCAGCGC
>NZ_JBHURV010000031.1:95018-112147 GCF_042673865.1 Streptomyces sp. NPDC056987
TGCCCCCGCGGGGGTTCGGTGGTGTGAGCGGCGGCCGGGGCCGGGCCCCCGGGGGGGTCCGCCCCGGCCCCCGGCCGCGGTGCTTCTCCGGGGCCACAGGCCCCCTCAGGAGCCCCCGCGGACTCACCCGGCGGCGATCCTGCCCCGCACCTCGCCCAGGCCGACCTTCGTGCCGTCGGGGCCCGGGGCCCAGGCGGTCAGGGTCACCTCGTCGCCGTCCTCCAGGAAGGCGCGCTTGCCGCCGGGGAGTTCGACCGGCTCCGTACCGTTCCAGGTCAGCTCCAGCAGACAGCCGCGCTGCTCGCGCGCCGGCCCGCTGACCGTGCCCGACGCGAAGACGTCCCCCGTACGCAGGGAGGCGCCGTTGACCGTGAGGTGGGCGAGCTGCTGGGCGGCGGTCCAGTACATCGTGGAGAACGGCGGCTCGGAGATCACCTCTCCGTTGAGCGCCACCGAGATCCGCAGATCGAACCCGCCGGGCTCCTCGTCCTCCGCGTCGTCCAGATAGGGGAGTACGGGGACCGAGCGGGCCGGGGGCGCCACCCTGGCCGCGTCCAGGGCCTCCAGCGGCGTCACCCACGCCGAGACGGACGTGGCGAAGGACTTGCCCAGGAACGGGCCGAGCGGCACGTACTCCCACGCCTGGAGGTCCCGCGCCGACCAGTCGTTGAGGAGCGAGAGCCCGAAGACGTGGTCGCGGAAGGACGCCAGCTCCACCGGGGAGCCCTGCCGGGACGGCACCCCGACGACGAAGGCGACCTCCGCCTCGATGTCCAGCTTCACGGAGGGCCCGAAGATTGGCGCGGGGTCGGCGGGCGCCTTGCGCTGGCCCGCCGGGCGCGTCACCTCCGTACCGGAGACGACGATCGTGCCGGACCGGCCGTGGTAACCGATCGGGAGGTGCTTCCAGTTGGGGGTCAGCGCCTCGCCGTCGGGACGGAAGATGCGGCCCACGTTCGTGGCGTGGTGCTCGCTCGCGTAGAAGTCGACATAGTCCGCGACCTCGTACGGCAGATGCAGCGTGACGGCGCCCAGCGGGTGGAGCAGGGGCTCTATGTCGGGGCGGTGCGCGGGGACCGTCACCCACGCGGTGAGCGCCCGGCGGACATCGCGCCACGCCGTGCGCCCCGCCGCCATCAGCGGGTTGAGACTGGGCCTGGCCAGCAGCGCCGCGTACGGGGAGCCCAGCGCCAGCGCCGCCGCCCCCGCGTCGAGCACATGATCGCCGATGCGTACCCCGACCCGCCGGCGGTCGGGCTCGTCGGCGGTCGAGAAGACGCCGTACGGCAGGTTGTGCGGACCGAAGGGATCGCCCTCGGCCGTTTCGAGCGGGCTCTGCTCGGGCATCGGTGCTGCCTCGCTTTCCGGATCGATACGGGACACGTTACGTCGGTGTTGCCCGGCAGCGGCAGTAATAAAAAGCCCGCATTGACCTGAAAGGCCCGGGTAGGGGACGGGGTTGGGGGCGTGCCCGGGGCTCAGCCCGCCGTACGTGGGATCCGCCGTTCCCAGGTCCGGTGGTGGACCACCTCGTCCTCGGCGAACTCCAGCCCGTCCGGGTAGCAGCGGGAGCCGCCGTGGCGCGGGTCGGCCTCCAGCTGCCGGACGCCTTTCGCGACGTCCCCTACCACCAGTCGCTCGGGTGGCTCCTCGTCGAGCGTGGCGGGGAAGGAGACGCCCAGCGGCTCGGCCCGCTCCGGCGGTTCGAAGGAGACCGCCCCCTGGCCCGACCCGGCGGGCGTCCGGACGGGGCGTCCGAGCGAGCTGCCCGCCGGGTCGAGGGGCGAAGCGCGTGGACCGGGCCTGCGGCCAGAGCCACGGCCGGTACGCGGAGGAGACCGCGAGCCGGATGCGGTGGCCGGGCGGGAAGGCGTGGCCGATGCGAATGGGGGCACGTCGTCACGCTCAGGCGGCTGAGGCGATGGTGAGCCATCCGGCCGGCGCGAGCGCCACGGCCACCAGGGCCGTCACCACCGTGCCTACGATCATCAGCCTTACGGCATGGCGCATCGCGGCAGGGGGCAGCGCGAACTCGGCGGCGTGTTTGCGCCCCGCGGGATGGCGTCTGCCCGCCACGTACGGGATCAGCCCGAGGGGCATCCCGACGGCGGCGGCGGAGAACGCCCAGTGCCGGCTCGCGTGGTCGCCGAGCCACCCGGTGACGAGCGGGCCGAGGAAGGCGCGGTCGTCGCGGGGTGGGGGTTGCTCGTCGTTCACTTCGGGGTCGGCCGCCGTTCCGGACAAAAGGTCCACTCCTGATCGAAAGGTCGATCCCGAACATACCGGCGAAGCCGGGAAGGCGCCCATGGTGATCGAAAGGCGACCGGATACGCTGACTTGAGTGATGGCAGCGACGCATCGACAATCCGTGTGATCGTCAGCAGACAGGAGTACCTCTCGTGACCGTCGTGGGGCCGTTCGGGCTGAGCGTGCGGGACCAGGCTCTTGAGGCCGATGTCCAGACCGGATTGGCGGCCGTCGAGGCCGGACTGCTCGAAGCCACCAAGAGCGAGGTGCCGTTCATCACGGAGGCCGCGCAGCACCTCGTGCGGGCCGGCGGCAAACGATTCCGACCATTGTTGGTCATGCTCGCGTCACAATTTGGGGACCCGTACGCGCCCGGGGTCGTCCCGGCGGCGGTCGTCGTCGAGCTGACGCATCTGGCGACGCTCTACCACGACGACGTGATGGACGAGGCCGAGGTCCGCCGCGGTGTGGAGAGCGCGAACGCCCGGTGGGACAACTCCGTCGCCGTCCTCACGGGTGACTTCCTCTTCTCCCGCGCGTCACACATCCTGGCGGATCTGGGCCCCGAGGCCGTCCGTATCCAGGCGGAGGCGTTCGAACGGCTGGTGACGGGCCAGATCCTGGAGACCGCGGGCCCGCGCGAGGGCAGCGACCCGGTCAGCCACTACCTCGACGTCATCGGCGGCAAGACGGGCTCGCTGATCGCGGTGGCGGGGCGCTTCGGCGCGATGATGTCCGGCGCCGACGAGACGGTGGTCGACATTCTCACCCAGTACGGGGAGCGGCTCGGCATCGCCTTCCAGCTCGCCGACGACTTCCTCGACATCGCCAGCGACTCCCACGAGTCCGGCAAGACGCCCGGCACGGACCTGCGCGAGGGCATCCCGACCCTCCCGGTGCTGCTGCTGCGCGCCCAGGCGCAGGAGCACGGCAGGCCGGAGGACCTGGCCCTGGTCGAGCTGCTGGACGGCGATCTGGCGGACGACGAGCGCCTCGCCGAGGCCCTGCGGCTGCTGCGCGCCCATCCGGCGCTGGAGCAGGCGCGACTGGACACGGTGCGGTACGCGGAGGACGCGCGCGGGACACTGGCCCCGCTGCCGGAGTGCTACGCGAAGTCGGCGCTGCTGGAGCTCTGCGACGCGGTGGTCCACCGGGCCGGGTGACGGCGGGGCACTTCTCCGGGGCCTGTGCGGGCCGGGTGACGGCCGGTCGCCGGGCCGGATGGTGGCCGGTCACTTCTCCAGGGCCTGTGCGGGCCGGGCGTGGTCACTCGCCCGGCTCAGCCGTCCCTCTTCCGCCGCACCGTCCCGTAGGGGACGGGCGAGGCATCTCATCCGTATGTCATCCCAGAGCAGTACGGGAAGTTGCGCCCCGGGTCTGACGCTTCGGCGGCCCCGATTTGGTCATATGGACAACACCACTCCTGACCAATTCGGGTGAGAATGGCGGCGAGGGGTGGACAAGTGCAACGTACGGATGGCCGCCGACCACGGAGGTAGGGCACACATGGCACCGAACGACAGCGCACCGGCGACCGAGGAGGACAGGGAGCCCGGCGCCCTCCGCCGCAAGGCGGCACGTTACGCGCTCCCCGTCGCGGTGGCGGGGGTGGCCGCGGCGACCATCGGACTCGTCCCGGCGCTCGCCGCGACCGGTGATCCGGAACTGCCGAAGATCAGCGCGCAGCAGCTCATCGAGAAGATCGCCGCGTCGGACACGGAGCAGCTCTCCGGCACGGTGAAGATCACCACGGATCTCGGGATCCCGGGGCTGGACAAGCTGGGCGACCTGGCGGGCTCGTTCGCCCCCGACGCCAAGGACCAGGGCGGCGGCTCGGAGACAGCCGACCCGGGCACCAGGCTGACGGAGCTGGCCACCGGCTCGCACACCCTGCGGGTGGCCACGGACGGCCCCGACAAGCAGCGGCTGTCGATCCTCGACGACACCGCCGAGTACAGCCTGATCCACAACGGCGGCGAGGTGTGGGCGTACGACAGCGGCTCCAACGCCGCCTACCACGCCACCGCGCCGGAGGACGCGCAGCACGGCGAGGGCGCCGCGAAGGGCGGCCACGGTTCCGCGGGCAAGGACAAGGGTGCGCCGGAGGGCGCCCCGGCCACCCCCAAGGACTTCGCCGAGCAGGCGCTGAAGGCCGCGGGTGACACCACCTCGGTGACCGTCGGCGGGACCGCGCGGGTGGCCGACCGGGACGCGTACCAGCTGGTGATCAAGCCCAAGCAGAGCGGCTCCACGGTCGGCTCCATCACGATCGCGGTGGACGCGAAGACGGGCACTCCGCTCAAGTTCACGCTCGCGCCGAGCAGCGGCGGCAAGGCCGTGGTCGACGTCGGCTTCACGAAGGTCGACTTCGCCAAGCCCGCCGCCGGGACCTTCGACTTCACGCCGCCCAAGGGCGCGAAGGTGACGGAGCAGGGCGACGTCGGCAAGGCGGACGGCGCGGACGCCTCCCACGGGGCGGACAAGGGGCTGCCCGGTGCGCCCGGCGCCCTCGGCGAGCTGGGCGGGCTCGGCGGCGGCTCCGACGACGCCAAGGTCATCGGCAAGGGCTGGAACGCGGTGTACGTGCTGACGTCACCCGAGGGTGGCGCGGGCGCGGACGCGAAGGGCGGCTCCGCCGACTCCACCGGCTCCGGCTCGGAGGCGCAGGCGCAGCAGTTCATGGACGCGCTCGGCGACAAGGTCACCGGGAAGTTCGGCTCGGGGACGGTCTTCGAGACCCGTATCGTCAACGCGCTGATGACCGACGACGGCAAGGTGTACGTCGGCGCGGTCACCAAGGACGCGCTGGTCAAGGCGGCCGACCAGGCCAAGTGACGCCGTAGTGGACCGCCCCGCCGCGTGAACCGCGCGGCGGGGCGGAACGCTGACCGGGGCCGGTCCGTTCTCGGGAAGGACGCCACGGCGCGGGAGGGCGTCGCGGCGGTAGGGCCCGCCGGAGAAAGGGAGGGGGACGGGGACATGACAGCGGTTCCGGTACCCGCGACGGTCATCGAGACGCGCGGCCTGACCAAGCGTTACCGCGGCGGTCAGCTCGCCGTCGACCATCTCGACCTGACGGTGCCCGCCGGCAGCGTCTTCGGCTTCCTCGGGCCCAACGGCTCGGGCAAGACCACCACCATCCGGATGCTGATGGGCCTGATCGAGCCCACGGCCGGCTCGGCCACGCTCCTCGGCCACCGGATGCCCCGCGCCGCGCGCACGGTGCTGCCCCAGGTGGGGGCGTTGATCGAGGGGCCCGCGCTGTACGGGCACCTGAGCGGCCGGGACAACCTCGTCCGGTACGACTCCGCCGACCCGACGGCCGATCCCCGGACCCGCGCCGCGCGGGTGACCGCCGCGCTGGAGCGGGTCGGGCTGACGGCGGCGGCGGGCAAGAGGGCGAAGGCGTACTCCCTCGGGATGAAGCAGCGGCTCGGGCTGGCCTCGGCGCTGCTGCGGCCGCGCGCCCTGCTGGTGCTGGACGAGCCGACCAACGGGCTCGACCCGCAGGGCATGCGGGAGATCAGGACGCTGGTGCGGGAGCTGGCCGCGGACGGCACGACGGTCTTCCTCTCCTCGCACCTCCTCGACGAGATCGAACAGGTCTGCAGCCATGTCGCCGTGATGACCCAGGGGAAGCTGATCACCCAGGGGACGGTCGCCGAGCTGGCCGCCGGGACCCGGGGCAGACTCGCCGTCACGACCCCCGACCCGGGCGAGGCGGCCCGGGTGCTGAAGGAGCACGGGGTCACGGACGTGGTGGTGACGGGCGACCGGGTCACGGGTGAGCTTCCGACGGGCGAGGCGGAGCCCGTGGACCCCGCCGATCTGAACGCCGCGCTGGTCGGCGCGGAGGTGCGGGTCCGCGCCTTCGGCCAGGAGCGCGTCTCGCTGGAGGACGCCTTTGTCGCGCTGACGGGGGAGGGCTTCGATGTCGCGGGCTGATGTGGACGCGGGTGCGGGTGTCGGTGCGGGGGCGGAGCCGGGGCATGGCCCGGGCGGTGCGGCCGGGGCACCGGGTGCCGAGGTCCGGGGGCGGCGGCTGCTGTGGACGTTCGGGCTGCTCCGCTCCGAGCTGACGGTCACCTTCCGGCGCTGGCGGACCCTCGCCCTGCTCGGGGTGCTCGCCGCCGTCCCCGCACTCATCGGCATCGCGGTGAAGATCGAGACGGGCGGCGGAGGGGGCGGTGGCGGCCACGGCCCCGCCTTCGTCGGGCAGGTCACCAACAACGGGCTCTTCCTGGTCTTCGCCGCGCTCGCCGCGACGCTGCCGGTCTTCCTTCCGATGGCGGTCGGCGTCATAGCCGGCGACGCGATCGCGGGCGAGGCCAACGGCGGGACGCTGCGCTATCTGCTGGTCGCGCCGGCGGGACGTACCCGGCTGCTGCTGGTCAAGTACGCCTCCACCCTGGCGTTCTGCCTGGTCGCCACGGTGGTCGTGGCCGCCTCCGCGCTCGCCGTCGGCGCACTGCTCTTCCCGCTCGGTGACGTCACTACGATCTCCGGCGTCCGGATCTCCTTCGGCGACGGGGTGGCGCGGGCCGGGCTGATCGCCCTGGTCGTGGCCGCCTCGCTGATCGGGTTCGCGGCGCTCGGGCTCTTCATATCGACCCTGACCAACAGCGGGATCGCGGCGATGGCGGCGACGGTCGGGCTGCTGATCACGGTGCAGATCCTGGACGCGATCCCGCAGCTCCACGCCGTACAGCCGTATCTCTTCTCGCACCACTGGCTGTCCTTCGCGGACCTGCTGCGCGAACCGGTCCTGTGGGACGGCATCACCGAGAACCTGGGGCTCCAGGCGCTGTACGCGGCGGTGTTCGGCTCGGCGGCGTGGGCGCGCCTCACGACGCGGGACATCACGACCTGAGGCCGCCGGGCCCGGGGTTCCCGTACGCCGCCGGGGCCCGGGAGGCCTCTCCCGTACGCGCGTAGGGACGGCGGCGTACGGGAGAGGCGCGCCGCGAGGTGGAGGGCGCGGCGGGAGCGCGGAGGTGCGGCGGGGGCTACGCGGCGCCCGAGAGCGTCCAGACCGCGTAGGCGACGGCGTCGCTGTTGCGGTCGAGCGCGGTGTCGTTGATGTTCGACAGGCTGTCGCACGAGCGGTGGTAGCAGGTGTCGAAGGCGCGGCCCGAGGTGCCGCCCCACTTCTGTGCCTGCGCGGCGGTCTTGATGTAGTCGGCGCCGCTGAAGAGGCCGCCGACCGGGATGCCCACGTTCTTGAACGGGGCGTGGTCGGAGCGGCCGTCGCCCTCGGTCTCGATCTCCGTGGCGATGCCGAGGCCCGCGTAGTAGTTCTTGAACGTCTGCTCGATCGTCGGGTCGTCGTCGTAGACGAAGTAGCCCGGGTTCGGGCTGCCGATCATGTCGAAGTTCAAGTAGCCGTTGATCTTCGCGCGCTCGGCGGTCGGCAGGTTGTTCACGTAGTACCGCGACCCGACGAGCCCCAGTTCCTCCGCGCCCCACCAGGCGAACCGGAGGTGCTTCGTCGGCTTCAGCTGGGCGCGGGAGACGGCGAGCGCGGTCTCCAGTATCGCGGCCGAGCCGGAGCCGTTGTCGTTCATCCCGGCGCCCGCGGTGACGGAGTCGAGGTGCGAGCCGGCCATGATCACCTGGTTGGCGTTGCCGCCCGGCCAGTCGGCGATCAGGTTGTAGCCGGTGGCGCCGCCGGACGTGAACTGCTGCACGGAGGTGGTGAACCCGGCGGCGTCCAGCTTGCCCTTCACGTAGTTCAGCGAGGCGAGATAGCCGGCGCGGCCATGGGCGCGGTTGCCGCCGTTGGCGGCGGCGATCGACGAGAGCTGGGTGAGGTGCGCCTTGACGTTGGCGAGGGGGATGTCGGGCGCGGCGAGCACGGCGGCCGAGGCGGGCGCGGCGGCCGGTGCCTGCGCCGACTGGGCGGGCGCGGCAGCACCGAGCAACCCGACGAGGGCCAGCCCGGTGGCCGCGGCAGTCGCCGCGGCGGTCGTTCTGCGGGCGGGTATTCGACCGGCCGCGGAGCTGGTCGAGCGGCGCATTCCAGGAACGGAGAGCTTCATGTGGGGGCTCCGGATCCGAACGGGACGAGACGAGGACGGAACGTGCGGGACGCCCCACGGCATCGGTGGCGTGGGGCGCTGAAGCTGCTGGAGCGTGCAGGAGCTGTGGAAGCTGTTGGTGCGCAGTGCGTGCTGAATGGTGGGGGAGAGGTTGACTCCCCGTCAAGAGCGAAGACCGGTCAGAAGTGTTCGCTGAACGGACACGTCTGTCGGGCCCGTCCGGACGAACTCATCCGGACGAACTCATTCGGTTGAACTCATTCGGTTGAACTCATGCGTGCGGCGCGGGCGTAACGGGCGGCGAGGTCCGCGCACGCCGCGGCCAGTTGGGGCGGGCCGATGACGTCGACGTCGGTGTCGAAGCGGCCGATGGCGGCGGCGAGCCCGCTCCATGACCAGGAGCCGAGGGTGAGCCGGCAGCGCCGCGGGCCGAGTTCCTCGACGATCCCGTCCTGGGCGAAGGGCACGACCTCGGCGGCCGGCAGGTGGAGGATGACATCGCCCCGGCAGGGCCAGTCGGTGGTGGTGCCGTCGTTGCCGCGGAACCGGCTGGTGACGAAGGTGGAGACATCGCCGCCGGGAAGCTCGCGCGGGGTGAAGCGGGGGCCGGTGGGTGTCCGGGGCCGGATGCGGTCCACGCGGAAGGTACGCCAGTCCTCGCGGTGGAGGTCCCAGGCCACGAGATACCAGCGCTGGCGCCAGGTGACCAGGTGGTGGGGGTGTACGCGGCGGGGCGCGACGGCCTCCGCGACGCTCGGCCCCGGGGCGTAGTCGAAGCGCAGCTCCTCGCTGGCGTGGATGACACGGCTCAGCTCCATCAGGACCTGGGCGTCGACCCGGGAGGAGTCGTCGGCGGCGGGCGGTCGCACGGCGGTCACCCGCAGCAGGTCGATGCGGTGACGCAGGCGCGGCGGCATGACCTGGCGGAGGGTGGCCAGGGCGCGGGCGGCGTCCTCGGCGACGGTGGTGCCGGTGGGGCTGGTGGTGCCGGTACTGCTGGCGGTACTGGTGGCGCCGGTGGCCACGGTCTGTAGCGCGACGGCCAGGGCGACGGCCTGCCCGTCGTCGAACAGCATGGGCGGCAGATGCGTGCCGGCCTCCAGGCGGTAGCCGCCGGCCGGTCCCTTGACGGTGGTGATCGGGTAGCCGAGATCGCGCAGGCGGTCGATGTCCCGGCGCACGGTGCGCGAGGTGATGTCGAGACGCCCGGCGAGATCCTCGCCGGACCAGTCACGGTGCGTCTGGAGCAGCGAGAGCAGCACGAGCAGCCGGGAGGACGTCTTGTTCATGGCATCCATTCTTCTCGCAGTAGAGGACACAACCTGTCCGCTACCCCTGCCATCGTGGCGTACGCAGCCGCTCGGGAGGCATCGCTCCCGGTCGCGGCAGCCGCCGCCGGAGCTTTGGACGGTCGGCGGCGCAGTCACCGCATCGAGGCAAGGAGCAGCTCATGTCCGTCACGACCACCACCCACCTGAACTTCCGGGGCGCCGCGCGTGAGGCGCTGGACTTCTACCGGTCCGTCTTCGGCGGACGTACCGTCGCCATCACCTACAAGGACGCGGGCGCCGTCCAGAACGAGAGCGAGGCGGACTGGGTGATGTGGGGCGAGGTGTCCGGCGACAACGGCTTCCACGTCATGGCGTACGACGTGCCCTCGTCCCTGCCCTGGAACCAGGGTGAGAACCCGTTCTTCGTCTCGGTGCGGGCCGACGACACCGAGGAGATCGGCGCCCTGTGGGGCAGGCTGGCCGAGGGCTCGACCGTCGTGCGCCCGCTGGAGCCCGCGCAGTGGGCGCCGCTGTACGGCATGCTCGCCGACCGCTTCGGAGTCACCTGGGTCCTGGACGTCACGGCTCCGTACAACGGCTGACACCCGCCGGCCCGGACACGGGACGAAGCGGAAGGAAGGAACGGAGCCACCGCCATGCCTGAGCACGCCATGACCGTCCTCGACACCCGCGCCCTCAACCGCGCCACCCTCGCCCGCCAGCATCTGCTCACGCGCGCCGACTCCTCCGTGCCGGAGGCGGTGGCCCACCTGTGCGGCCTCCAGGCGCAGGAGCCCCAGGAACCCTTCACCGGGCTGTGGTCCCGCCTGTCCGGCTTCGAACCCGGGCAACTGGACGACGCGTTGACCGGCCGTACGGTGGTGCGCACCCACCTGATGCGCCGCACCGTCCACCTCGTCACCGCCGCCGACGCGCTCGCCTGGCGGGCCCGTCACGACACCATGCTGCGCGGGCGGGTCCTCGGCACCTACCGGCGCGAACTGGACGGCATCGACCTGGACGAGGTCGCCGCCGGCGGCCGCGCGGTCATGGCCGACCAGCAGCCCCGCACCATGAGCGAGCTGGTACGGGCTCTCGAAGAGCGCTGGCCCGGCCCACCGCGCCGGGCCCTCGGCGAACTGCTCGTCGCGGCCCTCATCCCGATGGTCCAACTCCCGCCCCGGGGCCTGTGGCAGCAGAGTTCCGGCGTACGCAACCTGCCGATGGCCACCTGGCTGGAACGGGACATCGCCCCCCTGGCCGCCGACGCCGCCGATCCTGTCGGGCAGCAGTTGCTACGCCGCTACCTCACCGCCTACGGCCCCGCCGCCGGTGCGGACCTCCGCGCCTGGTGCGGCCTCGCCGGTCTTCCCGCCGCCGTCAAGGCCGCCCGGGCCCGGGACGAACTCGTCGTCTTCCGCGACGAACGCGGGCGCGAACTGTTCGACCTGCCCGACGCACCCCGCCCCGACCCGGACACCCCGGCGCCGGTCCGCTTCCTCCCGGCCTTCGACAACGCGATCCTCGGCTACCACGACCGCAGCCGCATCATCGACAGCGCCCACCTCGGCCTGTCCGTGGCGGGCCACCGCACGGTCCTGGTCGACGGACGCGTCACCGCGACGTGGACCGTGCGGGACCACCTGCTCAGGGTCAGTCCGCTGCGCCCCCTCACGGTCCCGGAAGAGGAGGCCGTCCGTGCCGAGGCCCAGGAGCTGCTGACGTTCCTGGACAACGGCATCGAGGACGTCCGGCTCGACGCGGGGAGCTGAGCGGGGACGGTTCAGACCGTGGGGAAGGCGTCCTGCTGAACGCCGCCGACGAATGCCGCCCATGCGTCGGGAGCGAGGGCGAGGATGGGGCCGTGCGGGTTCTTGGAGTCCCGGACGGGGACGATGCTGTGCGGGGCGGCGAGGTTGGTGGCGACTTCTACGCAGGCGCCGCCGTTCTCGCTGTACGAGGACTTGAACCAACGCGGTGATTCGGTGGTCACGGGATGTCCTTTTGGAACTGCTCGGTAGGCCGTCAACAGGGGGTCCACGGAGCTGCTTTCCCGTTCGAGCCGCCTCCGTTGGGCCGACTCCGCATAGGAGAGGAGTGAGCGGTTCTGCATCGTCAGGATGTAGAGAGGAAGGCTGAGTGGGCGGCGGTCACCCATGCTGAACGGGGCCACTTGGAGCACGGTGTTCGGCAGGGTTGCGAACTCGACGAGCCGGTCCAACTGCTGCCTCATGGTGGCGGAGTCACCGACCGGCCGCCTCAGGCAGCTTTCGTCGAGCACGACGAAGACGAGCGGTGACGGCGTGCGAAGAACCTGGGTTCCGGACGCGCCCGCCGAACTCCGCGCATGGTGCCGCGATCCCGGAGCGCAGAGAGCGGCCCGGGACCAACTCGTCGCGGGCGGGGAGTTCGCGCTCAGCGCCGTTGACCACAGCGGGCACTACCTCTTCAAGGCGCTGCCCGTGCCCGCCTACGCGCCGCGCCTGGAGCCGCGCCCCGACCACCGGAGGCACCGGAAGCCCCGATGGCTCGGCTGCCTCCGGCTCCGGTTCCGCCGATGGAGGGTGCGGGCCCGGCCGACCAACACGCCAGCCGCCCCCCGCCCCCCCGACAGCACCCCCGCACCCACAGCACCCGTTCAGGACGTGGTTCGTTCCACCGGGATCCATAGTTCCGCGTCTGCCTGGGTTCCGTTCTGGGACAGGCGTGTCCTCAGGATCTCGGGGCCCGGCCGGCTCCGGTACGGGTTGGAGGGGAACCACTGGGTGAAGACGTCCCGCCACAGGTGCTGGAGCGCCTGCGGAAACGGCCCGGAGCTCTCGAAGACGGCCCACGTTCCGGCCGGGACGGTGAGCGCGTCCAGGCCGTCGGGGGCGGGGGCGCCGGTCACCACCCCGTGGTAGTAGTCGAGTTCGGTGCCCTCCGCCCGGCTCGGGTCGAGGTTGTCGCTCACCCCTACGATCCCGCTCGGCTCCTGATCGGACAGGCTCTCCACGCGGTCCAGCGTCTCCTTGCCGATGCCCCGGATGAAGTCGGCGATGGCCGGGTTCACCCCGTTGTGCACCAGAGGGACGCGTATCTTCCTGCCGACCACACGGAACTCGCCCTTTTCCACCACTCGGTATCGCATGCTGCTGCTCCCTTCGACGGTGAGGCGGAAGGACAGCCGTGGCTGGCACCGCAGGCTCGCACCGGAGCGCCTGGCCTCGCCGGGGCCGACGTCGTGCATCGCGCGGAACGCGCGCGCGAACGCCTCGCCCGACGTGTAGCCGTACCGCACCGCGATCTCCAGCAGCGTCGGGCCCCCGGCCAGCACATCGGCACCGGCGACCGTGAGCCGCCTGCGTCGGATGTACTCCGAGAGGGGCATCCCCGCCAGCGCGGAGAACAGCCGCCGGAGGTGGTACTCCGACGTCACCGCGATCCGCGCCAGATCGGCCACCTCGATCCGCTGATCAAGGTGGTCCTCTATGTGCTCCATGGCTTGGTTGAGCCGTTCCAGCACCCCGGCCTCCTTCCTGTTCGCTTCCTCACGTTAGGAAGAACCCGGCCCGTCGCACCCGACCTTCCGTGCCCGGTCCGGTCGGGTCGGGTCGGGTCCGGGCACAGGACGTTCGGGCCGGGCCTAATGGACGCAGAATTCCGCGCCCTCCGGATCGGCCATGATGATCCACTCCCCGCCCGGCTCCCGCACCCGGCGCAGCACCGTCGCGCCCAGCCCCGTCAGGCGCTCGGCCTCCGCGTCGCGCTCGCCGGGCGCGGCGTGCACGTCGAGGTGGAGGCGGTTCTTGCCGGTCTTGGGCTCCGGCACGCGCTGGAAGAGGATGCGGCGGCCGAGCCCGGTGCCGGTGCGCTCGTCGTAGGCGTCGTCCGGGTGGCGGACGGCGATCAGGTCCCGCCAGGCGCGCCGCCCGTGCGCGGTCACGACGTCAGCCTCCGAGGCGTGGCCGAGGGCCAGCAGCCCCTCGATCAACGCGCTGTTGTCCTCGACGAGATACCCGAGGGTGGCCGCCCAGAAGTCCGCCTGCGCGTGCGGATCGGCCGCGTCGGCGACAAGTTTCCAGTGCAGAGTCATGCGTTCACTTATATACGCGGGGTCTGACAACGCTCCCGCCACGCACGCGACTCAGAGCCGGCGTTCCGCATCCCCTGCCGCCGGCTCCGGGGCGAGCGACGGGGTGGTGGTCAGGGGCATGGTCGACGGAGTGACCGACGGCGCCGGTGTTTGCGCCTTCTCCATGGCGAGCGCGGCCAGCCGTACCGCCTCCGCCCGCGTCCTGCGGGCCGTCCGCAGCGCGTCCCAGGTCAGGATCGTCAGCGCCAGCCACACCAGGGAGAAGCCCGCCCAGCGCTCGGCCGGCATCGCCTCGTGGAAGTAGAGGATGCCCAGCAGGAACTGGAAGACCGGCGCCAGGTACTGGAGCAGCCCCAGCGTCGACAGCGGTACGCGGATCGCGGCCGCGCCGAAGCAGATCAGCGGGATCGCGGTGACGAGCCCGGTGGACGCCAGCAGCGCGAAGTGACCGGGCCCCTCCGAGCCGGCGGTGGCCGAGCCTTCCGCGCTCAGCCACACCAGATAGCCGAGGGCGGGCAGGAACAGCACCGCGGTCTCCGCCGCCAGCGACTCCAGGCCGCCGATGTTGATCTTCTTCTTGGCCAGGCCGTACGTCGCGAACGAGAAGGCGAGGATCAGCGAGACCCACGGCGGCCGCCCGGATCCCACGGCGAGCACCACCACCGCCGCGAAGCCGATGGAGACCGCCGCCCACTGGGCCGGGCGCAGCCGCTCCTTGAGCAGCAGGACGCCCATGGCGATGGTCACCAGCGGGTTGATGAAGTATCCCAGCGACGCCTCGACCACCTGGCCCGCGTTGACCGCCCAGATGTAGACACCCCAGTTGACGGTGATCGTCGCGGCGGCCACCGTGATCAGCCCCAGCTTGCGGGGCTGCCGCAGCAGTCCGGGTATCCAGGCCCAGCGGCGCAGCGCCAGCAGGGCAACGGCCACGACGGCCAGCGACCAGACCATCCGGTGGGCGAGGATCTCCATCGCCCCGGCCGGCTGGAGGAGCGGCCAGAACAACGGGACCAGCCCCCACATCCCGTAGGCGCCGATCCCGTACAGCAGTCCCGCCCGCTGTTCGCTCTCCGACTTCACTGGCCCCTCCTCGCCCCGCACCTGCCACGCGCCCGCCCCGCGCACGTCCCTGAAGAAGGTAGCGGGGAGCGGGCGCGGTGTCATGTCCGTATTGGAATACGGTCATGACGCTCCGAGGAAGGCTCCGAGGAAGAAGAGGGCGGCGGGGCGTCAGGCCTTGAGCGCCTCGGCGACCGCGTCGGCGAGCGGCGTCGTCGGCCGGCCCGCGAGCCGGGCCAGGTCGCCCGAGGTGCCGGCGAGGAGCCCGCGCCCGATCGCGCCGTCCACGTCGACGAGGATCGCGGCGAACGGCTCGGGCAGCCCGGCGCCGGTCAGGATCCCCAGCATGACGTCGGCGGGCACGTTGTTGTACGCGATGGTCCGGCCGGTCTGGCGCGACAGCTCGGCCGCGTACTCGGCGAAGGACCACGCGGTGTCGCCGCTCAGCTCGTACACCTTGTTCAGGTGACCGTCGCCGGTCAGTACGGCGGCGTCGGCGGCGGCGTAGTCCGCGCGGGTCGCGGCGGAGAGCCGGCCCTCGCCCGCGGCAGCGACGACGGCGTTGTGCTCCAGCACGGGCGCCAGGTTCTCGGTGTAGTTCTCCGTGTACCAGCCGTGGCGCAGGAAGGTGTACGGCAGCCCCGAGTCGAGGATCAGCTGCTCGGTCACCTTGTGCTCGGCGGCCAGGTCGAAGTCGGCGTCGGGCCCGCCGAGGACGCCGGTGTACGCGAGCTGGGCCACGCCGGCCGCCTTCGCGGCCTCGATGACGGCGGTGTGCTGCGGCACGCGCTTGCCGACCTCGCTGCCGGAGATCAGCAGCACCCGGTCGCCGGCCCGGAAGGCGCCCTTCAGGGACTCGGGGTCGTCGTAGTCGGCGACCCGCAGCTCGACCCCGCTCGCCACCAGGCCCGCGGCCTTCTCCTTGTTCCGTACGACGGCGGCGATCCCGTCGGCCGGGACGTCCGCGGCCAGCAGGGCCTCGACGACCAGGCGGCCGAGGTGTCCGGTGGCTCCGGTGACAACGATGCTCATGGGGGGTTCTCCAGTTCGTGCGGGTCACTGTGCGGTGTTGCGCGTGTTCCGTGCTCTGGCACTCACCCTACGGACTGCACTAACTCAGAGAAAGTACCCACTTTGAAGTAAGGTACTGATGTGGAAGTAAGTAAAGGGCTCGACGTCAACCAGCAGATGTGCCCCTCCCGGCTGATCCTTGAGCATGTGACCAGCCGCTGGGGCGTACTCGTCCTCGCCGCCCTGCTGGAGCGCTCGTACCGCTTCAGCGAACTGCGGCGCGAGATCGGTGGTGTCAGCGAGAAGATGCTCGCGCAGACCCTCCAGACACTGGAGCGCGACGGCTTCGTCCACCGCGATGCCAAGCCCGTCATCCCGCCCCGCGTCGACTACACGCTGACCGCGCTCGGGCAGGAGGCCGCCGAGCAGGTGTGGGGGCTGGCGCGCTGGACGGAGCGGCGCGCCGAGCAGGTGCTCAAGGCGCGCCAGGTGTACGACGAGGCCCGGCTCCCCTAGTCCGTACAGGTCGTACCAGGAGATCCGGGCCTCGTGACGAGGGCGTCCGCGGCGTCAGCCGACGACCGTCCAGGTGTCGCCGCCTGCGAGCATGGCGCCGAGGTCGCCCTTGCCGCGTTGTTCGACGGCTGTGTCGAGTTGGTCGGACATGAGGGTGTCGTAGACCGGTCGTTTCACGCTGCGCAGCACCCCGATGGGGGTGTGGTGGAGTGTGTCGGCGTCGGCGAGGCGGGAGAGCGCGAACGCGGTGGTGGGGCTGGCCGCGTGCGCGTCGTGGACGAGGATCTGTGACTCGTTCTCCGGGGTGACGGGCACGACCTGGAGGTCGCCGGTGGCCTGGTCCCGGATGACGCCCTTGGCGCCGTCGGTGCCGAAGCGGATGGGCTGCCCGTGTTCCAGCCGGATCACCGCCTCCGCGGCCTGTTCTTTGTCCTTGAGGACTTCGAAGGCGCCGTCGTTGAAGATGTTGCAGTTCTGGTAGATCTCGACGAGGGCCGTGCCGGGATGGTCGGCGGCCTGTCTGAGGACCTGGGTGAGGTGCTTGCGGTCCGAGTCGACCGTGCGCGCCACGAACGACGCCTCCGCGCCGATCGCCAGCGACACCGGGTTGAAGGGCGCGTCGAGCGAGCCCATCGGGGTCGACTTGGTGATCTTCCCGACCTCGGAGGTGGGGGAGTACTGGCCCTTGGTCAGCCCGTAGATCCGGTTGTTGAAGAGGAGGATTTTGAGGTTGACGTTGCGGCGCAGGGCGTGGATGAGGTGGTTGCCGCCGATGGAGAGGGCGTCGCCGTCGCCGGTGACGACCCAGACGGAGAGGTCGCGGCGGGAGGTGGCGAGGCCGGTGGCGATGGCGGGGGCGCGGCCGTGGATGGAGTGCATCCCGTAGGTGTTCATGTAGTACGGGAAGCG